>NZ_CP102277.1:1533211-1839854 GCF_025149785.1 Coprococcus comes ATCC 27758 | reverse complement strand
ACAGTTTCCAAAATCCGTATTACTTTACTTCCGGCATGGAAACACACTGGAATATAAAAAAGCAGCGGTGTTGTATGCAAATCTGATTAACTGTGAGGAAGAAAGCAGTGAGCTTTACAGTGCTTACAGAGAGCAGATGGAGCGGTTTGCCTGGATGCAGCTTGAGAATCGAAGGATCAATGATATTCTGCATATTATTTACAAACGCTGCTGTACTGAGCGGGATATGACACCGGAAAGAATCCGAGCAGTTTATGATATCTGCCATGCTTATGAGATTAAGACAACGGTAAAGAACATGGCGTTTGTCATGGTAATCGAGCCTGACGGAACGATCAGTCAGAAAGTACAGTACAGTGCGGATGGAGTGATTGTATATTTATACAATAAAGACGCACGGATTGTCTGGGAATCAAAAGACGGCCGCCATTACATTGATTCCATTCCATATGAGACTATGAGGATGTTCTATGAGAACCGGTATATGGAAATCTGCAAAAAATATCAGGAAGAGCATGAGGAAGAGGAACGAAAGAAAGAGAAAAAAGAACTGACCTGGGATATGCTTAGAGAGCACGGGCTGGAGATGGCAGATGAAAAAGAAGTGTTTAAAATGTGCAGTATGCGCCTGCGTGAAGAAGGTACGGAGGAGGATGATTTTCTTCTGGCATTATGCTTTGAACTGTTTCTGAAAGATCAGTATGATAAGCAGACGCTGTCTTATCTTGCTGAGTATTATTGTGGATCGACCCGTAATATGAAGAAACTCTGGCATGTGGCAAGAGATTATGATATTACAACCTACAAGCTTTCAGAAAGAATCATTACGCAGATGCTTTTCTCGGAAACTATGTTTGGTGAGGAAGAAATTTTTGCGGATTATTATGAAGGAAGAACGTATTTCCGTTTAAAGAGAGCATATCTTGCTTATGTTTCAAGAGAATATGTGGTGAACGGACGCCAGGTAAAAGGATGTATTTTTGTAATCATCGCAAATGAATACCGCAAAGAGGAAGATCTTCCGGATATCTGTAAGATCGCCCTGCTAAAATATTATTCCAGCAGGGAAGTGCATCAGGAACTGGAACCGATGCTACGGGAATTCCTGCGCGAAATGTGTGAAAAACAGCTGTATTTTTCTTTCTATTTGAAGTATCCGGAGAACTGGCTCAGAGAAGTGCAGCTTTATGATAAGACGATGATCGAATATCACGCAAAACCTGGAAGCAAAGTGGCAATTTCCTACCAGATACGGAAAGGCGAAAGTGATAATATGAATTATCAGGAAGAAATACTGCTTCCGGCATATGAAGACACTTATATCAAGAGCTTTATTTTGTTTGGTGATGAATCTCTGCGTTATTATTTTACAGAGACGAATAAGGATAAGGTGACGGTTACGGAAAAAAGTGACTATAAGCCGCGTGAGGTGAGACCAATCGGAAAATTTGGAAGACTGAATGATATGACATCACTGAAGAATGAAGCACTGGCAATCGCGATGAAGGAATTTGCAACAGAAAAACAGCTTGCTGAGGATATTTTTGTTGCTTACTAAAGGAGGAAATACTTCATGACACATGGAAGTATTATAGGATATGACATCAATGCAAAGATGTGTCAGATCAGTTATTATAATGAAAAAACACAGGAACCGGAGACGGTGGATACCGGAATTGAAAAAGAGAACAATCAGATTCCTCTGGTGATGAACTATTATAAAGAGACCTGGACTTACGGAAGACAGGCAAGAAGGATGTCTACGGTAAGGGACAGTATCTGCGTGGAAGGGATCTGGGAGTGTGCGCTTGGCAATAGGAAAATTGAGGTAGACGGACAGGAATATGAAGGCGTCCAGCTGCTGGCGGATTTTGTAAAGTACACGTTGAACGGATTTGAAGAAATTGAAAGCATCACGTTTACAGTCCCGGAGAAAAACGAAGACATCCGCGTCTTGCTGAAGGGAATCGGACAGAAACTCGGAGTGGCAAAGGAAAATATTTATGTTCAGGACTACAAGGAAAGCTTCTGTCATTATATGTTTAACCAGCCGAAAGAATTATGGCAGTATGAAGCGGCACTTTTTTACTGTGACGAGGATGTGATCCGGGCATATATGTTGCGGGAACTGAAGAACAGTTCGCAGAAAAGCAGAGAAAGCTTTGTGACGGTGGACAAGGTGGCAGATGCACGTATGGAAGAACTGGAAGCAGTTTATCCGGTGCTGCATGTTGAGAAGGCAAAAGCGGCAGATGAGCATTTTAAACGTTTTATCCAGAGTGTATTCAACAAGAAGATGATCTCTTCTGTCTTTTTGACAGGAGATGGATTTGAAAATAACTGGTATCCGAATTCTCTGCGCGTTCTCTGTAACGGACGCCGTGCGTTTATGGGAAATAATCTGTACAGTAAAGGAGCGTGTTATACAGCGCAGCGCAGAAAAGAGGAACAGTCAGATGCACCAGTCTACCTGGATGAGACAAAACTGACCGAGCAGATTTCCGTGCGGATGCGCGTGAATGGAGAAGAAGGCTGGTACCCACTGGTATCCTGGGGCAATCACTGGTACGAATCAGACAGACAGTTCGAGGTGCTTCTTGGTGATACAGAGGATATTGAGATCCATGTAGATTCTCTGGTGACCGGCAGGCATCTTGTGGAGTCGGTTTCTCTGAAAGGTATGCCGGACCGGAAAAACTATGCGCTTCGTCTGAAAATTAGTACATTCTTCTCGGATGAAAAGACCTGTCATATTATTTTTGAAGATATGGGATTTGGCGAATTTTTTGCGCCATCAGGATTCCGGTTGGAGAAGATCATTGAATTAGGAGGCAGCAATGGGCAGTTTAATTCTTTGTCATAAGAAAAAGGCAAAACATCCCTATGAAATTTCGAGGATCCATACAAGGATCAGTACACTGGAAGAGCTGTGTTATTATCTGTGCAACAATCTGTATCTGATCGATTATACGATCATGAATGAGCAGCTCTGCAGATGGATCGCAGATGAACTGGAAATGCAGGATCTTGCAGTAAAGCTGGTGGAACTGATCCGGAATCATGGTTCCGTGGAGAAATTTGTGGTTCTTGTGCTACATGAATCCAGAATCTACACACCGGGTGAAATGGCACACATCCAGAATGTTCTGGAGAAACTCAAGAACCAGAAAGAAGTAGAACGTCAGAAATACAAAGCAGATAAGCTGATGGAAAGTGGAGAACTGGAATCGGCAATCCTGGTTTACATGTCGATCGTCAACGGAGAAAAGGATGATTCGGTAGATAAGCGTTTTTATGGTCGCGTGTCTGCGTGTCTTGCCGGAGCATATGGGAGAGCATTTCTGTATGAAGAGTCGGCGAGAATGTATGAGAAGGCGTATAAGATCTGTGAAGATAATAAAATGCTCGAAGGTTACCTGTATGCAAGTTCCAGATACATGCCGCAGGATGAATATCAGAAGATGGTCATGGGCAATGAAATCCTTTTGGAAATTGACAACAAACTTACAGAAAAGATAGAAAAAGTGAGAGAAAATATCAACATCGAACCGTCAAAGGAACTGTTTGAAGAATGGAAAAAAGAGTACAGAAGAGCATAGTGTACGGGAGAAAGTTCAAGGCTGTGTATTGATTTTCGGAAAATCATGTATTATACTCTCTATGTAAAAATTAAGCGGATACAACAAATAGGAGAAGACAAAACGATGAGCGAACTTGAAAGAGTAGAGACTGGTTTAGGTGAAGAATGTGGTGTATTCGGTGCCTATGATATGGATGGTGGCGATGTTGCGCCGTCAGTGTACTATGGTTTGTTTGCCCTTCAGCACAGAGGGCAGGAAAGCTGCGGAATTGCAGTGACAGATACCTATGGCAAGCGGAAAGTTCATTTCAGAAAGGGACTAGGACTAGTCAATGAAGTATTCGATGAGGAAGAACTTGGCAAATTAAAGGGAAACCTTGGCGTCGGACATGTGCGGTATTCGACAGCAGGGGGAACTCGTGCGGAAAATGCACAGCCACTGGTTCTGAATTATGTGAAAGGTACATTGGTGATTGCCCATAATGGTAATCTGACGAATGCGATCGAGCTTCGTCATGAACTGGAATATACCGGAGCAATCTTCCAGACAACGATTGATTCGGAAGTGATTGCCTATCATATTGCAAGAGAGCGTCTGAAGGTTTCAAAGGCAGAGGATGCGGTCAGGAATGCAATGAAGAAAATTGAAGGCGCATATGCACTGGTTGTATCAAGCCCGCGTAAGATGATCGGAGCGAGAGATCCATTTGGTCTCAAACCACTCTGTATCGGCAAGAGAGATAATACTTGGTTCCTGGCATCGGAAAGCTGTGCCCTTGCAGCAGTTGGTGCAGACTTTATCCGTGACGTGGAACCGGGAGAGATTGTCAGCTTTACAAAGCATGGAGTATCTTCGGACAAAAGTATGCAGATTCCACCTGAAAAGCAGGCACGTTGTATTTTTGAGTACATTTATTTTGCACGTATGGACAGCGTAATCGACAACATCAATGTATATCATGCAAGGATTGTTGCAGGAAAGGCTCTTGCACAGTCTTATCCGGTAGAGGCTGATCTGGTTGTCGGTGTGCCGGATTCCGGACTGGTTGCGGCAAAAGGATATTCGGAATATTCCGGAATCCCTTACGGTATGGCATTCCACAAGAACAGTTATGTAGGAAGAACCTTTATCAAGCCGAAACAGAGTCAGAGAGAGTCCAGTGTGAAGATCAAACTGAATGTTATTGAAGAGGTTGTACGGGGCAAGCGTATTGTTATGGTAGATGATTCCATCGTCCGTGGAACGACCTGTGCAAATATCATCAAGATGCTCAAAAAAGCAGGAGCAAAAGAAGTTCATGTAAGAATCAGTTCGCCACCGTTTTTACATCCTTGTTATTTTGGTACAGATGTACCGTCGAATGATCAGCTCATTGCTCATTCACATACAACGGAGCAGATCCGTGAAATGATCGGAGCAGATTCTCTTGGATATATGGAAATAGATAAGCTGAAAGACATGGTTGGAGATCTTGGATACTGCGATGCATGTTTTACAGGAAATTACCCGATGCGCGTTCCGGGAAAAGATATTTCCCACGCGTTTGAGTCAGAAGAATAGGGAGGATAAGACTATGGGATACGACAAGTATGTAAGTCCGCTTTCAGAGCGGTATGCCAGCAAGGAGATGCAGTATATTTTTTCTCCGGACATGAAATTTAAGACATGGAGAAAACTCTGGATCGCACTTGCAGAGACAGAAAAAGAGCTGGGGCTCAATATTACAGATGAACAGATCGCAGAACTGAAAGAGCATGCAGAGGATATCAATTACGATGTCGCAAAAGCACGTGAAAAAGTAGTGCGCCATGATGTGATGTCTCATGTATATGCATATGGACAGCAGTGCCCGAAAGCAAAAGGGATCATTCATCTGGGAGCAACTTCCTGTTATGTAGGTGATAATACCGATATCATTATCATGGCAGAGGCTCTGAAACTTGTTAAGAAAAAGCTGGTTAATGTTCTGGATGAACTTTCAAAGTTCGCAGATCAGTATAAAGATCTTCCGACACTTGCATTTACTCATTTCCAGCCAGCACAGCCGACAACGGTTGGGAAGAGAGCAACTCTGTGGATGCAGGAATTTTCTATGGATCTTGCAGATCTTGATTATGTGCTTGGAAGCCTGAAACTTCTTGGATCAAAAGGAACAACCGGTACACAGGCAAGCTTCCTGGAACTGTTTGAGGGAGATCAGGAAACCATTGATAAGATCGATCCAATGATTGCTAAGAAGATGGGATTTGAAGCATGCTATCCGGTATCCGGACAGACCTATTCCCGTAAAGTGGATACAAGAGTTGTGAATGTTCTTGCCGGAATTGCAGCAAGTGCACACAAATTCTCCAATGACATCCGTCTTCTCCAGCATCTGAAAGAAGTGGAAGAGCCGTTTGAAAAGACACAGATCGGATCTTCTGCAATGGCATATAAGAGAAATCCAATGAGAAGCGAACGAATCGCATCTCTGTCCCGTTACGTGATGATTGATGCGCTGAACCCGGCGATTACTTCTGCTACACAGTGGTTTGAACGTACTCTGGATGACTCTGCGAACAAGCGTCTGAGTGTACCGGAAGGTTTTCTTGCGATTGACGGTATTCTGGATCTGTGCCTGAATGTCGTTGACGGACTGGTTGTATATCCAAAAGTAATTGAAAAACGCCTGATGTCTGAACTTCCGTTCATGGCAACAGAGAATATTATGATGGATGCAGTAAAAGCTGGTGGAGACCGTCAGGAACTGCATGAAAGAATCCGTGAACTTTCGATGGAAGCAGGAAAGAATGTTAAAGAAAAAGGTCTGGACAACAACCTTCTTGAACTGATCGCGTCAGATGATGCATTTAATCTGAGTCTGGAAGATCTTCAGAAAACAATGGATCCATCCAAATATGTAGGACGTTCCAAAGAACAGGTCGAAGCATTCCTTAAGAATGTGATCCGGCCGATCCTGGATGAAAATAAAGAGCTGCTTGGTGTAAAAGCAGAGATCAATGTATAGAATAACTGAATAAACAGAATGGAAGAGCAGGAAGCAGATTTCCGGGTAAGACGGAAGATTGTTTCCTGCTTTTTATTTATGTTTCATGGTCTGAAAATAACTTCTTTGAAATATCAATATAGTAAAAAATTAATGCGTTCATCTGAAAGAATCTATAAATCCCATGGAAATGCATAGATATTAAATCGTCATTAATTAGACAATTTGACGAAAAATATGAAAACTGAGTTTTTGACAAACACAGAAAAGCGCGAAAAAACGCACTTATTTAGAGCAAATTTATTATGTTATCGTAATAACATGGTGATAATACACAAAAAATAAATAAGTTAACTGAAAATATTGCATAAAAACTATAAATAGGTTATTATAGATTCAACAGATAAAAACTATAAGGGATGTCTATTAAAAAGGAGGGTTACCGTATGAGTATTAACGATTTAGTATTAAAGGTAAATGATGTCCTAACAGGATCGGTGCTGATCATAGCACTTGTAGGTATTGGCTTGCTGTTCACATTTAAGCTTGGATTTATCCAGATCCGTGGTTTTAAAGATGGATGGAACAGAACTTTTGGCGGACTTTTTAGTAAGAAAGGGGATGCCGGAAAAGACGGAATGTCTTCTTTCCAGGCACTTGCAACAGCAATCGCCGCTCAGGTTGGTACCGGTAATATCGCCGGAGCTGCAACTGCAATTGCAGTCGGTGGTCCGGGAGCAATCTTCTGGATGTGGATCAGCGCATTCCTCGGAATGTCAACGATCTTCGCAGAAGCGGTTATGGCTCAGAAGTTCAAGCAGGTCAGTGATGACGGAACCGTAACTGGTGGTCCGGTATATTACATACGAGGAGCATTTAAAGGAACGTTCGGAAAAGTTCTGGCAGCTATTTTTGCAGTGCTGATCATCTTTGCACTTGGATTCATGGGCAATGCAGTTCAGTCTAACTCAATCGCAGCATCATGGAACACTGCATTCGGAATTCCGAAGATTGCAATGGGTATTTTTATAGCAGTTGTTTCTTTGTTTGTATTCACAGGTGGTATGAAGCGAATCGCAAAAGTTACTGAACTGATCGTGCCGATCATGGCAGCATTTTATATAGTAGGTTCTTTGATCGTAATTTTTGCAAACGTTACAGCAATCCCGGCAGCATTCCATGACATTATTGTTGGTGCGTTTAAACCGGCAGCAGTAGCAGGTGGTGCAATGGGCGCAACCTTGAAGCTTGCAGTACAGAAAGGTGTGGCAAGAGGTCTCTTCTCCAATGAAGCTGGTATGGGTTCTACACCACACGCACATGCAGTAGCAAAAGTAAACCATCCGGTTGAACAGGGCTTTGTAGCTATGATCGGTGTGTTCATTGATACATTCGTAATTCTTAACCTGACAGCACTTGTTATTATCACAACAGGATCAAGAACGAGTGGTTTTACAGGTGCACAGCTGAGCCAGTATGCTTTCTCTACTTTATATGGTAAGTTCGGTGAGATCTTTATCGCGATCTGTATGTTATTCTTTGCATTCTCAACGATCATCGGATGGTATTTCTTCGGTGAAGCAAACATCCGTTACCTGTTTGGGGCAAAAGCTGTTAAAATTTACTCAATCATTGTGTGTATCTGCGTAGCACTCGGATCACTTCAGGAAGTAGACCTTGTATGGAATATGGCAGACTGCTTTAACAGTATGATGGTTATCCCGAATGCGATTGCACTGGTAGCACTCAGTGGTCTTGTTAAGAAGACGCATGACGATTACTATAATAATTTCCTGCCAAATCAGAAAAAAGGCAAATAGATAATTTGTATAATATCTGAAAAATAGTTATAGAAAAAAACAATAAGAAATATACAAAAAAATCTATAAAAAGACTAGCATTTTGTATAAATGTGTGTTATAGTAATCATGTCAGCAAGAAAGATGCTGCAAAATGTATAAAAAATGCAGTCAATTAGATAGTAGGTTGATATTTCCTGCGAGAGAATCATTTATAAAGATATTTGATAAATGGTCGCCGAAGATGCAAACCGTAGAGTAGTAAAGCTCGTTGAATGGTGAAACTTTCAGGCAAAAGGATCGGGAAAGGTACTACACTCTGAATCCGGAATTACCGAATTTACAAGGAGACAGAAAGGACGTTTAAAACAGAGAAGTTGTTTTGGCGTCCTTTTTTGATACCAGATATATGTTAAAAAATTATCTGGAGTATTTCAGACACAGGGAGTCAAAAAAGACCGCATAAACGGACAGGGGACGAAAGGAAGAAGCGGCTATGAATACTGGATTTATGATTATCACAAATAATCCACTGGTAAAAGAAAAACTGGGGGAAGATTATCATGTGGAATACGAAGAACTTTCTTATGAGGACACACTTAAAAAAGTTCAGAAGATGATCTTCCAGGGATACCGACTTTTGACACATCCGCTGTCCGGAAGCGTAAAACCGAATGAGACTCCATATAAGTCGGTTATGCTCTCGGAAACGCCGGAAGGCCTGGATGCACAGGCGATGCAGATCATTGCAAGCGCTATTCAGGCGTGCGGTAAATTTCAGTTTAAGTCTGATCTTTATAAACCTCAAGTTTATGCAGACTTTCAGCTTGTAGATTACACATTGATCTCAAGTGCTCTGCCGTCAGCAGAAAGCTGGCGCTAAAAAAGGCTGTAGAAGTACATGCGGTTTAGTGTACTTTTGAGCATATAACAAACACATTCAAAAAAGGAGGGAATTTACAGTGAAATTAGAAGTAGGTCACATTTTTATTAACGACATTCAGTTCGCATCTGAATCAAAGATCGAAAATGGTGTTCTTTATGTTGACGAAGAAGCTGTAAAGGCAATCGTTCTTGAGGACGAAAAAATCAAAGGTGTTAAATTTGATATCGCAAAACCAGGTGAAAGCGTTCGTATCACTCCGGTTAAAGATGTTATTGAACCACGTGTTAAAGTTGAAGGAAGAGGGGGAGTCTTCCCAGGCGTTATCGCAAAAGTTGACACTGTAGGTAGTGGTAAGACATATGCATTAAAAGGAATGGCTGTTGTAACAGCTGGTAAGATCGTGGGATTCCAGGAAGGTATCATCGATATGTCTGGCCCGGGTGCAGAATATACACCATTTTCTAAACTTAACAACTTAGTAGTTGTTTGCGAACCAGTTGAAGGAATCAAACAGCATGAATATGAAAAAGCTGTTCGTCTTGCTGGATTCAGAGTAGCAGTTTACCTTGGAGAACTTGCTCGTGAACTCACACCAGACGAGACAAAGACATATGAGACATACGGAATCATGGAAGGAAAAGAAAAATTCCCGAACCTTCCGAGAGTTGCTTATGTACAGATGCTTCAGAGCCAGGGACTTCTCCATGACACATATGTATACGGTGTTGATGCTAAGAGAACACTCTCTACAATCATGAACCCGACAGAAGTTATGGACGGAGCTATCGTATCTGGTAACTGTGTATCCGCTTGCGATAAGAACCCAACATATGTTCATGAAAACAACCCGGTTGTACATGACCTGTTCGAAGAACACGGAAAAACAATCAACTTCGTTTGCCAGATTCTTACAAACGAAAACGTATACCTTGCTGATAAGATGCGTTCATCTGACTGGACAGCTAAGATGTGCCGTCTGTTAGACCTTGATGCAGTTATCGTATCTCAGGAAGGATTCGGTAACCCGGATACTGACCTTATCATGAACTGCAAGAAGATCGAAGCTGAAGGCGTTAAGACTGTAATCATTACAGACGAATATGCCGGACGTGACGGAAAATCTCAGTCACTGGCAGATGCTGATCCGGCTGCAGACGCAGTTGTAACCGGTGGAAATGCTAACCAGGTAATCGTACTTCCTAAGATGGATAAAGTAATCGGAACAGAAGATTTTGTTACAACCATTGCTGGTGGTAATGAACATTCTCGTCGTGAAGATGGAACAATCGAAGTTGAAATTCAGGCCATTACCGGTGCTACAAATGAAACCGGATTTGGATATCTGAGTGCACGCTAGGAATGGAGGACGTAAAGATAATGAGTAAAATTAAAGTTGTACATTATATCAATCAGTTCTTCGCTCAGATTGGTGGAGAAGAAAAAGCTGATTATCCTGCTGAACTTCGCGTAGGCGAAATCGTTGGACCTGGACAGGCTCTGACACAGCAGTTTGGAGAAGAAGCAGAGATCATAGCTACAATCGTTTGCGGTGACTCTTACTTCAATGAAAACCTTGACAAAGCAAAAGCTGATATTCTTGAAATGGTTAAGAGCCAGAATCCTGATATCTTCATCGCTGGACCTGCTTTCAATGCTGGACGTTACGGTGTTGCATGCGGAACTATCTGTGATGCAGTACAGGAAGAACTCGGAATCCCGGCAGTAACTGGTATGTACGTTGAAAACCCAGGTGCTGATATGTTCAAGAACAAAGTTTACACAGTATCTACAAAGAACAGTGCAGCTGGTATGAGAGACGCAGTTAAGAAACTTGCTCCTCTTGCTCTTAAGATCGCTAAAGGCGAAAAAATCGGTGCTTCTTGCCAGGAAGGTTACATGCCGAACGGAGTTCGTGTAAACTTCTTCGAAAAAGAACGTGGATCTAAGAGAGCTGTTAAGATGCTCCTTAAGAAACTGGCAGACAAGCCGTTTGAGACAGAGTATCCAATGCCAACATTCGACCGTGTTGATCCACAGCCAGCTATCAAAGATCTTAGCAAGGCTACAATCGCACTTTGTACTTCAGGTGGAATCGTTCCGAAAGGAAATCCGGACCACATCGAAAGTTCAAATGCCTCACATTACGGAGAATATGACATCACAGGTGTTATGGATCTTACAGAAGAGACATACGAAACAGCTCATGGTGGATATGACCCGGTATATGCAAACGAAGATCCAGACCGTGTACTTCCTGTAGACGTTATGCGTGAATTCGAAAAAGAAGGCGTTATCGGAAAACTTCACAACAAATTCTATACAACGGTTGGTAACGGTACAGCCGTAGCTTCTGCAAAAGCTTTCGCTGAGGAATATGCTCAGAAACTTATAGCAGACGGTGTTGACGCAGTTATCATGACCTCTACTTGAGGTACCTGTACACGTTGCGGTGCAACAATGGTAAAAGCAATTGAAGCAGCTGGACTCCCGGTAGTTCATATGTGTACAGTAACTCCGATTTCCATGACAGTTGGTGCGAACAGAATCGTTCCTACGATTGCTATTCCTCATCCACTTGGAAATCCGGCTCTTGAAAAAGATGAAGAGTATGCTCTTCGTAAGGGTCTTGTTGAAAAAGCTCTGAAAGCTCTTACAACAGAAGTAGACGGACAGACAATCTTTGACAACTAAATCATAGTTAGAAGGTCATGTAATTTTATTAAAAAAGGAGAGAACGTTATGAGCAAAGTTTATGACGTGATCGTCCTGGGTGCGGGACCTGCAGGCTTAGCTGCAGGTCTGTACGCAGGAAGAAGCCGTCTTTCAACACTGGTTATTGAGAAAGGTAAAGATGGCGGACAGATCGCAATCACAGATGACATCGAAAATTATCCTGGACAGATCGTAGAAGGGGAAAGCGGTCCTTCTCTTATCGCAAGAATGACACAGCAGTGTGAAAAATTCGGCGTTGAGAGAGCCTCAGATGTAATTAACGAAGTACACCTGGACGGCGATATCAAAGTACTGAAGAGTGCGAAGGCTGAATATCAGTCAAAGACGGTTATCATCGCAACCGGAGCTTTTGCAAGACCGATCGGATGCAAAGGCGAAAAAGAGTTCATGGGCAAGGGCGTTTCTTACTGCGCTACCTGTGATGCAAACTTCTTTGAAGATTTTGAAGTATACGTAGTAGGTGGAGGAGACTCTGCTGTAGAAGAAGCTATGTACCTTACAAAATTTGCAAGAAAAGTTACCATTATTCACAGACGTGATGAGCTTCGTGCAGCAAAATCCATCCAGGAAAAAGCTTTCAAGAACGAAAAACTTCACTTTATGTGGGATACGGTTGTAGAAGAAGTTGGCGGTGACGGAATCCTTTCTGAGATGACTGTTAAAAATGTGAAAACAGGTGAACTCACTAAGATCGTAGCTGATGAAGATGACGGAATGTTTGGTGTATTCGGATTTATCGGAACACTTCCAAACTCAAAGATCTATGAAGGAACAGGCCTTGAGATGGATGAAAGAGGATATATTCCGACAGATGCAGATATGCACACTAATATCCCAGGCGTATTCGCAGCAGGCGATATCCGCGTTAAGAGCTTAAGACAGGTTGTTACAGCTGCAGCTGATGGAGCAATCGCAGCTACACAGGCAGAAAAGTATATTAACGAATTAAAATAATAAACACTTTTTAATAGAGTGAGGAGGACATTTGACATGTTAGAAGTAGATAAGAAAACATTCGAAGACGAAGTCTTAAAAGCAGAAGGTTATGTATTCGTAGATTTCTTTGGTGATGGATGTGTTCCGTGCCAGGCTCTGATGCCGTTCGTACACGAAATGGCAGATAAATACGGAGATAAGATCAAATTCACATCTCTGAATACAACAAAAGCTCGTCGTCTTGCTATCGGACAGAAGATCCTTGGACTTCCGGTTATGGCTATTTACAAAGATGGCGAAAAAGTTGAAGAAGTAGTAAAAGACGATGCTACACAGGAAAGCATCGAAGCAATGATTAAGAAATATATCTAATCATTATTTAATTAGGTGAGCCGCGCACAGCCGGCAGAGATCCGGCTGTGTGCTCACAATATATAATCGCGTAAAGCGTGTAAAACTATTATCAAAACAAAATTTTAAAAGAAAGGAAGGAGGAAAAGACATCATGGCAATTTTAAAAGATAAAAAAGTTGTTATTATCGGTGACCGTGACGGTGTACCGGGACCAGCAATCGCAGAATGCGTTAAGACAGCTGGCGGAGATGTAGTTTTTTCTTCAACAGAATGTTTCGTCTGAACTAGCGCAGGCGCAATGGATCTGGAGAATCAGAAAAGGGTAAAAGAATTTGCTGAGGAGTACGGCCCGGAAAACGTAGTCGTAATCGTAGGCGCAGCTGAAGGAGAAGCAGCAGGACTTGCTGCAGAAACCGTTACAGCAGGAGACCCGACATTCGCAGGTCCGTTGACAGGGGTCCAGCTTGGACTCACAACTTATCACGTATGTGAACCAGAGTTAAAAAAAGAATTTGACCCGGCTGTTTACGATGAACAGGTAGGCATGATGGAAATGGTCCTTGATGTTGATGATATCGTAGACGAAATGTCAGCAATCCGCAACGAATATTGCAAATACCTCTAAGATAAAGAGGGATTTATCCTTCGAAGCGGAATATCTGAGATAGAGGTACAGGCGGCAGGATTCTTCCTGTCGCCTGTTTTATTGCCAGGCATATCGGGAACATGCTGGTATTGCATTAGTGAATTGCCTAGCATCTCGGAAGCGTGCCAGTGATGCGCTTCTGATAAAAGCTTGTTTAGCGCATTCTGCCCAAAATCTTTTAAATCAGGACAGGTAGATTATACGCGCATATCACGGAGAAATGAATGATGGTGACACTCGTAAAAAGAGAATGTCAGGAAAGGTGGAAACCAGCGATGAACAGTGTAATTAAAGGAGCAGGATATGTACTCGTACATACCCCGGAAATGGTAGTTTACAACGGAACAACACAGACAACAGAAAGAGTTGTTAATCCGGAATCAGAATATTTAAAAGAACTTAGAGATCATCTTCGGTCATATGATACATGTGTAAATTATTGGCCGAATCAGGTATATATCGGAAATGCAACACCGGACGACCTTGCCCAGGTTGAATTTCCTTACTACGATAAAGTAAAAGAAGGTGCAGAGCGTTACGGAAAATACGGTGAGATCATGCCGGAAGACGAATTCCTTCTTTTAGCTCAGGCATGCGACATGTTCGAAGTTGTTATGCTTGAAAAAGGATTTGTAGCAGCTACAAAAGAAAAATTTGCAGCAGATCCGATCATCACAGATGATATCGTAGAAAAAGTAATCGAGGGATTTGAAATCTCAGAAATCGAACACTTTGTAAATGAAGAGCATGCTGAAGGTCTGTATCATGAAAACAAACTGGTAGGCTGTGTAAAGAGAGCGCATGACATTGATGCAAACCTTTCAGCACATGTTATGCATGAAAACATTATGAGTAAGGCATCCAGTGTGCTCGCCCTCCTCTATGGTGTAAGAAACGCAGGAATCGAAAAGACAGACGTTGAGTATGTCATCGACTGTGCAGAAGAAGCTTGTGGTGATATGAACCAGCGTGGCGGTGGTAACTTCGCAAAAGCAGCAGCTGAAGTTGCAGGACTTTTGAACGCAACAGGTTCTGACTCACGTGGATTCTGTGCCGGACCATCTCACGCACTGATCGAAGCAGCAGCTCTCGTAAAATCAGGCGCATACAAATGTGTAGCTGTAACAGCTGGTGGTTGTACAGCAAAACTTGGTATGAACGGTAAAGACCATGTAAAGAAAGGTCTTCCGATCCTGGAAGACTGCCTTGGCGGATTCTGTGTAATCATCGCAGAAAACGATGGTGTAAACCCGGAAATCAACCTGGATATCCTTGGACGCCATACAGTAGGAACAGGAAGTGCTCCGCAGAACGTAATCGGAAGCCTTGTAGCTGATCCACTGGAAAGAGCAGGACTTAAGATCACAGATATCGATAAATTCTCTCCGGAAATGCAGAACCCGGATATCACAAAACCGGCAGGAGCCGGAGATGTACCGCTTGCTAACTACAAGATGATCGCAGCTCTCGCAGTTAAGAGAGGCGAACTTGACAGAAAAGAACTTGCAAGCTTCGCAGGAGAACACGGACTGACAGGATGGGCTCCGACTCAGGGACATATTCCTTCAGGTGTACCGTACATTGGATTTGCAAGAGAAGATATCCTTGCTGGAAAGATCAATAAAGTCATGATCATCGGAAAAGGAAGTCTGTTCCTTGGACGTATGACCAACCTCTTCGATGGTGTATCTTTCGTAATCCAGGCAAATACCGGTGCAGAAGATAACAGTGGTGTATCAGAAGAAGAAGTAAAAGGACTGATTGCAAAAGCAATGAAAGATTTTGCAGCATCACTCATGGCAACAGAAGAATAAGAAAGGTGGACAAACAAAATGGCAAATAGTATTGAAAGAATGATTGCCGACACCTTTATGGAGATGGCGCAGGGACTGGAGACAGGAAGCTTCGGAAAGCGCCCGAAAGTTGCACTGACCGGAATGGGAAGCGAACATGGAGAAGAAAACTCTATGGCAGCGGCAATTGAAGCGGCAAAAGACGGAATTGATGTATATTATATCGGAACATTAGAAGCAGAAGGCGTTACAACTGTTAAAGTGGCTAACGATGAAGAAGGTCATGATAAGATGGAAGAAATGCTGAAGAATGGAGAAGTAGATGCAGCAGTAACCATGCACTTCCCATTCCCGATCGGTGTATCTACAGTAGGACGCTGTGTAACACCGGCAACTGCAAAAGAAATGTTCATCGCTAATACAACAGGAACATCCAGCACAGACCGTATTGAAGGAATGATCAAAAATGCGATCTACGGAATCATCGCTGCAAAAGCTTGTGGCAAGAAGAATCCGACCGTTGGTATCCTGAATGTAGACGGTGCACGTCAGACAGAGAAAGCTCTGAAGAAACTGCAGGAGAACGGGTATCCGATCGAATTTGCAGAATCAGGAAGAGCAGATGGCGGATGCGTTATGAGAGGAAATGACGTCCTTCAGGCATCCCCGGACATCATGGTAACAGATTCCCTCACAGGAAATATCATGGTGAAAATGCTTTCTTCTTTCACAACAGGCGGAAGCTTTGAAGCTACAGGATTTGGATATGGACCAGGAATCGGAGAAGGATATGAACAGCTTGTCATGATCGTATCCAGAGCATCCGGAGCACCGGTTATCGCAAATGCAATCCGTTACGCAGCACAGCTGGTAAGAGGAAAAGTATTTGAAGTAGCGAAAGAAGAATTTGCAGCTGTTAAGAAAGCTGGATTAAAAGAAATCCTTGATGAGCACAAAGCTTCTCAGAAACCGGCAGCGGCTGAAGAAGAAGTAAAAGAGCCACCGAAGGAAGTCGTTACAGCACAGATTCCAGGTATTGAAGTTATGGATCTGGAAGACGCAGTTAAAGTACTGTGGAAACTCGGTATTTACGCAGAAAGCGGAATGGGATGCACCGGACCAATCATCCGTGTATCAGACGCAAACCTCGCAAAAGCTGAGGAAGAACTGAAAAAGAGCGGATATATTAACTAATAAAATCTGCCTTTTTATAAACACTCTCACTCTAATTCAGGAAGATGGGCTTTCCGGTCATAAGACCGGGAAGCCTTTTTCCTTGCGAAAAACTGTTTTTGCAGAAAGATTATACATTATTTGTCACAGATACTGTGAACGGTAATGATTGTACTGTTTTGTGTACGAAAAATTTTTGGTTGATTTTTAGAATAGGAAATAGTATCATGACAGTTATAAATCCGAAAAAGTGAGAGGGAGAAAGTCATGGATACGCAATTATTACTGAAAACGGCGATGCTTGCCGGTGAAATAATGCTGCGAAGCGGAGCGGAAACGTATCGTGTGGAAGATACCATGCATCATATACTGAAGACGGCGGATCACATCGAGATGGCAGAAGTTCTGGTGATCATGACCGGAATTTCCGCGACGATCAAACTGGAGAACGAAAAGGCAGTTACTGTTACAAAGAGAGTAGAAGAACGGGATACCAATCTAAAGCTCGTCGTAGATGTTAATGAGATTTCCAGGCAGTATTGTGGAGATGATCTGACACTAGAGCAGGCATATGAGAAGCTTTCGACGTTAAAACAGTTCGAGTTCAGCCGCAAGACAACCAACCTGGCAATGATGGGGGTTGGTGTGGGATTTACAATTTTTTTTGGTGGATCCATTGCAGATACCGGGGCAGCCATCATTGTAGGACTTTTTCTTGTTGCCTTTGTATCAGCGGGACAGGATCTGAAATTTCACCCATTTATTCAAGATATTTTCGCAGGATTTGGTGTTGCATTTGCCTGCTGCCTTCTAAAAGAAGGTCTGGGTGATCAGATGAATATGGATACTGTTATGATAGGAAGTTTCATGCCTCTTGTACCGGGAATGGCAATCACCAATGCTGTCAGGGATACCTTGCGGGGGGATTATCTTTCCGGTGGTGCAAGAGTGATGGAAGCTTTCTTAAAAGCACTTGGGATTGCAATTGGAATTGGTATTGGGCTGGCGCTTTGCGCAAAGATTTTTTAGCAGGAAGGAGAGCAAAAAATGAACAGTACTGTTTTTGAAATGATCATCCGGGTATTTGGAGCGTTTTTGTCTATTTACAGTTTTGCGGTTCTCCTTCAGGTTCCGCGCCGCTTTGTTCTTCAGGCTGGTATTGTAGGAGCAATTGGTGGATTTGTTTATCTGCTTGCAATACATTTTGGCAGGGGAGATATGATGGCATCTTTATATTCAGCAGTTGCAGCTGCGGTTGTTTCGCATATTTTTGCGAGAGTTTATAAGACACCGGTTACGTTGTTTCTGATTGCCGGGGTTCTTCCGACTGTTCCCGGGAACGGGATGTACCAGACGGTTCATTATCTGATCGACGGGAACGAGGCGATGTCCGAATTTTATCTGATCCAGACATTGGAGATCGCAGGCGTGATCTCTCTTGCAATTTTTGTCGTGGATACCTTTTTCCAGGCTTTTCAGAAGAGTGAGTGGAAGCAGAATTCCATGAAGTATGTCCGAAAGATCGTTCCTGGAGCTGAGGAACCGCAAAATACAGAAAAACGGGAAAAATAGTGGCTTCGGAATGCTTGAAGTAAAAAAGGGAATGTGTTAGTATTATAAAGATGAACATATATTTGAATGTCATAGAGAACTGTGAATAGTTTATTTTCACAGTGAAAATAAAACAGAAGTTAAAGAGAGGAACACTAAAATGAAAAAAGTCAGAACAAGATTTGCACCGAGTCCGACAGGTAGAATGCATGTCGGTAATTTGCGTACTGCATTATATGCATACCTGATCGCAAAACATGAAGGCGGAGATTTTATGCTCCGTATTGAAGATACAGATCAGGAAAGATATGTAGAAGGTGCATTGGATATTATTTACAGAACACTGGAGAAGACAGGCCTTGTTCATGATGAAGGCCCAGATAAAGATGGCGGTGTCGGACCATACGTTCAGAGTGAAAGACAGGCTTCAGGAATTTACATGAAGTATGCTAAGCAGTTAATTGAACAGGGAGATGCATACTACTGTTTCTGTGATAAAGAACGTCTGGAATCTTTGAAGACTTCTGTATCAGAGGATGGAACACAGATTGTGAATTATGACAAGCATTGTCTGCATCTGAGTAAAGAAGAGATAGAAGCAAACCTTGCAGCCGGAAAGCCATATGTTGTCCGTATCAATATGCCGACAGAGGGAACCACAACTTTCCATGATGAAATTTATGGAGATATTACCGTTCCGAATGCGGAACTGGATGATATGATCCTGATCAAATCAGACGGATATCCGACCTATAATTTTGCGAACGTTATTGATGATCATTTGATGAATATTACACACGTTGTCCGAGGAAATGAATATCTTTCTTCAGCACCGAAGTACAACCGTCTTTACGAAGCATTTGGATGGGAAGTACCGGTCTATGTACATTGCCCGCTGATTACAGATGAGAACCACAAAAAGCTCAGCAAGAGATGTGGACATTCTTCTTACGAAGATCTTCTGGATCAGGGATTTGTAAGTGAAGCAATTGTAAATTATGTGGCACTTCTTGGATGGTGTCCGCAGGATAACAGAGAGATCTTCTCACTGCCGGAACTTGTTGAAGCATTTGACTATCATCATATGAGCAAATCACCGGCTGTATTTGATATCAATAAGCTGAAGTGGATGAACGGGGAATATCTGAAGGCTATGGATTTTGATAAATTCTATGAACTTGCAGAGCCGTATATCAAGAAAGTGATCACAAAGGATTATGATCTGAAAAAGATTGCGTCTCTGATCAAGAGCCGTATCGAAATCCTTCCGGATATCAAAGACCAGATTGATTTCTTTGAAGCTGTTCCGGAATATGATACTGCAATGTATTGCCATAAGAAGATGAAGACTAACGAAGAGACTTCTCTGGAAGTATTAAAAGAAATTCTTCCAAGACTGGAAGCATGGGATGATTACAGTAATGACGCATTATTCGGGCTGCTGAAGGGATTTGCAGAAGAAAAAGGTTATAAGAACGGATATGTGATGTGGCCGGTAAGAACTGCAGTTTCAGGAAAGCAGAATACTCCGGGTGGAGCGACTGAAATCATGGAAGTTCTTGGTAAGGCAGAATCTGTAGAAAGAATCAAGAATGCAATAGAATTATTAAGCAGGTAATATACAGATATAAAAGTATGCATGGGGGACGGATTTCTTTTTTCGCGTAATGCGGAAGAGGAATCCGTTCTGTTGTATTACATATGAGAAGGGGAGTTCATGAAACTAAACAGAGGACAGGATGAAGCGATAAAGCACGGGAATGGACCGTGTATGGTGCTGGCACCTCCGGGTTCGGGAAAGACGCTTATTGTCACAGAACGTACCCGTTATCTGATCGAGGAGAGCGGAGTACGCCCGGATCAGATTCTTGTAATTACTTTTACAAGATATGCAGCACGTGAAATGAAAGAACGTTTTGAAAGGCTGACTGCCGGAAAAAATTATCCGGTAACGTTTGGGACCTTTCACAGTATTTTTTATGGGATTCTAAAATGTGCCTATGGGATTGGTGCGAATAATCTGATGTCTGAAAAAGAGTCCTCTGTACTTTTACAGGAGGTCTTAGACCAGACCAATATCGAATCAACACCTGAAGTAGAAGATGAAGAGGAACTGGTGAGAGAACTTCTGCGGGAAGTCGGCATGGTAAAGAACGGACTTTATCATCTGAAAGATTTTCACAGTAAGTATCTTACACAAGATGAGTTTGCAGAAGTGTTCCGCAGCTATGAGCATCAGAAAAAAGAACTGAAAAAATTTGATTTTGATGATATGCTGGTACAGTGTTATGCACTTTTCCGGAAAAAGCCGGAGATTCTGCAAGGATGGCAGAAGCGTTTTCAGTATATCCTGATCGATGAATTCCAGGATATCAACCGTGTGCAGTATGAAGTGATCCGGATGCTTGCAGCACCGAGGTACAATTTGTTTGTAGTCGGGGATGATGATCAGTCCATTTATGGATTTCGTGGAGCAAAGCCGGAGCTGATGCTTTATATGAAGCAGGAATTCCCGTCACTTCGGACCATTTCGCTGACGGTGAATTATCGTTCTACCGAATTTATTACCGGAGCAGCGGCAAGAGTGATTTTGCATAATGATACCCGTTTTTACAAGCGTGTACAGTCATTTCGGGGAAGAGGACAGAATGTTCATGTGCAGGAAGTCCTGGATGAACAGGAAGAGGCGCAGTATGTAACGGAAGAGATCCAGAAAAAACTGGATCAGGGAATAAAGCCGGGAGAAATTGCTGTGCTTTTCCGGGCAGCAGTCCAGGCGCGAATGATTTCGGAAATATTAAGCGAACACCGTATCCCGTTTGAAATGCGAGATTATGTGACCAATTTTTACAGGCATTTTATTGTAAAAGATATGATGGCATATCTGCAGTTGGCAGCAGGAAAGCGGGACAGGTCGCTTTTCCTGACGATCTGTAACCGACCGCTCAGGTATCTGGCACGGAACAGTATGGAGAACCGGCAGGTAAATTTTGAGGATCTGCGTAAATTTTATTGCGATAAGGACTGGATGCTGGATATTATTGACCAGTTTGATGTGGATGTCCGTATGATGAAGAATATGGCACCTTATGCGGCAATCCAGTATATCCGGAAAAAGATCGGATATGATGATTTCCTGAAAGAATATGCCGAAAAACATCAGATTTCGTGGAAGCAGCTGATGGATGTGATGGCAGAGCTTGAGGAGAGGAGTAAAAACTTCAAATCCTATGATGAATGGGAAATCCATATTGCAAAATATACGCAGGAGCTGGAAGAACAGCAGGCAAAGGCAAGGAAGATCAAAGGAGAGCGGGAGAATAAGGTACAGCTGATGACGATCCATTCAGCGAAAGGACTGGAATTTGAGGATGTATTTGTGATCCATGCCAATGAGGGTGAGATTCCGCATCAGAAGGCAGAAAAGAAAGATGAGATTGAAGAAGAGAGAAGACTTTTTTATGTAGCACTAACCCGTGCGAAGAATAATCTCTGTATTTCCTATATTACACAAAAAAACGGGAACAGTATCAAACCGTCCCGTTTTGTGGAAGAGCTTTTAGGTCAGAGAATAAAATAATTATTCTTCAATATCAAAGCCTTCAAATTCCTGTGTATCAAGCCATTCATCAAACTTATCCGCAGCGCGGTCATACTCATCATCATCTTCGATATTCTGAAGATCATGATCGGAGCCGCCTGTGGTATCACGGATAAAGCGATAGATCCATACGTCTCCGTCCTCATTTCCACCGTCTTCATCAAGCGGAAGAAGTGCAATGTATTCGGTAGAATCCATATTAAAAGTTGTGATAATGGCGCATTCGATTTCCACATCGTCATCAAGTGTCAGTGTGACAACATCGGATTCAAGCAGATTATGTTCCTTTTCCATTGTTCAGTTCTCCTTTCAATCTGATACTATCACTCTAACAGAGTATGGGGATATTTGCAAGGGGAAAAGTATTGACATTAGCGGTAAAAAAGATACAATAAAAGAAAGGTTTCAGGGAGGTTTATCTATATGAAGAAAAAGATTTTTTCTATCTTTCTTGTGATGGTTCTCTGTATTGGCATGACTGCAGGCTGTAAGAAGAATGTTGGGACAAGCCAGGACAATGCAATAGCAGAAGAGGACGATGACAGCAAGGAAGAGGCAAAAAGCTATCGTTTTGGATTTAGTTGTATTACCATGGAAAATCCATACTATATTACACTTGAGCAGGCACTGAGAGAAGCAGTCGAAGCACAGGGAAGTACGCTGGTGACAAAAGATCCGGCACTGAATGTAGACACCCAGATCGAGCAGATCCATCAGATGATCAAAGACGGACTGGATGCCATTTTTCTGTGTCCGGTATCAAGAGATGCGATCACACCTGCACTGAAAGAGCTTAAGGAAGCCGATGTTAAGATCATCAATATTGATACGGAAGTTAAGGATACGGATTATATTGATGCCTTTATTGGTTCGGATAATAAAGCTGCCGGACAGCTTTGTGGAGAAGATCTGATACAGCAGAGTCCGGATGGTGGAAAGATTGTAATTCTTGAAGGTCTTACACAGAATTCTATTGTAGAGAGAATTACAGGCTTTGAGGAAGCAATTGCCGGAAAGGGATTTGAGATTGTAGGAAGAGCAGATGTCAGTGGAGATTTGAACGAGGCAAGAGAAGCAGCTAACAAGATTTTTGCAGAGAATAAGGATGTTACGGCAGTAATGTGCGGGAACGACCAGATTGCGCTTGGGGCACTGGTTGCAGCAAGAACAGCCGGTCTTACTGATGTAAAGATTTACGGGGTAGATGGTTCTCCAGATCTGAAAAAAGAACTTCAGAAGACGGATTCCCTGATTCGCGGAACAAGTGCGCAATCACCGATCAAACTCGGAAAAGAATCGGCCAAAATCGGTTTTGCTATTTTAAACGGGGATGATTATGAAAAGACAACGTATCTGGATGTATTTTTTATTGATGCCTCGAATGTAGATATGTATGGAGTTGACGGATGGCAGTAACAGGGGGAACAGTGGATATGAAGACAGCAGTGGGATTTCCGTTTCCACAGGGATGTACTGTGGAAGGACAGACAGCGAATTTTTCGGTAGCAGTTCCGGAAGGACAGACATGTGAACTGATCATTTATAAAAAAGGTGCCAGGGCTTCAGCATTTTCACAGGAGATGCCATACTCTGATGTGGCAGGAAATCTGCACTTTCTCTCCGTGGTGCTGGAACAACCGGAAGATTATGAATATTGTTATAAAATCGGTGGAAAGATAGTTCCGGATCCATATGGAAAAGCATTTTCAGGCAGAGAACACTGGTCTGTGTCAAAGGGAAAGGAAAAGAGAACACTGCGTACCCGGATCGTAACAGATACATTTGACTGGGGAAAGTCGCAATTTCCTCATCTGAAAAAGGAAGATGTGATCGCCTACAGTCTTCATGTCCGTGGATTTACAAAACACAGTTCGTCCGGAGTCGCACACAAAGGAACGTTTGACGGAGTTACGGAGAAACTGCCCTATCTTCAAAAATTGGGGATTAACCAGATCCATCTGATGCCGGTTTATGAATTTGATGAGAATCAGAGGCATGTGAATTACTGGGGATATGGAAAAGCATATTTCTTTGCACCAAAAGCATCATATGCGGCAGGGGATCCGGTGAATGAGATGAAGTCACTTGTTCGTCAGATGCATCTTGCAGGGATTGAAGTTATTCTTGAGATGCCTTTCACAGAGGGAACTACGTTTTCTCTGATTTTAGATTGCCTGCGTTACTGGGTGATGCAGTATCATGTGGATGGATTTATTGTGAATCCATATATCTGCAATCCGGATGAACTTGCAAAGGATCCTGTGCTTGCGAAAAGTAAAATCCTCAAAAAAGAAGACGGATTCCAGAATGTGATGCGCCGTTTCTTAAAGGGAGACGAGGGCATGATCCGGGATGTGATCTGCCAGCTGAAGAATCAGGATACACAGCTGTATAATTATATTGCAAGCCACAACGGATTTACGCTCTGTGATGTAGTTTCCTATGATGGAAAGCACAACGAAGCAAATGGTGAGAATAATCTGGATGGTCCGGATTACAATTACAGCTGGAACTGTGGGGCAGAAGGGAACAGCCGGAAAAAGGCGGTTAACGAGTTGCGGAAGAATCAGATATTTAATGCGTTCTTTTTACTTTTATTTGCACAGGGAATGCCGTGTATCCTTTCCGGGGATGAATTTATGAATACCCAGAAAGGGAATAATAATGCATACTGTCAGGATAATCTGATATCATGGCTTGACTGGAACCAGCTTTCCAGACAGGAAGAATTATATACATTTGTATGTCGACTGATTGCACTTCGCAAAGCCTGTATGAAGCAGATAGCGAAAAAATCAGAAGACACGATGGGTAGAAGCGGAATCCCTCAGATTTCCTATCATGGGGAGGATGCGTGGCAGATGCCGGCAGGGCGTGCAAGCAGACAGCTTGGTGTATTCTATCATGAAGAAAGTACAGAGAAGGACTTTTATATTGCATATAATATGCACTGGCTTTCTCATTCATTTGCACTTCCTTCCCTTCCAAAAGGAATGGAATGGGTGTGCATAGCAGGGACAAAAGAAGGAGTCCTGGATGAAAAAGAAGCAGTTCCGGTAAAAGATAAGAAGGTTCAGCTGGAGGAGCGAACGATCAAAGTTTTTGTTGGAAGGCAGGCTAAAGAATGAAAATCTGGAAACATTTTTGCACCATAACACATCACAAATATCTGGTTATGAAGAACTGCTTTAAGGTAGGACTTTACAGACAGGGACTTTTGCATGATATGTCGAAGTACTCTCCGGCGGAGTTCTGGGTTGGGTGCAGGTATTTCCAGGGAAACCGGAGTCCGAATAACGCAGAAAGAGAAGAAAAGGGCTATTCTTCGGCATGGCTGCATCATAAAGGGCGCAATAAACATCATTATGAATACTGGATTGACTACGGACTGGAAGGAGAACCAATGCTTACCGGGATGAAGATGCCCAAAAAGTATGTGGTCGAGATGTTAATGGACCGGATCGCAGCATCCAAGATTTATATGAAAGATAAATATACGGATACGTCACCGCTTGAATATTATCTTCACGGTATTGCAGGGGACTGGATGCATAAGGATACCAGGGCACTTCTGGAAGAACTTCTCTATATGCTCGCGGCAGACGGGGAAGAGAAAACTTTTGATTATATCCGAAATACCGTGTTGAAAACGAGAGATTATTAGAAAAAGAGGATAAAAACATGGCAGATTTACCAAAGGATCCAATGATCCTTCTGAGTGTGGTCAATACAAAATTACGGGATTTTTATGCAGATCTGGATACTCTTTGCCAGGAGATGCAGATTGAGAAAAAAGAACTGACAGAGAAACTGGCATCCATTGATTATGAATATGATGCAGGGCTGAACCAGTTTGTATAGAGAGGTTAATAACATATGAATAATATTGATTTTGATGCAATAGATCTTACCAAAGAAGCTCCGGTCACCGAGCCGGAGAGACAGTACTATTACATTGCCAAAGCGCGGAAGTATGTAAGTGAAAAAGCACAGGAGATCGGAAGAGATCTGACTTTTTGCGTGACGACTTTCGGTTGTCAGATGACCTCGGTAGTAGAGGTTTGATAAAATTGATATTATTTCATAAAGAAACCCCGGAAAATCAACCTTTCCGGGGACTTTTTATCTGTATAATAATTTATGCGATAAGCCATTTTTAAACACTATTTCGGAAATCTGCCTGTTTAGCACCACAATATGATCGATCACGGAATTCATAAATGCTTTCATGGATTCTTCATCCAATATTGCAAGACTTCTATAATCTATAAACTCACCACTATTGATTTTGTGGATAATCAAAAACTGCGAAGCAGTTTTAATGAAGTCAATCTGGTTTACATTATTCGCTATTGCATCATTGTCGATATCTTTAATTTCATTTTCAATTTTCACCCTATCTATTTCTAGTTTGGATTTCATTTCAAGAAATTCTTTTTCGTCCATTGCATCATCATCGAAGAGGTATGCCTTTTTCAATCGCTCCAAAGCACGATCTGTTTTTTGGAGATTTTCTTTCAATTTATTCTTTTTGTTCTCGTTATCTTGACTTTCTTTTTCAATAGGAGATGATGACCATATGTTGGTTGACCGTCCATATAATAAATCCATTGTTTCTTGCAAACTATCATCTGCTATTCCAGCTAAATCCGTAAACTGCATATGAGAGAGGATAAGCTGCTCTAATTCTTTTTTGTCTTTGAGTTTTTTCCGCTTTTGGGATATGTCTACCATAGCTGCTATATAATTTATCATAAATGGACCTATTTTAACTTCGCTCACATTTAAACTGTCACATATTGCCTTTTGACGCTTTCTTGTGCAGACATAATTAGATGGGCGAAAACCATCCAGCCTACGTTCATCTTTTCTACATACTTGATAATGCGCTCCGCATTTTCCACAAATAATAAGTCCAGAAAAAATATTGCACTGTTTTCTGATTGGAAACATATAGTTTGTATTCTGTTTTTTATAGTTTTCATCCAGTCGCCTGTTTACTTCATCGAATATTGTGGGATCAATCAGTGGTGGAAACACATTTTTAATATAGACAACTTCTTCCTTTGCTTTTTTCTTCCCTCTTGCGCTATTCCGATAATTGTATCTATAGTCCCCTTTATTTATCGGATTCCGTAAAAAATCTCCTACTGTTTTAGAAGACCATTCGCCACCCCTTTTGGTTGGAATGCTGTGTTCGTTATTATATCTAGCAATCCGGAGAGTACTATATCCGTTTAAATATCTGTGGTACATATCTATCCCGTATTGAGCTTCTTTCTTTGAATGCACCGGCATCTGCTTTTCTTCGTCCCAATCCCAGCCATACGGTACACGTGCGCCGTTCCATTGCCCGTTCTGCGCTCGCCCGATCATAACGTCTGTAACACGCTCAGATGTGAGCTTACGCTCCAATTCTGCAAACACTAGGATAATCTTAAGGATAGCTTCGCCAATTGCGCTAGAGGTATCAAATTGCTCGTTCAGCGAGATAAAGGTTACGTTGTTGTACTTGAAATCATCGTACATGAGAGAGAAATCCACAAGATTTCGTGAGATTCGGTCAATTTTATACACGATCACATGAGATACTTGCCCTGACTTTACCTTTTCCATCATTCGTTCAAATGCAGGACGTTTGGTATTCTTGCCGGATTTGCCTGCATCCTCAAATATTTCAATTCGTTTTTTATCGATGTGTAGCACGTGTTCACAGTAATTCTTCAATTCCTTTTTCTGGAATGGGAGAGAGTCCTTGTCCACCTGATACCCGGTTGATACCCGGACATACAATGCTACGATTTTCTCTTTTTCTGGCATAAAATATCATCCTCCTTAAAAATGAGTATAAAAATAACAGCCAGTGAAGAACATTCGTTCCGCTTGCGTGGCTGCCTGGAAGATGATATACTAATTTTGTGAGAATTGGCATTATCTTCCAGATAGTGTCTATTGGCTCCGGTGTTGGTAGCGCCGGGGCTTTTCTTTTATTGCAACTGTATTTCTTGTTGCTGCGCGAATAATTGAGTTTCTCCATTATCGTCAAGTGAATTGTCTACTCTCAATTTGAGCGGAGAAGTTTCATCCTGCAACTCAAAAGCAACAGCTATATTAACTGTAGTTCCAGATAAAATGGCTTTCATAGTATTGTCAAAAGATTCATCGCTAAAATCATAATTATTCATTGAAATCCACTGATCTAGCTGGATTCCGTTTTGGTAAACTCTGAAATTGTAATGAGATTCAGCAGATGTTTCGGAATCATTTACATTTGTAAAATCAAAATATAATAATACTTTCTTAGAAGTCGTTCCATCTTCGCCGGTGTCATCTATTACTTTTGAACCAGTATACTTTAATGTTGTGGTAGAAGAAGTGATATCTATTGAATCAACGATATCATAGCCATCTTCGGTATTGCTGGCATTCTTTTCTACCCATTCAGCCTGTGACATTTCATCATCTGATTTTTCACTTCCTGTCGAATCTTCTTTTTTATCTTTAGTTGTTTCTTTTGTTGCTTTATCGGCTTTTGCGGATTTATCAGAAGAACTTCCGCAAGCAGTTGCATTGAATGCCATCATTGCAATTAACATCATTGCTACAATTTTTCTTTTCATAAAGGTTATCCCCCCTGTATAAAGTATTTATATAATCGCACTAGGCGGTTATATCAATTTAACATCTCGGAATCTATCGTCTATAAAATTTTGTATTGAAAAAATAATATATGCATACCCCCTGTTATCAAACACATCAATCAATGTTGGCATTCCGGTCTGATATCCAATATCGTTTTGGAATAATGTGATATCGTTCAAGGAAGTTACACCTACTGGAATTACTTTTAATACAAGATAAGCTTTTGTGCAATTTGTACGCTCAATAAAAATTCGTATGTTCTTTTGCATATATATTTTTACGATTTGGCTAGAAATAGCATTGATTTTTTCATTTGAAATCATTTTTACCATATCCGGGTCGTTTGCTATATTGTCAAAGCGTTTATCGTTGTAACGGATGTTTCCACCAGTTGCATTATAGGAATAATTTTTATCTTTATCAAGTTCATACCCGGCTGTACAGAAATTAGCAAAGTATTCAATTCCTTTTGTATATCTATTATCGGATTGGAATTTACTTGTGCGAAAAATAGGTTTCTCTTGAGTTTGTTGCCCACCGTTAGGCTTTTCCTCAGAAACAACTTTTCTATTATTATGAATCAGTTTCAATATAATATTTGCAATACAGATAATAACATCAAGAGGAATCATAAAATAGAAAAAGAATATCAGGGCATAAGGAATAGCTGTTTGGAGATCGTTATAAATCCATGCCAGTGCAAAGAAGATGGAAGTTAAAACAATCGTTGCCTTTGGAAATAAAAAGTTTAATATTTTCTTTTTCATGTGTATAATCACTTTCTATGGGAAACAATATCTAAGCATGAAGATACTACTTTCCAAAATTATGTACGAACACAATCTATCCATCCGTCAAGTTGCGCTCATTTGCGGTTTGTCCCCAGCCACAATACAAAAGGTGATGAAAGAGGGCAGCAACCCTACCATCAGAACGCTCGCGATGATCTCAAAAGGTCTCAAAGTCCCGATTACAGACTTATTCGATCTGGAAGAATAAAAAGTGTATGCTAAAGTATACGATTATTCCGGTCTACTTCAACCCGATAAAGCACGGGTGTATAATGTATTTATAAAGAGTAAAGAACATTTGTTCGGAAATGTATTGATTTTTGATTCAAAGAGTAGTATCATTTATTTAAACAATCCCGAACACTTGTTCTATGAGCGGAGGTTTCACATATGAACGAAGAAGATTACAAAAAACTGATTATTGAATGCGTAAAAACAATAAACAATAAAGGAATCTTAGAGTACATATATACCTTTATTAAAAAGTTGTTAGAGAAGTGGGGTTAATCCTCGCTTCTTTTTAACATTGAATCTATCATATTCATAACTATTTCTTGATCTCTTTTGTTCAGTAAGGAAAACTTTTGTATCAAATCAATGTCTTTTGACGCTTCTTTACCAGAAAATTCTTTTTCTTTTTCAACATCAAATCCCATCAGCCATGCTTCATTAACTCTTAATGCTCGTGACAGAACAAACAGTTTGTCTTGATTTGGCTCAACCTTTCCAGATACATATTGACTCAAATCAGATTTGTTCATTTTAACATCATACTTCGCACAATAAGGTTTTGTCATTTCTAATATATCAACTTGTTTTAAACTTCTTTCTTGCATAAGTTGCTTTAAACGAATTGCTGTATTTTCCCTTTTCATATGATGAATCTCCTTTCTGAGAATAATATATCACATATTGAATAAAAGTTCAATAATGCACACGTAAAAAGTTAAAAACTTTGAATTTTTCTATTGACACAGCAATATAGCAGTGGTATTATACAACTAGTTCAAAATATTGAACAAAACAAAAGAAAGGAGTTGTCGCAGATGACGTTTAATTACGACAAATTGAAAGGAAAGATAGTGGAATTTTTCGGTTCTCAATATCGATTTGCCGAAGCAATGGGAATGTCTGAACGCACGCTATCTCTAAAGTTGAATGGAAATGTTCCGTGGAAACAAACTGATATTTGCAAGGCTGTGAAGCTACTGCATTTGGACGATTCTGATATTGCAGAATATTTTTTTACAACGAAAGTTCAAAACATTTAACTTTTTTAAAAGAGGTGTATAAGATGAACGACTTACAAATTACAGAGTACAAAAACATTAGAGTGCTCACAACGCAGCAGATTGCGGAAGCGTATGGCTCTGACACAAGAGTTATTTCAAACAACTTCAATAGAAATAAGGAAAGATACATTGAAGGAAAACATTACATCTGCTTGGAAGATGGTAAAAAGAGAGAGTTCGTTGACCATCATCAAATTGATGACGGTTCAAAGAAAGCGTCGAAGCTTTATCTTTGGACGGAAAAAGGAGCTTTCCTCCATGCGAAGTCACTCAACACAGATGAAGCGTGGGAAGTATGCCGTTAAGAGCGCACGAAGATATTTGCATTTTCTATAAAAAATTACCGACATACAATCCACAGAAAACAACCGGACACAGCAGAAAAGTGACCAAGGCAGAACACAGAAAGAGCTGTAAAGATTCGCCGGATTACAATGAATTTGGATTAACTTCTTATGATAGTACAGAGAGATATCCGAGATCTGTGCTTAGATTTCCAAAGGATATTCAGAAATCTGCAGTACATCCCACGCAAAAACCAGTAGCACTACTGGAATATCTTATCAAAACGTATACGAACGAAGCTGATACGGTGCTTGATAACTGCATGGGATCTGGTAGTACTGGCGTAGCGTGTGTGAATACAGAAAGAAAATTTATAGGTTTTGAACTGGATTTACATTTTTATGAGATAGCGCAAGAAAGAATTATGACAACTAAAAAATAGAAAGGAGTGCGGAGCTCCGGCCGGGCAAAGATATATCGGCTCCTTTCGAGAAGATGAAACAAAGAAAAAAACTTAAATGTGATATCTATAGGGATTCAATGCAGAATTTTCGCCGTTATGGAATACCGAAAGCACAGCTGATTATAGCAGATGTGCCATACAATGTCGGAAGAAACTTTTACGGAAGTAATCCAATGTGGTACGTAGGTAGGGATAATAAGAACGGTAAAAGTAAACTTGCAGAGGAAGCAGCGTTTAATTCAGATTTCAATTTCAATCTGTATGAGTATTTTCATTTTTGCTCAAAAATGTTGAAGAAAGAACCTAAGAAAGCCGGCAAGTGTGGCAGAAGTTCTGATGCTCCGTGCATGATTGTATTTTGCAGTTTTGAACAGTTAAGCACACTGATCAACGCAGCTAAGAAACATGGCTTTGTGAATTACATACCGCTTGTATTTGTGAAAAATTACAGTCCACAAGTATTGAAAGCAAATATGCGTATTGTAGGTGCTACGGAATATGCACTGGTATTGTACCGGGACAAACTTCCAAAATTTAGAAATGGAGCACAGTTTGATGAAAACGGAAAAACGATTCGTGGAACTGGACACATGGTATTTAACTGGTTCAAGTGGGAAAAGGATGGAAAGGATATTCCGAAAATTCATCCGACTCAGAAGCCAGTAAGGTTGTTAGAACAATTGATTCAGACATTTACTGATCCTGGAGATGTAGTTATTGATCCATGTTGCGGATCAGGAAGCACGTTGAGAGCAGCAAGGAATCTTGGTAGAAGCGCATTCGGTTTTGAAATTGACCGAAATTTCTATGCAAGAGCTAAGAATGAAATGCTGAAAGTTGAAAAAGAGCAGCAGATGAATATTACTGATTTTATCGGAGGTAATACGCATGACTAAAGAAGAATTTATAAGAACTGTACAGATATGCGGATACGGCACGAAAACAGGAGCAAAGAAGTATGTAGAGCTGAATCCGAAAGAGGAATACGGAACAAATGATTTGATCGCCTTGTATGAAGGTAATATGCACTGGCAAGGAATCAGCGGAGACAAAGGACTTGGATATGCTTACGGAGTGAATGGCAATACCACAGCTTACAGCAATGGGATTTTCGGAAATTCTGGAAGTAGGCAAGATTGGGGGATGTGAGAGTGAAATTTATAGACTGGTTCGCCGGAATAGGTGGTTTCCGAAGAGGAATGGAACTTGCCGGACATGAATGCGTTGGTTTTTGCGAGTTTGATAAGTTCGCTACAGCAAGCTATATTTCCATGCATCTTCTGACGGACGAACAAAGAAAGAAACTGAATGAATTACCGCAGAAGAAAAGGCAGAAGGAGATTTTAAAAGATGAATACAGAAATGGAGAATGGTACGCAAATGACGTTAGAAGAGTGTGTGCCGATGATATCCCAAAAGCAGACTGTTGGTGCTTCGGATTCCCTTGCCAAGATATCTCAGTTGCCGGAAAACAACTCGGATTTCAAGGAAACCGTTCAAGCTTGTTTTTCAGAGTTATGTACCTTATCGGACAGCTCAAAGAAGAAGATAAACCCACTTACCTTTTCATTGAGAACGTTAAGAATTTGCTTAGTGTTAATGGAGGATGGGATTTCGCCAGATTGCTCATTGAAATGGAGCAGGGGGGGTATGATGCAGAATGGCAAGTGCTCAACTCCAAAGATTTCGGAGTGCCGCAAAACAGAGAAAGGTGCTTCATTGTCGGACATCTTAGAGGGAGAGGTTCCGCAAAAGTATTTCCTGTCGAAAGAGCAGACGGAGAAAATAGTGTTTCGTTAAATTTGTTCGGCTGTCTGAACGGGAGAAATTCACAGAGGGATAGAGTATATAGCAGCGAAGGACTTGCTCCGACTATAAGTACAAAACCTGGGGGGAATACAGAGCCAAAAGTTCCGATTATTTTTGACACAAGCTATATTGGACAAGATGAAAAAGTGAGAGAGTATGAAGGAATATGTCCAACACTGACAAGTAGGGATTACAAAGAACCTAGAAGTGTTGGTGTTGTGTGCAATGTTAATCCATCAGGTAAAGGGATGAACGGAAATGTATACGATTCGAACGGTGTGAGTCCGAGTCTAACAACAAATAAAGGTGAGGGAAATAAGATTGCAATTCCTGTTCTTACTCCTGATCGTGCTGAAAAAAGACAGAATGGCAGACGATTTAAAGATGATGGAGAACCGATGTTCACACTTACTGGACAGGATAGACATGGAGTAGCAACGAGTGTTCCAGTAAGCATGACAAGAAATATTGTTGAGGAAGAAATTGAAAACACATTAGACACAAGTTGCAATCAGGGGATATTCGTTCAAGTGTCAGAAGAATTGGTCGTATATGCGGTCTGGTATGAAAGATATCAGTGTTACATAGCAATCAGAAAACTAACTCCGAAAGAATGCTTTAGATTGCAAGGATGGACGGATGATTATTTTGAGAAAGCACAGTTTGTAAATTCTGACAGCCAGTTGTATAAGCAAGCTGGAAACGGAGTGACTGTGAATGTAATTCAGTCAATTGCAGAAAAAATGAGATTTGCGTAGGTGAAAAATATGACAGAACAGGAAAAACAAGAAATCATTACAGAAGTCAAAAAGTCCGTAATGGATGAAATGAAAGACAAAATTGTGAAAGAGGACACGCAGAAAACACTCAGAATTCCAAGAGAAAAATGGTACGGCGAAAGATTCTCACACGGGCGAGAAAGCGCAATGGTACAGGCGTTTGACACCCCATACATGGCATGGGAAGCGTGGGACCATATCAGAAGATTGACTTGCTTAGTATGCGGTGTGCGATACGTCCGACAGCTAGAGGGAAATCCAGATGCAGAAAGGATTTGTGATGAGATATGCCAGAAAATCTATGATTTGAGAATGAGTGTAGGTGAGAAGAATGGACATTAAATTAAAAGAGATAGACAAAGACACATTGGAAGTTGGAGATGTGGTTGGAATTGCAAGAAAAGTGAGCTACGGATGGGGTTTATCATTCCGGCATCAGTTAATTATTCCGGCAAAAATCACAAGAATCACTCCAAAGCGGACAAAATTTTTTACGGATAAGTTTGGAGAACATGACAAAAAGGAAATTTTTTATGAGTGTGATGGTGATGCCGGAAACGAAAATTATTTAGCTAAATCATTCAAGTGTTTATCTGACGGAATATATGAGCTGAGTGAATTGAAAAGAAAAGACCGCATCAGCGCAATCAGTGATGAAGATCTCCCGGAAGTAGCGGAACACATGAAAACAATGATGAAGATTTTGGAAAAGTACAAAGAGAAATAGGGTAGCAGCTAAAAATAGCAGCTAACAGTACCTTGACAATTGAATATTGATGGTTGGAATGGTATAATTTCCGTATCAAATGTACGGGAGGAAATGCCAATGAAATGTCCATTTTGTAAAAGCGAAAATACCGAAAGAATTAGTGGAAACACAGTTATAACAAAACAAATTCCAGAAAAAACAAGTAAGCAACGAATTATGAGCACATTTGAAGAAAGAATAGCGAAAGCAGTAACAGATAAATTGAATGACGGAACAGTTGAAGAGCTTGTATCCGATGCCGTAACCAAAGCACTGAAAAGCAGTATTGAAGATCAGTTCAATTGGAAAGGTGAAGGAAAGAAGATTATAGATGAAAAAGTAAAAGAAGTAATGACACCGGCAATCGGAAGAGTAAATCTGGACGAATATACAGTGAAACTCGATGCAGTTCTCACGGAAATTATTAACAGCACAAATCTGATTGACAACAAAGAAATCTTAGGAAACTTCAAGAGTCTTATGACAGAGCCGGATAAAGATACAATCAGCTTAAAAGAAGTGTTCGAAAAATACAAGGAATATGTCAGCGAGAGCGTTGATACATCCGAACTTGAAGTCTACACAGATGATGAACCGAGATATCAGAATGTGACAGCAGAAGTAACTGTTGATACAAGAAATAGCATATTTGGAGGAAGATTTTGCGATTTGGTTTTCAAATGCGAGGAGGATGAGAAACTGACAAAAGAAATCCATTTGTATGAATCAAAAAGAAATGGATTCAGAATTACAAGATTCGAAAGCGAACTTGATATCAATTCATTAAGATATGTAGATAAGTTTGACATTTTCATGATGCGGTTAGATCGAGCGTTCTGTGATATCACAGATATTATGGAGATGTACGATGATGATGTCGAGGTCGAAGCCGAACCGGAAGCATCCTGGAACTGATGAATACATGGAAGAATGCCCGGAGCATGTAAAGGAGGATGAAAATGAATAGAAAAGAAATTACACTTTTTCTGTCGCATACCCTTGAACGCACCAAACTAAACGTTTTTGGAAAACATTATGCAAAAGAAGTGAGTATTGACCCGTGGACATCCAAGGCGAAACGCGTGGATTATATGCAGTTTTCACCCGGAGATCAAATGTCTATATCCGGGGTGGAAAAAGGAATATTTACTTGTTACGAAATTAAAAGTTGCAAGGAAGATGTTTATAGCGGGAATGGACTGAATTTCTATGGAGAAAAGAACTATATAGTAACTACGATGGAGTGCTACAAAGACTTGATACCAGATTTGCAAAACGGTAAGTTCGATGAACACTTACACCAATGCAACCCGGAATCATCTAAATATTGGGGAATTATGGTAGCTGTCCCGCACATGAAAGAGCCAGAAGATGAATTCCAAAATCCAACGCCGATAGATGATGCAAATGTGATGGGGTGGGAATTAAAGGTAGTAAAAAATTGTAGAATGGGACTAAGGAAAAGATCTATGACAGAATTACTATTCTGTATGTTAAGGAGTGGAAGATAATGAGAATCATTAGCCAGAACGGATTACTGGATGTGCCTTATGAATTGATTGCAATTTCACCATATTCGAAAAATATGGCAACAATCATTGGAACGTTTCCAGGGAATGACCTCGGCAAAGGAGATAGAGTTTATATTTTAGCTGAATATTCCACCGAAGAAAAAGCGATCAAGGCTATGGAAATGTGCAGAGAGAAATATCTTTCCAGAATGGAGTTGGATGGTGGGTATGACATTGTGAACAAATGCTATGTACAACCTAATTACTGGGTATTGCCTAAGGTATTTCAGTTTCCGAAAGAAGAGGAGGTGTAAGCATGAATAATCAACAGGCAATAGATAGATTGGTAAAACATCTCGAATATGGTTGGTCAGAACCGACAGTAGAAGCAATTGATATGGGAATACATGCACTGAAAGAAAGTCGATGGATTCCAACAAGTGAGAGATTGCCGGAGGATAACACGGATGTAATTGTATGCTTTTACAGCGGAACAGTAACAGAGATGAGATATTGGAGAAATGGAATCTTTCAAGGAATCTATGAACACACGGCAAAAACAATTGTTGCATGGATGCCGTTGCCGGAACCGTACAAAGGAGAAGGGAAAGATGCAGAATAACGAAAGATTAAAGCTGTGTCCATTCTGCGGAGCGAAAGGATATATCCTTTCCAGAGAATACCCAATAACATTAGGTGGTGGAACGGGATACTGGGTGATATGTAGCCGTTGCGGTGGGAGAGCTGGCGATGCGGATACGAAAGCGGGAGCGGTAAGAATGTGGAATTGGAGGACGGGCAATGGAAAGACTGATTGATGCGGACAAGCTTATAAGAAGAATGAGAATTGATATGGACCGCATGAAATACCAATACAATCTGGATGTTATAGAGGGAATGAGCCTTGCGATAGGATACATTGTTGGAAGTCCGACAGCCTATGATCCAGATAAGGTTATCGAAAAGCTACAAGTACTATCCGATAAGGCAGATGATGATATAGCTGTCTGCGAAGCGGATACGTGCCAGTATTATGACGGATACGGAGATGGACTGGATAGAGCCATTGAAATTGTGAAACGAGGGTGGAAGAGATGAAGAATAAAGAGAAGTATGCAAGTGAGATTATTGAGATCGCTTGCAGTGGGAATGCAGTTTCTGTCAGTAAAGTGACCGGAAAGCCGATCGCTTGCGAAAAGAACAATTGTGCAAACTGTTATCGTTGTAATGATTTTTTGCTTTGCGACAAAGAACGCTTAAAAGAATGGGCAGAACTGGATCACATCGAAAAGCCAGTGATAAGCAAGAGGGATAGAGCGTTTTTGGAGTATATTGGCACAGGAATAAATTATATAACTAGGGATATGGATGGTGGTTTGTTCATTTATATCAGCAAACCACATAAACTTATTGACTGTTGGGAAAGTAGTGGGTGCGAATCAGATAAAAGCTTAAAATCCTTTAAGTTGGATTTCCCAATGATCAAATGGTCAGATTCCGAGCCGTGGCTTATCGAGGACTTGAAGAAGTTGGAGGTAGTGAACAGTTATGAGTAAAATTCCAAAAGAAATAGTAGACAAAATCGAGCAGAGAAATAAACTTAACGAAGAAATAGAGACATGGTGCAAAGAAAATCTTGATATGGATGGAATGAATTCGGATTGCTCCGATATTACAGATCATCACACCGGCAATGAGCAAGGAAGTGATAAATGCAAAGAATGGTGTGATCAGTGGACTGGATATTGCGAAGATAATTATCATGGTCATTATTACTGGGAAACTGAATATCCGGGAAAATATCTGCACATGGAATTTTGGATTTAAAATTGGAGGTAGTGGAGGAATATGAGTAGAGAAATACTTTTTAGAGGGAAACATATCCATGCAATGGATAGTAACGACCATCTTAATGGAACATGGGTTCATGGTTATCTTAGTGACAAGAATTATATCAATGATAAAAGCCTTGATGGTGAATTTCTGATTGATGAAGATACCATTTGTCAGTATACAGGGCTGACTGACAAGAACGGAAAGAAAATATATGAGAATGACATTGTCCAGATTGGATGTTATAAGGGAATAGTTGAATATGAATACGGAAGTTTCGTGATTAAATGGAGCAATGCTAAATTTCTCAGAAACGATATTGGATATTGGACTAGATTAAATGGCTTCTACATTGTCGGTAATGTATATGACAATCCGGAGCTGCTGGAGGAATGCAATGAATAAACGCAACAGAAAAGAAATGAAGCATGACCAGGACCAGCACTACGGTGGCATGATCGCACATTGCGACAGTGACACGGCAAAAGAAAGCTTTTCCAGACCGGTATACGGATCCAGACAGGAATTGGAAGATGCAGAACAGGAGAAGTATCTGGCAGAATGGAATAAGAGACTAAAAGAGAGGAAGAAGAGAAAAGATGAAAGAAATTAGACCAGATCACTACAAGCAGACAAGCCTTGAATGTTTTTCTGTGATGAAATTGTTTTTAGGGAAAAGAGGTTTTGTGGCATTTTGTATGGGAAATGTTTTCAAGTACCTTTGGAGACATGAAGCAAAGAACGGGCAAGAAGATGTTGATAAAGCCGGTACATATCTGATGCAACTGAACGATATGAAAAAGCATGGTGAACTGGCGAAGTCGGATGAAAGAAAGCTTGAATCGCTGATGGAGCTGTACAGAAAGGAGTCGGAAAAGTATGCACAATCATAAGATTTTGCTCTCCGTGGCTGTGATTATATTCGTAATATTGGCTACTTCTTGCGGAAATAGCAAGGAAAAAGCAGAACCGGAGAAAGAAAATTTTGTCGTGACGATTCCAGCACAGAACGATACTGGCAGAATCAGAGTGTACGATCATGGAGAATTGGTATTTGATTATTCTGGAAAAATCAATATAATAAATGACGGGAGAAACGGAAATGCGATTGAAATTGAAGCGAGAACAAAGGAGAAAGGTTATGAATGAAGCGGAAAGACAATATAAGCAATATGTCAAGGCATTCGCGAATACTCACGGAAAAACAACCATGGAAGCCATGGAAACCGCCGAATGCGAAGAGTACAGAAAATACTGCGAAGAGGTATTCGGTCGAAGAATATCTAAGAAAAAAGTGTTTCCTGAAGAATTAGAAAAATAAAATTTTTCAGGAAATTCCAAAAGTGGCGCGTTTTTAGGGCGATTTTTGAGGTTAGAAAAATTTTCTCAAAAAAGATCACACCACAAAAATAAAGAGGGCTAAAATCTGGACGTTGAAATTTTGATCGATTTCATCGTCCTTTTTCGTCTGTTTTTCGGTTGGTACTTTTGTTGGCTCCTCGGCTCTGGTGGTGTGCTCTGATGCGGTCCGCTCGGTGCTGGTTGTTTATCTGCGACACTTCCAAACAATAACTGGGAACGCTTGTGGTTTGTCTGCCGTGTGTGGCTTCGTGGGTAGCTGTTCTGGCTGTTGCTTTTTAACATGGCATAGATTTACCACATAGCAAATAAAACGCCTTAAAATGGCAAATACAAGCTTATAATTATATTCAGCATATCACTATATGGAAGTAAATGCAATTCCATTTTCGCCGGTGCTGCTCTTTCCTCTGGCTCACGAATTGCAGCACGCTTACCAAGTCGTCAACGGTGAAAGCCTGGAAGAATACCGGGAGAGTAACCAGAGTCCCGCAATAAGCGACCACATGGAGTAGATACACCAATAAGCCAATACCGGTACAATATCGGCGTTGGCTTTGTTTTTTTAGAAAATATATACTTCTGCGGTGTTTGGCGTTTCTTTTATAAACTGCTCCGGCTCTGTAATCTGTAAATCTGATATTGGTATAGGCTCGCCGTCCTTAATCTGTATGCAAGTAAGCTGTAGAGCGTTGTCTTGCTTCACTGATCTAGTTAAGACGCGGCATAGGTGCGACTTGATACCGGACTGCGATATAACCGGCGCATCATTCCAATAAATATAATCATGCGTTCCGGTCTGGATCGCTGTATATAACGCTGCCCATGCATCACGGGCGATATTATCTAGCCTGTCAATCTCTTTAAATGTCCGCTTGCCCTGTATGGCTTCAATTCGCATCTTGCGCGGTGCTTTGCTTATGGATTGTGTCTGCATCTGTCTAACTCCTTTCGTATACGGAAAAAGCCGGAACACGTCCGACCTGATCCAGATATTTAATTTTGGAAACAATGCCGGGCGGAATCGAACCGCCCACAAGACACCAGTACATCAAAATGTTATTTGATATGCGATTGCATAAAACAATGCATATATCAAGTAAATAGTAAACAACCGGAACGAAAACCGGATCAGCTTCTTTGCTTTTCTTTTCAGGTATCTTTTTAATATCTCTTTTCCGTGGCGGTCTACAAGCTTGCACCACTCGGAATATGTATATACAGTTTCAACTTTCATTTTAAAATCCTCGCAATTCCTTAGAAATTCGGTCAATAAGTGTTTTTATGTCCTGCCAGAAAACAAGATTTTTTTCGGCTGCCGGTGCTGCTGGGTCGTCTTTCAGGCGTTCCCAGACTTCCAACTCGTCAGATATTCTTTTGTGTGTGAGCAGAAAATACATGTTTAATCTGCTTGCCTCCTGGTCTGTCAATTTTATTTTTCTCATGGCTCTACCTCCTAGCGTTCCCATTTTGCGCGCTTGATATCTTTTTCAAATATAACGCCGGTTCTTTCTTTCTGGAGCTTTTCAAAATCTTCAATGGCTTTTCGACGTTCTTTTCCTGTGTATTTGATAGATTGCATTAGTTCTTCATGCCCGTCTGTCAAATTTACGGAATAGAAAAGAATATAATAATAAACTTTGTCTTTCCATCTCTTTTCCCGGTATAGCTTTATTTTTTGCTTCGTCGGTGCTGTCTTGATAAAGTTATATCTTTCAGTTAATGCGTTCTCGTACGCTTTCAGCTGCAAGATCGCCCTTTCAAGTTGTTCAATATCTTTTCGTGCCCGCTCGAAATAGTGTAATATATCTTTTTCGGTGTGTAGCTTCTCCGGGTGCTGCTCGTAAATTCTTATTGTTTTATCGCTCATTTCCTTGTTATAATTCCCGTAGCGCGTGAATAATTCTTTCAAGAGATTTTCGGATTTTTCAAGCGTGCAAGTGTCCATTTCAGGACACCCGCAACACGGTATTTTCTTTACACAAATTTCTTTCATGCTGTCTTTTCTCCTTTCAAGATTTCGGTTGGATCAATTCGGAAAATAAATGCGTGTCTAAATTTGCTGTAATATCCGCCGCGATCCTTCATTGCTTTATTTTCTGCAAGATATTGTTCTCTTGTGAGTGTCTCGTTAATTCTTACAAGCCATAATTCTGAACCGTCGCGCGTGTCTTCGCCCTGCGTAATCTTGTAGCTGATGCCGTTCGTCTTTGCTTCGATCTGTTCCGGCTGTGGCTGTTCTTCTTTTTTGCTGGATGTCTTAACGCTGGCTTTCTTATTCTTGATTCTTGCCGTTTTCGGTACAATCTTAATTCCTGCGCCGTTATCCTGGCAGCATCCGAAGTAATAAAAATCTACGTCGAAATAGTCAATCATGCCGTCGCAATCTTCATAATTATAAGATTTCACGAAGGCGTCAACGTCTTCAATAACTGCTTTTGTTACGTCGTTTAAAATGTGTGCGTATTTACTGTTAGACTCTTCAATAGTCTTTTTCTTTTCTTCTGCTGATGCGTTCAAAAAGTTTATTCTGTTTTCGTCGTTGTAACCCCACATAAATAACCGCTTTGAAATCTCCCAAAAATCGTCGTTGTCAAGCTCTTCAAACGTCTTATAAATCTCTACCGGGCTTTCTTTTAATGTGACGTGTAACTCCTGGCACATAGAAGCATATGACGTTCTAACACTGAACTTGTAAGTCGGGTATTTCTCTTTTACGTATGTGCGGACGATCTGAGCGACTTCTTTTAGTGATCTGTTCCAGTCGTGGTTACTTCCTTCCCATCCAAACATAGTGTAAAACTGTGTTCTTGTGCTGTCGGCGGTTTCCTTGATCTCTTCGCCTGTCTCAACTTCTTTTTTATTCTTCCAGACTGTGAAAAGTGCGTCATACTCGACATTAATTTCTTTCATAACCTCAAGATCTCCGCCGTTGTCCGGGTGGTTTGCTTTCAATAAATTTTTGTACTGGTTCTTTAAGTCCTCGTATGATTTAATAGCTTTAAAATATTTACTCATTGTCTTTTCCTTTTCGCCCTGATATAATGGACTTACCTTTCTAAATATTTTTTTGATTGGTGCCGATCGGGTTTAGTTGTCAGCTGCTCCGGTCGGCTTTTCTTTTTTCTGGAACTAGATTTTTTCAATAAATCGAATCGCTTCCGTATGTCCTCATTGTATTGAGTGGTTTCGGTGTGTCCGAATGTTTGTTTCTTTTGTTCCTTGCTATGGTTATATGATACAATATATTAGGCACAAACACAATTGACATAATATACAATATTAGGCACAAATAATAATATCAAATTGTGCATTTTTAATTAGGCACAAATAATTATTGAAAATTAAGCACATATATAATATAATAGAGAAAAGAGATCAGGAGGTTGAAACGATGCCAGAATATACAGAGAAACAGAAAGAACAGAGAAGAAAAGCAGTTGCGGACTTTATGAAGACTGTCGACCGTGTAAATTGTCAATTGCCGTTGGGGACAAAGGAACGTATAAAAGAGCTTACTGGGAAAAGCTGTAACGCATTTATAAAAGAAGTAGTTGTAAAAGAATTGGATAAAATAGAACGCAAGAGAGCTAAAGAAAATTAAGCACAAATAAACAAAGAAAATCTATTGACATTAGGCACAAATATTTATATAATGTAACCATAGAAAGGAAGTGGTTACATGAATAGAAAACAGCATATAATTCAAGTGCCGGAGGTTAAAAGGGTTGGAGTGTATGCGATTCATAACAAAGTTACTGATAAATACTATGTTGGATCAAGTTCTAACGTTAATTCCAGGTTAAAAACTCATAGAAGCAATATAGAAAAGCTGTACGGTTCAAATATGAAAATGGATGAAGATTTAAAAACTGAAGCTGATATAAAAAACTTCGAATTTTTAATTTTGGAAACGTTCGATGATTATGAAATAACAGAAACAAAATTAAGAGAAAGAGAGTCTTTTTATATTAAAAAATACGATGCTTACAATGGTTACAATGTAAGCGGAAGAAATCCATATATAAACGGATATTTTGGAAAGAATGAACTTTTAACATCAAAAAAAATCCGTTATGGAAAGCGCTTGAATCATAAAGACATAATACAGATGTCAAATATTGTATTATTACAAAAATATTCAAAAATGTTATTTTCCGAAAAGCAGCATGAAACCGAAATTGCAATGATGAAACAAGAAATATTAAAACGAATGGACAAATAAAAAAGAGCCGTATAACAACAGCTCAGACACAAAAAAATAGGGCGGTCTTGTACCGCTCTATACGAAAAATAATCAGGAGGGAAAGAAAATGAAAAAACATGAATTTAGTGAAAATGAATTAACGGAAAAAGCTTTTCAGGTATACAGTGATAGCTCTTTTACATTTTGGAAAGATGGCGAAACATTTTTCTATAGCGATAATCCGAACAGTGAAAAGGTAGAGCTTGGATCGCTGGAAGATGTAAACGAATTTCTTGAACAGTTCGCAGAGTAGAAAAAAAGAAACAGGAGGACGACAAAATGAATGATACAATTATTTACACAATTAACCCGGAATCCAACCAGATCGTATTGAAAAGTGCGGAAGAAGTCGCGAAAATGACCGGGATAGACATTGAAAAAATACAGGCTATGAAAGATGGAGACTTTCTGACAGACGGAACCGAGAGCGGAAGTTGTCCGGCAAAATTTGAAGTTGTGGCAAGTATTGAATAAAATTGATAAAGATTAAGGCAGTCAATAACGACTGTCCTTTTTGATGTCTGAAAGCAGATAAAAGTATCTTGGTATACCGCTTGGTAACCCAGTAAAGAATAGAAAAGAGAAGAGAAGAAAAGTATAGATACACGCGCATGCGCGCGAGGATTCCAGAGCAGAAAAAGCAATTCACAGTTTGCAAGCTTATAAATTAAATATAATACAATATATTGTAGTGTGAAAAGAGTATTCCAGGTAGATATAGCATTTATCACTGGAATATTTTTTATTGACAATGGACGCAATATACCGCTATTATATGTTCAATGTTTACGGAGGTGATATGGAATGAAAGATAATACAGTAACTACAGCAGATGGAATAGAGGTATATAAACATAATATAAAATACTACGCAGATGAATATATCACTAACGAATTAGATATAGATCATGTAGATCAGGATAATAAACAGATCGTAAAAGATAACTTTGTTGATATGTTATTCTATATTTCAGATCATATTACCAAACCAGATAATGCAGATATAAAAGCATTAGACTATATATTCAATGTGTATGTAAGACTGTGTAGTAAGTATGGTGTTAATCCTACGTTAGAGGCATTCAGTTTCTTAGTAGATATAGACAGAACAACGTTTACTAATTGGCTTAACGGGCAGTATCGGACCGCTGAACACCTCAACACGGTCAAAAAATGGTTGAACATTTGCAAGGGCTTTTTGGTGAATAATTTAGGAAATTCCAAGGGTACGGATGCCAACAAGATATTTATTGCTAAAGCTGCTTACGGTATGGCAGAAACGAAAGCAGTAGAGCAGGAGCAGATCACCGGAGCTAGAAAGACGGTTGAACAGATAGCGCAGGACATTGGAGCGGATGTAATCGAAGACCAGGACGCAGACGACACGGTATTTGATTTTTGATGTATTTTAACATTTAAATCAAAAAATGATACAGGAATCAAGATATCGTGGTATGGAATGTACAGACACAAGATATTGTGTATGATGTATTAAACAAATAGGTGTTTGTCGTATAGATACATATGTTCGATAGCTGTGGCGTGAAACTGTTGGACATTGGAATGGTCCCGGCGGGGGTCTGTGAGGGGCGGAGCCCCGGGGTGTCTCTGACCTCCAAAAATAACGACCAAAAACAAAAAGGAGTCATATAAATAATATGCTAATCAAAATCACCTTAATACTATTAGTTATCAGCATAGCTCTTTATATCATTACAAGAGTATATTTCAATACTTTAAGTGCCAGCAATAAATTAAGGCTTACTTGTACAACCAATTACAAAATAGGTGAGAAGATATTATTTATGATTATTGGATTCACTTACATGATTACATTTGTGATTGCGGTTATAGCAGTTATTAGTTTGATTCTCAAATACCTGTAGGAGATGCTTTGGAAATGACAACGGTAAATATTCTTGGAACTGAATATAAAGTGATTAGGGAACCATTCGCAGATGCAGATACCGATGGTTATTGTGACTATACATCGAGAGAAATTAGAATCAGGGACGACAATGTAAATGAAGTTGGAGATTTTGATGAACTGATGCGAAAGCAGCTACGGCATGAGATTATACATGCTTTCCTTGCTGAAAGTGGATTGCAAGCAAACTTTGAGCATTATAAACAGTTCGGCCACGAAGAGACAATTATTGACTGGATAGCCATTCAGTTTCCGAAGATGATTAAGGCGTTTCAAAGCGTGAATGCAATTTAGGAGGTTTCCTTGATGGGCGAAGATGAAAGAAATGATTCACTATTTATTTTTGATGAACATAAAAACAGCTATATTCCGGTAGAAAGAAATCAAATATTCGTTGATGATATATCGCCGGATATTTCCGTAGAGGATCTTCTTCCGTTCGATGGAAAAGCGTTGAGCATTACAGTTAATATACGTAAGATACCGCCAGAAATCAGACGGATGATTTTAGGGCGGCAAGCTGATAATAACTGGAGAAAACTTCACGGATTGCCAATGAGAAGGAGATACCGGAAATGATAATCAACTTAATTTTCTTGATTGCAAATTTGATAATGGCAGCAATGTTTACTTCTATGCTGTACTTCATGGTGAAAGCTCGTAGAGATGGAATCAACATTGGAATCACGGTAGGATTGTTGTTAATATCTATTGGAAATTTATTATATTTTGTAGCACAGGCGGTGAGTTAAGATGTTTGTAGTATTTGTAGGTGCCTTAACCGTATTTTTGATTATTGGAATGCTTTTGGCTTGGGTAGGAAATAAAATCTTACTTTCAATCCTTAAAGATAATGCGAAAGCAGAAAAAGAAATTAAAGAGAGGAAAATGGACGAATGAAGAAAAAAGGAATAGTCGCGGTAGTAGTGGTTGCAGCTGTTATCGGTGCAGCGTTCACGGTCAGTTCGTGCAAATTGATTAAGACTGGACAGACTGGTATAGTCTACACGTATAGGGATGGAGTACAGAAAGAAACGCTTTCACCGGGATTGAATTTTGTAGGTCCGATGAAAAAAGTAAAAGAGTTCTCAACAAGTAATGAAATCTTGGTAATGTCGAAAGACAAGAGAGAGGGCAGCAAGGGAGATGACTCTTTTAAGGTTGCTACTTCTGATGATGCAAGTATTGCAATCAGTTTTCAGATGTCATATCGATACAACCCGGATACGCTTGTAGATACATACAAGAAGTTCAAAGGTATGGACGGTGACGATATCATCGAAAGCCGTGTGAAGCCTGTTCTGAAATCGAAAATTTCAGAGATTACAACGAATTACTCTATGATGGATATTTACTCTGGAAACAGATCAAAACTCAATTCTGAGCTGACTGATTACCTGAATAGCGAATTTTCCGATAAGTACGGAATTGAAGTTCTGGATGCATCAATCATTGATGTTCACCCAGACAAGAAACTGAAAGAAGCTATTGATAATCGCGTGACTGCATTACAAGAAAAGCAGCAAGCAGAAGCTGAACAGGAAAAAATCAAGGTTCAGAAAGAGACTGAGAAGATTCAGGCTGAAACAGATGCACAGATTCAGATTACGAAAGCTCAGGCTGAAGCTGAGTCAAATAAAATCATCAGTGCTTCGATTACGGATGAGCTGATTCGGATGAAAGAAGCTGAGGCAAGAAACAAATTTGGCTGGGTAACTGTTCAAGGTGCAGACACGGTAGTAACTGATGGAAAATAGTCAGTAAAGACTCTAAAATCTCCAACTACTGCTTGAGGAATAAAAGAGCTGCGTGTAGATTGGCGGTAAAACGATATGAACCTTAAATAACCGCATAGTGCATTGCATGGCACGATAAATATTATTGCTAACCGTCAGATGGCGGTTATTGGTGGATATGCAATTGGAAAAGCAGGCTGACTGTAAATCAGTTCCTTCGGGTTTGTAGAGTTCGAGTCTCACTCCACCAATTTCTTCAAGTGTGTTGCTTTGAAGAATGATTTAATCCCCCTTGTTTTGATTGTATATGGCTGGTGTTCTTCTGTGTCAGAGGCGTAATTGAATGACGATTCATCCAGCCAGTATGCCGTATTCCCATAATGGTATTGGAGATGCTTGCTAGGCATTCGGTCGGTAAACGACTTGGAGGTTCGATTCCTTCATGCGGCGCTGCGGATTAGTGGAACGGCTCCACGCAAGACTCATGATCTTGAAAAGTCGGTTCAACCCCGACATCCGCTATTTTTCAAGTTTTGCGGTTCTTGGAAACGAGGAACTATTAACAGACATCGCATCTCTGGTAGTAAATCACATAAAAACCGTATTTACTATCTGCTGTCATAGCTCAATTGGATAGAGCAGCTGATTACGAATCAGCAGGTTACCGGTTCGACTCCGGTCGGCAGCTTTATTGGGTAATAGCTCAATGGCAGAGCATCAGACTTTGACTCTGATAGTTTGGGTTCGATTCCCAATTACCCCGTAGGTCGATAGTTTAATTGGCAAAACAACGGTCTCCAAAACCGTAGTCATAGGTTCGATCCCTATTCGGTCTGTTTAAACATGATTAACTCAGTGAAGATGGATTTTTCAGTCCTGCTGAGATGCATTGGTGATGAGATAGGTTGGTTCGGGATACTGGATCAACTGATTCTTTCCGGTAGAAGCGATTCTGTTGGAGAAGATGGAAACCATCAACAACGCCGTGCAGTGTATCATCATAGAGAAATCAAATGCAGAATCCTTGTGGTCAGCGTAGAATAGACGCTTGCGGTGCAAGAATAATCCGGTGATGTGAGTAGTGTGAGAGACTACGGACTAACTGGAAATTCTCAATAAGCTGATTTGCCTTGAATCTGAGAAATCGGAGTATAACACAAGAAATTCGTTAAAGTAGCGGTATGGCATGATAAAAATAAAGCGAATAGGTGTAAGACATAAGATACAACTATGATATTCTGAAAGAACCGTGAAATTTATGGGTATCAATCCCGTGTGTGCTTTGACAACGGTAAGAAGCCAAGGGTCGCTCCTGGACGCTCAGACTTATCGTCACACTGGCTGAATATGATTTCTACCATGATGAATAAAGGGAAGCCTTAATCATGTTTAAAACAATACTTCAATTCAGTAAATGCAGAGTTTACTTGACCGTTCTCTGCATTTTGGCGTATAGCTCAATGGTAGAGCGTCCGGCTGTTAACCGGAGGGTTGCCGGTTCAAGTCCGGCTATGTCAGTTTCGAGAAAAAGGAGCGTGATGAAATGAAAGTGTATGTAATTACATCTGGTGAGTATTCTGATTATTGCATTCGAACAGTTGCATTAAGCAGAGAGAAAGCTGAACTGATATGTGCAATGCTGAACAGTGAAAAAAGATATTATTGTGACGTAGCTACAATTGAGGAATACGACACAGACGAACTTCAATGTGATGCCAATGAGGATGTTGGTTTATGTTATGAGGCGGCGTTTAATTACAAAACATTGAAAAACATCTATTTTGACGAGCCGTTTTATTCATTCGCTAGAAATGAAATTAAAAGAGAAATTTCGGGTCATGGGTACGAAATTCTAATAGCTGCCACATTTCCAAAAGATATGCCTCAAGAAAAAGCAAGAAAAATCATGAAAGATAGAGTATCGAAATGGAAAGCGGAGCAAGAGGGCTTGTAGAAAGGAGAACTGAACGATGACATTTAAAGAAGCATTTGAAGCAATGAAACATGGAGCAAAGGTAAAACTTCCGTCTTGGGCTGGTTATTGGTACTGGTCAAAGGAAAAGCAGACGATTATCATGCACACCAAAGATGGCGTTGATATGGATATCCGTGAGACGCAGGTTCCGGACTATACATTTTCCAATATCGCAAGTGATGAATGGACGTTAGCAGATAGTAAGAATTGTCCGGAATTGGGTGGCGAGGCTACATTCTCATTTGGAGAAGCAATTAAGTATCTGAAACGTGGCATGAAAGTAGCAAGAAAAGGATGGAATGGGAAGAAGCAGTATATCCAGCTTGCTACAGGAATTTCTTACAAGACAGCGGATGGAGATATCGTAAACTGCGAACATGATGCTATCGGAAACATGGCTATCGCCTTTGTCGGAACATCAGGAGTACAGATGGGATGGCTCGCAAGTCAGGCAGATATGCTTGCAGAAGATTGGGTATTTGCAGAGTAGGAGGATTAATCATGAAGAAAGCAATGTTAAGTCAGCCGATGGCTGGAAAGACAGATGAAGAAATTGTAGCAACAAGAGAGAAAGCAATTAAGGTTCTTGAAGAAAAAGGATATGAGGTTGTGAATACTCTTTTCACAGATGAGTGGTACAGCACTGACGCAATGAAAGAACGTGGAGTAGTTCAGATTCCATTGTGTTTTCTTGCTAAGTCCTTAGAGAATATGTCTCTGTGCCATGCAGCGTACTTCTGTAAAGGCTGGGAGAATGCAAGAGGATGCAAGATTGAGCATGATGCTGCGGTTGCTTATGGTTTGGATATTATTTATGAGGAGGCTTAATCATGATTATCACAGGAATGGATCACTTTCAGAGTGTATGTAAAAAGAAACTTGTTGAATGGTACCATGAGCATAAACCGGAGGTTGAGATTGATTTAAGCAATGTATTTATCGTTTGGTCATGTAAGACATTGCAGAATTATAAGTGCCTTGCTTCAACTGACATTAGCGGTGATGGCATCTATGCAGAGTACACATACAACGGGGACAAACAGGCGCTGTATGAAGATGTGTACGGAAAGATTACAAACACTTGTCATACAAAGGGGTAAATAGATGAAAAGTAATTGGAAAGTAGCCTTAATTGCATTTGGTAGCGTTGTTGCAGTAGTTTTAATGTGTGTATTTGGAGTATACAGTTCACAAAATAGGGCTATTGCAATGGAAGAGCAAGTAAAGACGGCACAGTCGGATATCAAGGTGCAGGAAAAACGAAGAGTTGACCTTGTATACAATCTTGCGGATTGCGTGAAACAGTATGATTCACATGAGGCGGAAACATTGAAAGCTGTTGTTGATGGAAGAGGTCAGGCTGGAGATATTGAAAATGTCACTACAGCTATTACGGCAGTAAGTGAAGCATATCCAGAGTTGAAGTCGAATGAAAACTACAAGCAGCTAATGAATGAGCTGTCAATCACAGAAAATATGATTGCTGAATATCGAAGCAACTTCAATAAGCAGGTGAAACAGTACAATCGGTACGTGCGTAAGTTTCCGACAAGTATTTTTCTTAATGTGACCGGCTACGAAAAGCAGTCCTATTCATATTTGGAATATGATGTGTCGGAAGATGCACCACAGAATCTATTCGGAGATAAATAAATGGAGATTACGAAGCGTGAAGTCTTAGCAAGTATATCTATTATTGCCGTGATGCTTTTAATTGGCTTTTTGATTTCTGGAGAAATTTCTAATAGTATTATGGACGATAATGAGAAATACAATAAAGCAGTTAAAATTAAAGATGAAGATTTGTTCCGTTATGGAATGGATACAAACATTGGAAATGCTTTTGTATACGGAAAATTAGAATCCGTGGATACTGTTACTTATCCAGAAATTGGTGGAGAATATATCTTTGTTAAAAAGATAGAAGAAAGACGGGAACGTCACGAAGAAGAAATAACTGAGAAGGATTCTAAAGGTAAAGAGCATACAAGAATTAGAGTTTATTATGAATGGGAAACAGAGAATGTAGAATCTTTACACGCAAAAGAAATTAAATTTTGCGGATCCACTTTTTCTTACAACAAGATAGATTTGCCATCTTCAAAATACATAAAAACAATTCCTGGAGATAAGGTGTACAGTTGGGAGTCTGGCGAACGTGTGAAAGTGCGATTTGTGTATTACGGAGTGAAAACAAAGTACAAGGGTACGATTTTTGCAGACCTTAGAGATGGAACAATTCCAAACAAGACACACTTTTACAAGGACAGTTCGATTGACGATATTGTGAAAATGTTTGAAACCAATGCAACAGTGGCTATGGTTATATTTTGGATTGCATGGATCATACTAACAGGAGGCATTGTGTATGGATTTTATTATTTGGACAATGAGTGGTTAGAATAATGGAGCAGATAAAAGAAAATTGGTATTACTGTCCGGCCGGTCACAAGACTGGACAGCGGATAGAGAAAAATTCCAATATTGAGAATACGCCGATATGGTGTAAACACTGTAAGAAAGCGTATTATCCAGTGATTAAGGACGGGAAGATGCGAAATGATAGTAGATGAAACTATAGATGATTCCACTTCCACTGTAATGTTTAAACCAATCTGTGCTCATTGCGGATATGTATTCAAGAAAATTGAATATAACGCAAACAAACCTTATTATGGATCGAAACTTAGCGAAAGTGGATTTACACCACCGTATTGTCCGGGATGCGGAAAGAAAATAGTATCATTAACAATCCCTATGCCGGATGAATACGGAAATGTAAAATATGAATATGAAGAAAAATGAATGATTTAGTGCCAGAGCCTAAGAGCCAGAGCTGATATTTGTGAGAAATCGCAGATATTGGCTCTTTTTTTGATTTGCAAGGAGGTGAGCAGATGAATTTTACGGAATACAAGCGAATAGCCAATGCATTGAAGATGCAACCATCAAATAAATACAGCACATGGGATAATATCATGCAGTTATGCTTGAATATGTATGAAGACAGCCAAGATTACCTCAAATATTGTTTAAAGCTTTCAAAAGCTGTGAAATTATCTGCTCAAAGACTTCTTGTACAGAATCAAGATATACGTTTTGAGGATTTGTATTGGCAGGCGTTAAAATTTGAAGCGCCACATTTATTTGACAGCTATCTGCTCTATCTTGAGCGAAAGCGATTAGAACAGGATCGTTTTTATTCTCCAAAAAGAAAGCAATTGAATAAGCATGGGTTGATTCAATCACTACAGGACATGGAAGATGATAAATTGGATATTCTTTCAATTTCCATGCCACCGGGTACGCAGAAGACCACTCTTGAAAAGTTTTTCTGTTCATGGATAATCGGAAGACACCCGGACGATTTCAGTTTGTTTTTCTCGCACAGTGGAGATATTACCAGAATGTTCTACGACGGAGTAATGGATATCACAACGAACTCAGATGAATATTGCTGGCAAGAGATTTTTCCGGATGTGAAATTTCATAGCACCAATGCTAAGCGAGAAACCATCAATTTCAACAAATACAAACCATTCTCAAATATCCAATGTACATCTGTAGGAAGTAAGAATGCCGGTAAGGTCCGTGCCAACAGATACCTGTATTGTGATGATTTGATTGGTGGTATCGAAGAAGCACTGAATAAAAATATTCTGGACAAGTTATGGAGAATCTACGGTACTGATGCTAAACAGCGAAAAATGGACGGCTGTAAGGAGATCCATATTGCTACCAGATGGTCCGTGCATGATGTTATTGGTCGGCTGAAAGATATTTATGACGGAGATGATAGAGCGAAATTCATTGCTGTTCCAGACATTGATCCGGTAACAGGAAAATCAAACTTTGATTACAAATACAATGGATTCAGTGTTGAGTTCTTCCACGATCAGGAAAGAACAATGGATGAAATCTCCTACAAGTGCCTGTACAAGAATGAGCCTATCGAACGTGAAGGACTTCTGTATACGGATGAAGAACTTAGACGATTCATCACGCTTCCTATTACGGAACCGGATGCCGTATGGGGCATATGCGATACGAAAAATAAAGGTACAGACTTTTTGTTTTTACCATGTATGCTACAGTATGGAAATGATTTCTACCTTACCGAGTGTGTATGCGATGATAATTCCAATTATGGAATCCAGTATGAGAGAACGTCTGATTTGATTGTAAATACCGGAATGCAACAATGCCAGTTTGAAAGCAACAATGGTGGTGATCGTGTAGCGCTGGAAGTAAGCAAACTGGTTGAGCAAAAGGGCGGTCATTGCAACATTACTACGAAATATACGGAATCTAACAAGGAAACGAAGATTATTGTAAATGCAGATTGGGTAAAGAAACACGTACTATTCCGTGACCGAGAGAATTACAAACCAAAAGAGGACTACGGAAAGATGATGGGATTCTTGCTCAGCTATTCAGTACGCGGGAAAAATCCGCATGATGATGTACCCGATGGATTAGCAAGCTTCGCACTATTCGTAACAACAGGATTTGTTCGAACAGCGCAAATAATCCAGAGCCCAGTTTAAGGAGAATACATAGAAATGAAAATCACCAGAAAAGATATTGCGAATTACAAATTGCTTGGAGTCCTCCTTGAAAAGGACCGTCAGAAGCTTACTGATTACATAGAAAAACGTCCGTCTTGCTATGCCGGGAAAGTTTACGGATCCAATCCTCAGTTCCCGTATGAGCCACGGGGATTCAGTGTCAGCGGATGCAATGAATATGAAATAGCACAGATGAAAGAGTGGGAACAGAAATGTCGGGAAATGGAAATTAAGGTGCAAGAGGATATTGAGCGGTTGAAAAATCTTACGATTGGAATTGACCGTCTGATTGCTGATTGTACGGACTTGGAAGATAAAATGATTCTGGAATATGTGAAAGACGGAAAGTCTCAACAGCAAATTGCTATGGAAATTGGACTTGACCAGTCTGTAGTGTCCAGAAGAATAAAAAAGTATGTTTCAGAGTAACTTGCATAAAAAGCATAAAAAAATACTATATAATTATAATCGAAGAAATTGTAATTCGTTCATGAATAAAGAGTTTTGCGTGTCGCTATCACGTGAAGCTCTTTCTTTTTTTATGCAAAGGTAGGTGAAATTCGGTGTCTGAGGACAATGAAGTGTTTGTGTATCCGGAACTGACTGGCAGATGCCGGATTTATACGGATGTTGCAAAGATTACAAGCGAGAATATCTTTCAGGTGTTGGAAGAAGCAATGACGATTCACATGAAAAATGTAGATGATATGGTTCTTCTGATGCGATATGAAAAAGGTATTCAGCCACTTGTTAGAAAGAAAATTATCCGTAAGGAAGTAAATATTAAAGTATCTGACAATCTGGCAAACCAGATTACAGAGTTCAAGCTTGGCTATGTATGGGGGCAGCCAATTACATATGTTCAGCGTGGAAATAAGGATTTGAAGAAATCAACTGAAAAAGAAAATGATTTCCAGGATGATTCGATTTCTATGTTGAATGAGCTTAACGATGCGGAATATGCATTCTCCAAAGATCAGGAGCTTGGAAGATTTGTTGAGATTACCGGCGTTGGTTATCAGTTTGTCGATATCAAGCGCAACTTTGACGGACTTTGCCCGTTTGATTTGGTAACGCTGAATCCATTATTTACTTTCTGCATTTATCGTAATTCGGCACTGCAAGAAAAACTTGCCGGTGTTACTTTCTGCAGAACAAAGAACGGAACAGTTTATTATACCGTGTTCACTCCGGACACAAGATACGAAATTAAAGATATGCGTGAAATCACCAATGGAGAGAAGCCTAAGAACCCTTGGTCGTTCATGCAGCACAGTGGAGAAATCAATCCACTGAAAATGATTCCGATTGTGGAATTTAATCGAGCTACCGATAGAACAGGATGCTTTGAACGTCAGATTTCAGATATGAATGCTCTGAACGTAGAAGTATCTGATTTTGCCAATGCGGTAGCACAGACTACACAGGAAGTATTCTTCGGCGTTGGATTTGAATTGCCGAAAGATGATAACGGTAAAACACAAGCTCCGGTTGGAGGACAGTGGATTATTGCTAACAATACCGGAAACGGTGGCACGCCATTACTGAAGGCTATTTCCAGTACGTTTGATTATTCCGGTGTACAGGAAAATATCGTAAGCAAGAGAAACACGATTTTACAGCGAGCTTATGTACCGATTCAAACAGACCCCGGCGGTGGTTCTACCGGCTCTGCTATGAATATGTCCTCAGGATGGAGTGCTGCTGAAAACAGTGCTTGCAAGGAAGAACAGATTTTACGCCGTGGAAAAGCGGAAATCGTAAAGCTTGAATTAGCTGCTATCAAGGCATCTACAGATACGCCGTATGATAGTCCGCTTCTAAAACTGGAATATTCGGACGTGAAACCAAAATTCATCAGAAATAAGACATATGACCTTGCTACAAAGGTTAATTCGATGGTTGCAATGATAAATTGTGGCGTAAATGGTCGTGTTGCTATGGAACAGGTTGACTTGTTCCCGGATGTCGCTCAGGCATGGGCCGATAGCCGAGATATGATTGAAAAATATCAGAAATCATTGATTAAGAAAGATGGTCAACAACAACAGACGCAGCAGAAGAGAACGATGTCTGACTTATCTGATCAGACTGGAAATTCCCCGATTCTTGATGGAATGAATACCGATAATGGCGGTGATGAAGATGTTCACGAATCTTAGCTTTGATGAATTGAATGCTCTGGTTACGAATGAACGGAGTATGTCATTTGAACAGTATTTCGGTGAAATGAATATTCCAGAAGAGGACAAAGCAGAAAGAATCCATATGGCAGAAGATTTAGAAAACAACTTCATTGCTACTATGGCGTGGCTATTTACAATGGCTCAATCGAACAAAACAGATTATGAGCCAATCCGTAATCAAATTGAGGATTCTTATTTAGAAACGCTTAGAAAGTACACGGACGTAGACAAATACTTGGGAACGCACGTAAAAAGCTTTTCTTACGATGTTATAGACAGCACGAAAAGCCATAAGAGCGAGCCTTACTATTATTCGCTAGATAGAGCAAGGTTCATAGCTGAAAATGAAGTAAATACGGCGATTAACCACGCAAGATATATGGAGGCTGTTAATTCCGACAAAACCATGAAGCGGTGGGAATCTATTATGGATGAGGTAACAAGGAAAGACCACAGAGAAATCAATGGGAAATACATTCTGATTGGACAGGCTTTTCATGTTGGGAATTCGTGGATGCAATTCCCAAAGGATACCTCGCTTGGAGCGAGTGCAAATCAGATTATCAATTGCCGGTGCTCAATTATTTATTTATAGAAATTACGGTCAAAACCATGACTGTTTTCATATGGCACAGAGAAGTGCCTTACCAAACGCGGAAGACAGAGAAGTCTATAATCGCGAAATGTAACTGATGAGAGAGAACTCTAAACGCGAAAGAAAGGAACATGATAACTATGGAAGACAACAAAAACCTTGAGGGACAGGTACAGCAGAATCAGGAACCGGAAAACAAGCCGGAAGAGCATGAAATGACTCTTGAAGAAGCGCAGACATTACTTGCACAGGAAAGAGCCAAAAATGCAAAGCTTCAGAACGACTACAATAAAACTTCTTCCGAAGCTGCTAATTACCGTAAACAGCTGAAAGCTAAGCAGACAGCCGAAGAACAGGAAGCAGAAGCGAAGAGAGAAGCCGAAGAAGCAAAAGAACGCCACACCAAAGAGCTTGAAGAAAAGCTTGCTAAGATTGATGCACAGAAGCGTTATATGGCGATTGGAATGTCCGAGGAAATGGCAGAAGAAGCCGCTACAGCTGAACTTGCCGGAGAAAGTGATAAAGTGACAGAGCTTTATAAGAAATTCAATAATGCATCCATTAAGGCTGCACAGGCAGAATGGCAGAAAAGCAGACCGCCGGTTAATGCCGGACAGGGAGAAGATGGAAAAGAAGATCCATTCCTGAAAGGATTTAATGGTTAATCTTCCTTAAAGATACCGGACACGTAAAGAAGTGTTCGCTGATTACCAAAAGTTAGTAAAGGAGAATTTAAGATGGCAGTAAATTACGCAGCTAAATATTCACAGCAGGTGGATGAAAGATTTAAACTCGGTGCGCTTACCTCTTCACTGGTAAACTACGCATTTGAATGGCTTGGAGTCTCTACTGTAAAAGTATACTCTATGCCAACAGCAGCAATGGGCGATTACACTACAGAGGGCGCAAGCAGATATGGAACACCAGAAGAACTTGGAAATGAAGTGCAGGAAATGACACTTGCAAAAGACCGTGCGTTCACATTCACAATTGATAAGAAGAGTGAAGATGACACAATGGGAACAATGGAAGCTGGTGCAGCACTCCGTAGACAGATTGATGAAGTTGTTATCCCGGAAATTGATACATACCGTATTGCTAAGCTTGTTGCCGGTGCTGATGCTGGAAACATCGTAAAAGATACAGCAGTAACAAAAGCCAATGCATATGAAAAATTCCTTGCAGTTCAGGAAATTCTTGACAACAAGAAAGTTCCGACTGGTGGAAGAATCTGCATTTGCACACCAGGCTACTACAATATGCTGAAACTGGATGAAGCATTCACCAAAAAAGGCGATATGGCTACACAGATTGCTATTAACGGTCTTGTTGGTGAAGTTGATGGCGTTTACTTCGTAAAAGCTCCGAAGTCTTACTTCCCGGAAAAAGTAAACTTCATTATCACAAATCCGATTGTTATGCCGTCACCAATCAAACTTGCAGAGTACAAGATTCACGATGATGCGCCTGGTATTTCTGGATACCTTGTTGAGGGACGTGTTCGCTATGATGCATTCGTACTTAACAAGAAGAAAGACGCTATCGGTGTATGTGAAGACCCGGCAGAGTAGGAGTGATACTTAATGTATACATTGGAAAAAGAAGATAGACAGCGTGTAACTGTCGCTTCTGAAATCCAGAAAAGCGCATTTCTTGCGTGCGGATGGAAAGAAGTTAAATCAGAAGAGAAAGTAGAGGAATCCGAACCGGAGGTTGCAAAACCAAAGGTCGGAAGACCTCCGAAGAAATAGGTGATAGTATGGATGAATTGGTAAACGAAATATACGATGAACTGTCAACAGAGCTTGGTATTTCAGATGAAACTGATTTATCCATGCTTCTTGTAAAAGTCAAAAACGCCTATAGAGAAATAAAGAAATTACGGAATTACCCGGATAGTTATACAGACGATATGGTTGATAAGGATATGGAGAAGTATTTTCCCAATATCCGCAACCTTGCAATGTATGATTACAACCAGATTGGAGCTGAGGGAGAGCTTTCCCATAGCGATAATACCGGCAGCCGAGCATGGGCGAACCGGAACACGTGTCTTGAAGGAGTTGTTGCTATATGCACACTGATTTAAGAGAGGTTAGGTGATCCGATTATCTCCCGGCAACTGGGTTAAGTTGCAAAAGAAGATTGTGCGTGACCATTTTGGTCGCAGGGGTACGCATTTACGGTGGAGGGTGGCGTATATTGAGAAATCTGAAAAGAAACACAAAGAAATTATGGTATTCAAATTACACTGAAAATGTTCCGATTCTCGATGAAAACGGGGATGAAACGGGGGATTATGACAATGGTTATAGTTCCCCGACTTTTTTTTACGCCTCTTTATCGGCAAGTAGAGGAAATGCTTATGCTGATATGTTTGGAACGAATCTGGACTACACCAGAACAGCATCTACGGTGGAGAAGCTTCCTATTAAAGAAGAGTCTATTGTATGGATATCTGAACCGACACTGAATGCAGGTGGTACAGTGGATAAGGATTCTGCTGATTATACTGTTGCCGGTATTGCAGATGGAATAAATGGACTGGTTATCGCATTGAAAGCGAGGGCGAAAAATGCCTAGATACACAGCGAAGTTATCTCCGAGCAGTTTCCGTGAACTGGCTGAAAAGGTGAGAAAGTACAGATTAAGTCTGAATGATAAATGTGATGAATTTACCAGGCAGTTAGCCGAAGAGGGTGTTGTGATTGCAAAAGCCAATATTTTGAGCGAGGACGCAATCTATACTGGTGAGTTATTGAACAGTATGAGCCTGAAACCGGGTGACATTATTTACAATGGTTCCCAATACGTCATTTATACGGCTTGCCCGTGGGCGAAATTCGTTGAGTTCGGTACTGGAATTGTTGGATCAGAAAATCCACATCCAGATACTTCAATTATTGGTTGGAAGTATGACGTAAATAATCATGGCGAAAAAGGATGGTTTTATTTCAAAAATGGAGAATGGCATTGGACAAAGGGTATGCCGTCCCGTCCGTTCATGTATAATACGGCATCAGAATTAAGGAACATAGAAACAATTACAAGGATTGCAAGGAGGGTGTTTGGAGATGATTGACGTTTCAAATAGAGTTCTGGCCAACATAAAAACCTATGTGGCAGAAACTTGTAAGAATGTATCCAATTATTCCAGTAAAAGTCCTCCGGCATTTCCGGCAGTATCGGTTGTCCAGATTGACAATCAAGATGCTTGTATGGATTTGGAAAACAGTGAGAATGCTGTGAAATCAGTAATTAAGATTCAGTGTTATTCCAATAAAAATATCACGGAATCAAGGAATATCATAAATCAATGTTGTGATGCTATGCGACAGATGGGTTACATCCGATCATACGGTCCGAAACCTGTCGATAATGCATCAGATACAAACATTTATCGCACTGTGGCAAGATTCAACCGTCTTGTATCATCAGTGAATGAAATAGAGAAATTTTAAATTTGCACCGGATACCAATCGGAGGTATTCGCTGACCGCTGGTAGTTAGCGGTAGAAAGGAAGATAATATGTCAGCTGGAATGAGCACAATTAACACTGTACTTAAAGCCGGTGCTACTGCATCAGCTCTTACACAGTTATGCAAAATCAAAAGCTATCCGCAGTTAGGTGGAGAAAGAGAAACTATTGAAACAACTGATATGGAAGATAATGCACAGACATTTGTTCCTGGCGTACAGTCAGTAAGCGCAATGCAGTTTACTTGTAACTACGATAAGGAAAAATATGCATCTATCAAAGAAACAGCCAATACAGATCAGATTTATGAGCTTGATTTTGGCGCAGATGGAAAAGACGGAAAGTTCTCTTGGAAAGGACAGCATGACGTTTTTGTAAATGAGGGTGCTGTGAATGGAGCAAGAGAAATGACTCTTTCCATTCTGCCATCTACAGAAATTTACAATAAGGATGCTGCTACTCAGTTTCCTGGGTAATATGCAGGAAAAATCAGGATAGGAAGTCGTAACAGGCTTCCTATTTTTTAGTTAAAAGGAGATACCGATATGGTTAAAGTAAAAATCAACAACAAAACATACAATGTCCAGGAATTACAGTTCGGTGACTATACACACATGGAGAGCCAGGGAATTTCTATTACCGAAGCGTTTTCGAGAGGCCAGATGACTCTTATTGCTATGGCGTTCACTTGCGTAGTTCTGAAATGTGATCGTGCCGAAGCTGAACGTGTTGTTACACAGCATATCCTCGGTGGAGGAAGTATGTTCGATATTACCGATGCATTTGCGGAGGCAGTTAAACAGTCTGATTTTTTCAAAAAGATGCTGGGAATCGAAACGGAAGAACCGAAGAAAGCCCAGAAGAAGAAAACAGGGGAAGAGAATCCGGCAGAGGAAACGGAAGAATAATTCAGTTTTCCAGTTATACGGATTATATCTATCAATACTGGTTGCCGATGGCTGCTCGCTGTGAAATTCCTTATAAAGAGTTTTGGGGCATGACTCCCAAAGCTCTTCTTATATATAAGGAAGAAAAAGACAGGGCAGAGCGTGAAAAAGCTAGGATGGCTGATATTTCCGCATGGATGGTAGGAATTTATGTTGGAAAGGCAATTGGTTGTGCATTGGACTCAAAAAGTCAGTATCCGCAAAAGAATTTTATTTTTACGGAAGAACAAGAAATGACAGAAGAAGAAATTGAGGAAAAGATAGAAGAAAATACACAGATTGCATCTGTAAATTTTGCAGCATACGCAAAAGCATTAAACGAATCAAGAGGTAGGTGAGAACAAAATGTCTGAAAACGAAATTGATAGCTTAGAGATAGTAGTTGAAGCAGAAGCGAATCGGGCGAACAGAGCTTTGTCTGGTCTGGAAAAAAGAATCAATAAAGCTGCTACGGCACTGGAAAAATTCATGGTAATGGCACAGGGCGGTATTTCTTTTAAGAATGTTGATGTAGATAAATTGTTCTCTGGCAATGCTATGGATAGTGCTGCAAGGAAACAAGGAAAGAAACTTGCCGATGAACTTATCAGCGGATTCAATCTTAATAAAGCTGGTTCAGAAGTACAAAGACAGGTTCGTGAGCTTACACAGAAGATTTCTGGTGGATTGTCTGCGAATGGTGGAAAGCCATATAGTGGATTAAGCAATGATCTTGATGCACTTGGAAAGATTACGGCAAAGAATGGTTCTGTAGCAAAATCAACTTCTGAAGAATATCAGAAATTATACAACTGGATTAAAACTACAAGTAAAATCAAGATTACGCCGGAAACAGCTAAATCTCTTGGTGATACTTACAAAAACAGAGTTCCGGTAATGAAACAGAAACTTTCTACCAAAAGTGGAATAGAGTTGGACTCTTTTTACAATGAAGCGAAAGATATGTTTCCGGGACTTCTTAAAGATGCAAACAATGTTGAGGATGAATTTTATCAGCTCAACAGTGCATTGGAAAAATTCTATGAGACAAGCAATTCTTTCTACAAACCAGAATGGATGGAAGATGCTGCGTATGAAAGCGTTATATCTGGTGTTAATGAGATTGTTGCCGGTATTAAAAAAGCAAAATCCGAATCCAGTGATTTGACTGGTTCTCTGAAAGGTGTTGCCGATACTGGAAAGTCTTTTTCTGATATCTTCGGTGCTGGAATGAATACTTCTGGTCTTGAAAGAATTGTTGAGCTTACCGGTAGTGTTCGCGGTCAGAGTGCTTCTGGTAGGGCAAATAGAAGTGATTTGAAATATCCAGCTCAGGAATTTGAGACACTTGTTGATAAATTCAAGGATTCTTCGCTTGGAGTCGATTTTTCTGGAATGGACTCTAAACAGCTTCAAAGTAAGCTTGCTGAATATGAGAGGGCTTATGAAAGAACCTGGCAGTCAATTTCAGATATTCGTGAATTAGAGGGCACAGATACTTTAGGTGGTAAAGACTGGTATAAAAAGATTATGCAGATGAACCAGTATTCCAATGCCATTGATGAAGCTACTGAGGCTCTTAAAAAATTACAGAATGTAAGTACGGCAGATGTCCCTGTTACGCATTTTGATGCGAATGATACTCATAATGATTCCGGCTCTGATGTTGCCAGAACAGAGCCTACTTCTGGAAAATTCATGGGTTATGATCCGGATGCAATGAAAGCTGTTTTTGGTGAGGGTGCTGAAAATCTTCATAACTATAACGATGTCATGAAGGAATTCGGAGGAACTGCTTTTGAAGCTTTCAATAAACTTAATGATTCTGTAGGCAGAATTGATTCTTCAAAGGTGAATACATTTGAAGAGCAGATCAAGAGATTAAAGAAGCAGTTAGCAGAGCTGGCGCAGCAAGGATTTTCACAAGACGACCCAGAGTATGACAGAGTAGCTAGAAAACTTGCAAGAGTTCAGGTTGCGAAAAAACAGTACGATCAGGAAATGCAGAAAGCTGCGAAAGCTGATTTGGGTGTTGATGAAGCACGTGCAACCGGAAATGCGATTGAAAATGCTACGAAGAAAGCAAATATATTCAAAAGAGCAGTAAGCGGAATAAAAGGTGTTGCCAATAACATAAATCCCGTAAAAAAATCATTTGATAAAGTTGGAAAATCAATTCAAAATGCGAAGAATCTTGCAAGCAAAGCGATTCATCCGTTCCGTACATTGAAAGAGCTTCTTGGCGACTCTGACGGTGGCAACAAAAGATACAGAATGTCATTTGGAAGAATGATAGGTTCGTCCATTATGTTCTCAACCATTTTTGGAGCTATCAGCCAGATAAAACAGGCAATCAAGGAAGGTTCGGACAACCTTGTACAGTATAGCTCTGAATATAACAAAAGTATTTCTGGAATGGTTTCATCCTTATTATATTTGAAAAATGCGTGGGCGGTTGCGTTTGCACCGGTTGTGAATGTAGTCGGACCGTATATAGAATCTTTCATTGATATGCTTGCCGGTGCACTGAATACAGTTGGTCAGTTTATGGCTGCGCTTACCGGAAAAGGTTTTGTTGTACAAGCTAAAAAAGCATGGAAAGATTACGGCGCTGGACTTGATACAACAAAAGATAAAGCAAATGATACTGCAAAAGCAATTAAGGATTTACAGAATTATACTCTCGGCATTGATGAATTAAATGTCATTCAGCCGGCAGATAATTCCGGCGATTCTGGTAGTGGTTCCGGCTCTGGCGGAAGCTCTAGCGGAAGTCCATCTATCTCAGATATGTTTGAAACGATAGAAGTTCCAAACTCTATGAATAAACTGGCTGATAAGTTTAAAGAAGCTATCAAAAACTCCGATTTTACCGATATCGGAAAGATGCTCGGAGATAAGCTGAGTTCTGCGATGGAGAGTATTCCGTGGAAAACGGTTTATCGTAAAGCTGATAATTTTGGAAAAGACTTGGCTACATTCCTTAATGGATTGATTTCGCCACGTCTTTTTTATGATTTAGGAGCTACAATTGCCGGTTCAATCAATACTGCGTTACATGCGTCAAATTCATTTGCAGTCAATTTTGACTGGAAAAATCTTGGAGATTCATTAGCTGCTGGTATTACCGGATTCTTTGAGACTTGGGATGCTGAGTTAAGCGCTGAAACATTCAGTCATTTTGGCGAAGGTCTTCTTGAAGCAATTACTGGTTTAATAGATGGTCTGGCAGAGGATAAAACGTGGGAGAAAATCGGACAGAAGATAGTTGATTTTATCTGTGGCATTGATTGGAAAGGTCTTGCGTGGGATTTTAAAGAGTTTTTTAAAGCTTTAAAAAAAGCACTTATTAACTTTCCGGAAGATTTTAAAACGGGAGTGCAAAAAGGACTTTTTAACGCAATCTTTGGAGATAAAATGTCTGACGAAGATATGAAAAAATCCATGGATACTTTCGATAAGATGAATGAACTGTCTAAGAAAATTAGCGAAAACCTATTCAAAACTCCTAGCCAAATGATGGGATTATCCGATGAAGATATTAAAGCCGCTGATGACGCAGCGAAAGAAAATTTTGAAGATATCGGAGATTGGTTTAAAAAAAGAAAAGAAGATATAGAGAACGCACAAGGTGATATTGCTGATTGGTTCTCAAAAAAATATCAAGATGCAAGAACTGGAACAGAAAATGCATTTCAGGACATTGGTACTTGGTATGCAGATAGAAAAACCGATGTAAAAAATGCACAGAGCGATATTGCTGATTGGTTTGGAAGAAAATATGAAGATGCACGTACACGCGTGACTGATACATTTCAGAATATCGGTGGATGGTTTGGTCAGAAGAAAACTGATATTCAAACCAATATGGATAACATTTCTGACTGGTTTAATGCGAAGTTCAAGGGCGCAAGAGGTTATGTTGCATCTGCGTTTCAGAATATCGGTTCATGGTTTGGAGATAAAAGAACAGCTATTCAGAATAACATGGGTTCTATTTCAACATGGTTTAGGGATACTTTCCGAAAAGCTTATGATGGAATCACTGGTATTTTCGATAAAATAGGTTCTTATTTTCGGGGCATTGGCGACAAAATCAAATCACCTATTCGAAATGCCTTAAATGGCGTTATTGGTGGCGTGAACTGGGTACTTGGAAAACTAGGATCTGGAAAAACATATCCGTATGTGAACTTTGCAACTGGTACTGATGGTGTAGCGCATGACACACTTGGTGTTGTCAATGACCAAACCGGAAGTACATACCGTGAGTTGGTGCAGTTTCCGAACGGGAAAACAATCATTCCTAGAGGCCGTAATGTAATGTTACCAATGCCAAAAGGAACAAAAGTACTCCCGGCAGACCAGACAAAAGCATTGATGCGGATGCAGAATATTCCTCATTTCAAGAGCGGTATCGGAGATTTCTTTGGTAATGCTTGGGCGAAGGTCAAAGATTTCACGGGAGATATTCTTGATTATGTAGAAAATCCGAGAAAGCTTATGCAAATTGCAATTGACAAATTCACGGATTTGACTGGCGCGCTTGAACCTGGATTATCTATGGCGAAAGGTGCTGTCAACTCTGTATTCGATGCGGCTGTGAATAGCATTAAAGGTCTTTTGAGCGATTTCGGTGGTACGAATGTTAAATATAATCCGTCTGCCGGAGTAGAGCAGTGGAGAAAGCTTGCTAAGAAAGCATTGAAATTGACTGGACAGTACAGTGAATCAAATCTGAATCGTCTGTTGATGCAGATGCAGTCCGAGTCAAGCGGTAATCCGAATGCTATCAACAACTGGGATAGCAATGCAAAAGCCGGTATTCCGTCAAAGGGACTTATGCAGGTGATTGATCCGACATTCCGTAGTTATGCACTTGCACCATACAACAAAAATATTTATGATCCGCTTTCCAATATGATAGCTGCTATTCGATACACGGTATCAAGATATGGTAGCTTATCACGTGGCTGGAATGGACATGGATATGCTAATGGTGGCTTCCCAATGAATGGCGAAGTCTATGTTGCCAATGAAAACGGATTCGGCTCTGAATATATTGGAAGCATTGGAAATCGTCATGTTGTAGCGAATAACAATCAGATTGTAGAGAGTGTAAGCTCTGGTGTTGAAAAGGCGAATGATGAAACAAATGCACTTTTAAGAACAGTTATTGAATATCAGAAATTGATTCTTAAAAAGGATACAAGCGTAAATATGGATGGAAAAAGAATGGATAAGCAGATATCAAAGGCGCGTAGAAATACGGGCTTTTCTTTTTCGCCAACGTAGGAGGTAGGAAATGGCAGCAAGACATATATCAAATTTTATAATTGTAAATGGCAAGCCGTTTCCTGCACCGAAGCGTTATCCCAATATGGTAGTGACTACGGCAGTAAATTCAGCCAGAAATGCAAATAACAAGGTTGTCGGTCAGAAGATTGGAAGAGACAATTATAAGATTGACAACCTGGAATGGGCGTACTTAGATGCAGAAACATGGTCAGATATGCTTAAAGAGTTCAAAAAATTTTTTGTAACAGTAAAATTTTGGGATATGGTTGAAAACAACTGGATTACATTAACTATGTATCCGGGTGACAGAACGGCAGATGTGTTTAAATACGATAAAGCCGGTAGACCAGTGGCATACATAAACTGTAAAGTCAACATTATTGATTCGGGGTGGTAGAAATGTTTCAGACTTCTAAAGAATATAAAGAATCGATGAAGCGTCCAATCCGTAATGAATCGTATATGAAGATACAGCTTGGACTCATAAATCAAGAAGCGCAACAATCAGCAGAACTGGAAAATACGGATTACACTACTTTTTCTGATCCGAAATCGCTTTTTCGGCAACATACAGTTAAGAGGTATGCAACCTACGAACAGGATATGTTTAAGGCTGATGGATCAATGTACTTTTTGCCAGAGAATGCAGATGAATATTGGCTTGATGGATATACGTGCAATGAACTATTCTCTAGTGAAATGCATATAAAATTTGATTTTGGTTGCGGAAAATCAGATATTAAAGGTCTGACAATCAAGTTTGGAGAATGCTATCCTACAAAATTTTCTGTAGTAACTGATGATGGATTGTCTATTGAATTCAAGAATAGCAAACAGATTTTTAAGACAGATACGGTATTTGATAATACTGCATATATCGAGCTAGTCATTACGGAAATGAGTGTTCCGAACAATAGAGTTAGAATTGATTATATTCAATTTGGTCTTGGTTTGGAATATGACAATGAATGGATTCTTAACGCAAGCAATAAGACAACCATTTCATCTATCAATGATGATTTACCGGAATCAGAGTTTAGTGTAACGCTCCATAATGATAATCAGATATTCAACGTAGATAATCCTGCATCAGAAATCAACTTCTTGGAAAGTGGACAGCGATTAAATGTAACAATTGGATACAAACTTGATAATGGTAGTATTGAATGGCTTCAGATGGGTTCCTTATATGTATATGAATGGAGCGCATCTGATGAAAAAGCCACTATTAGGGCGGTAGATGTCTTAAAATTCATTGACGATGACTATTACAAAGGACAGTATTATGAAAATGGCATTACGCTTTATGATTTAGCCGTTCTTGTACTTACGGATGCTAGTGTTGGAAATGATGATTATTATTTGGATACTTACTTGAAAAAAGTTATTATCCATAATCCGCTTCCAAAAGTAAAGCATAAAGAAGCACTACAGATCATAGCAAATGCCGGAAGATGTGTACTTGACTATGACCGTTACGGAAGAATCCGTATTCATTCGTTATTCCAACCGAGTATGGAAACAACATCAAATGGAACTACATATTATTCTGATATAAAAAATGTTGATATCCAGACTCAAAAATCAGATTTTGCAACCTATGAAAAAAATAGATGGTTGGCGGATGGAAAGATGCTATTTCTGCCAAAGGAAGATGTCCAGAATACCGGATATGTAAGTTCTGCTATCAGTGATGAAAACGGTCTGTTTACAGAAAATCCAGTCATCACAAGAACGCTTGAAGCAAAATATAAGGCATATGGTATTTACATTGCATTTGGCAACAAACTTCCAAAGAAATTTATTATACGGACATATGCAGATAATGTATTGAGCGATACACTGACAATTCAATCTGGAATCGCAAATGATTTTGAAATCCAATACGATTTTCCAGAATACGACAAGATGGAAATCGAATTTGTAGAAACTGAGCCGAACAGCAGAATCCATGTGGATTATATTTCAATCGGTTCGGAAACGTCTTATCGGATTGAGTACGACGATTTATATTCTACACCTGTTGGGACACAGCTTGATAGAATCAAGAACGTGAAAGTTGCTAGATATCTTTATTCAAAATCAAGTATTGAAGATGAACTTGCCACGGAAACGCTCACGTATGACGGCGAAAATGCTATTTATTATATGTCTGATGCTTGCTACGGATATACGGTGAGTATCGAAGATGGAAAGAGCGGACAATCGGCAAATGTTGTATCTTCTGGAGCGTATTATGTTGAAATTGCTGTGTCTGGTGTTGCAATTGGTGAAACGGTAAATATAACTGTAAAAGGATATAAGTATAATGTATCTACGGCATATGATGTTCAGACGGTAAACAATCGTGGTACGGATAAAGAATGGCAGAATCCTATCATTTCTGATGCAGAACATAGTAAGCAAGTTGCTACATGGCTTGCTGATTACTTTTCGTCTGGAATCGAATATGAACTGGACTACCGTGGAGAACCGGCAATTGATTGTGGTGATACGATTGGACAGGAAAATAAATATGATTCAAACTTGAAAGCAGTCGTGGAAGAAGCTCAAATTACATTTGATTCTGGATTGCTTGGCGGTGGACTTGTAACTAGGAGGAAGAACAGTGTGGCAAGAACCAAAAATTGATTGGGTTTCAACGGATAGCTTCAATTTTGAGGATTACAACCGAATAAAAAACAACATTGCTTATCTTCGCGAAATGGCATTGCCGTTTTATTCTACAGTACCATTTGAAGATATGGGAGATGATAAAAACGGCTACAATGAATTCCCGTATGCAGAAGAATTTAATCGGTTGGAAAACAATTTAGAGTTATTAAGAAATAGCACATTTATATTTAATAATGAAGAAAAAAAGACTTGGTATGCAAATGAGAAAACGCCTGATTTTGAAGACTTCAATCGGATTGAGCGTATTTGTTTAGATTATTATAAGGGATTGCAGAGATATAGACCGCGCAGATTAAGCATAACGTTAGGTATGGCAACAACAGATTTGAAAATATAAAGGTAAGAGGTGAAGAAAATGGCATATACACCATTACGCACGGATTTCAAAGATGATATTTTGGATCCATCGAATTACAAGAGAAAATACAAGCAAGTTGCAAACAATGATGGTACATTTTCCTTGCAGGATGAAACCACCTATCAACAAGTCGGTAGTGATTACGGGGCAAAAGAGGTAAATGAAGAAAGAGAAGCAATCAATAATATTTACGAAAATAAACTTGTTGCGCTTGATGATGTTGCGCTTGTTACAGAGAAAGGATTCTTCGTAGATGCACTGGCAGTTAAAGAGCTAAATAGCAAATTAAAAAATGCAGAGACAACAATAAACAATAATTTAATGAGTATAAACACATATCTCGTGACACTTAATACTTCTAACGTAAAAACGTCCGATTCATGGATTGAGTGCAATAGAATTGGGAATTTGGTGATGGTCAATGGATGCACCAAAATCACAAAAAATGTTAATGTATATGCTGGTCTTAATATTGCAAGTGGAGTACCTGCTCCGTGCTGTGATAAACAGTTTTATACTGGAGGAATAGTACAAGATAATACATATTCCAGTTGCCTTCTTTGTGTTAGTAAGAATGGTGAAATCGATCTCTATGTCAGATGGCAAAAAGCTTTAGCAGGAGATGTTTTTTATTATGAGTTCTGCTATATATGTAAATAGTCATTGTTTTACAAGAACTTCAATCAATTCGATTAAAATAATTGCTATTTAGTTCAGAATCCCTCTAAAAAGAAGAAAGGAGTAACGATGAATATACTTTTTTTAGACCAGAAAGAACCAGTTGAAGGAAAAGTAGTTAAACAAGATGATTCACATATTCTAATTGAAGGGGTAGAGAAAAACACTTCTGGGTTTCGACTACTTACAGAGAAAGGATATGTTTTTGGTAAGTATGAAGAGTTTACTACACTTTATAAAGAAGAAGAAAATGGATTTATTCTGTCTAATGACGGAAGTGTATATGTAGAACCGGAACCAATGCCAGAACCAGAACCAGAACCGGAACCGGAACCATATGAACCAACTTTGGAGGACTTGCAAGAGGCTAAAGTAGCTGAAATGAACATGGCGCAACAGGGGATTATTGCTGCAGGTGTGGATGTCGTTCTTACGGATGGAACTACAGAACATTTCACGTTGGAAGATCATGACCAGACAAGTCTTGTCGGATTACAGAGCCAGGTTGTCGCTGGAGAAGAGAACATTCCGTGGCACACATCGGACGAAAAACAGCATTGCAAATTCTATAGTAATGCGGATATGAGAAAAATTACGACAACTGCAATGAACTACGTGACCTGGCACGTAACATATTTCCGCGACCTTCGCATTTACATCCGTTCTCTGGAAAGCAAGGAAGATGTAGAAAAAGTCACTTACGGAATGGATATTCCAGAAGCATACCAGTCAGAGCCATTGAAAGCAATGATGGCTCAGAAATCATGAAGAAATTAAGACCGCTGATTCTGTTTACGATTGGCGGTCTGATTTATATATTGATTGAACTTGTTGCAAGAGGACGCACTCATTGGACGATGTTTATTGTTGGAGGGGTGGCGTTTTTCCTTATTGGTTGTATCAACGAAAAATGCCGGAAGATGCCATTGGTAAGGCAGATGTTGATCGGTGCGATTGTGATTACTGCATTGGAATTTGTATGTGGCTGTATCGTGAATTTATGGCTCGATTGGAATGTTTGGAATTACAGTAATATGCCATTCAATTTATTTGGTCAGATATGTTTACCGTTTTCAATTTTGTGGTTCTTCCTATCAGCCGTAGCAGTTGTACTTGATGATTATATAAGACATTTATTATGGGGCAAGAAAATACCGCACTACAAATTATTTTAAAGAGGATGTCTGAAATGAAAGATGTAAATGAGTAGTGGAGTAGAGGTGAAATTATGGATAATATTATAGAAGTACAATTTAACGAAATGTTGCAAAGAACACGAAGTATCTGGCAGTATGATTACGGACAGGTTCTAAAAATTCTATCGGGTGGGGTGGTACTACCAAATTTCCTAGAGGTGCATTTCTCCTTATCAAGAAATAATAAAGAGTGCATTACTCGTATAGGGACAACAGTAAATGGGGTAACCGAGGTTCAAATACCAAACGAATTATTGAACACCGAAAATAAAACACATGATTATTTTATATATGCATTTATATATGTATCTACAGAAAAATACGGAAATACGAAATGTGAAATAATTATACCAGTAAAATCCCGAATCAAACCAGAGAACCCATCAGAAGAACCATTGCCAGAGCCGAATATATTTCACGAAACGGTTGAAGCTGTTAATGCGGCAGCTGATCGGGCAAAGATGGCAGAGCAGAATGCAAAGGAAAGTGCGACAGAAGCCGGTAAGCATGCTGCTAGTGCATCGGAGAGTGCAGTTACAGCAGAAAAGACCAAGGAAGATGCCCTTAGGAAAGTCGGAGAGAAAAAGCAGGAAGCAATCGAAGCTATCCAGAATCAGGAAGAGACCTCTGTAGGCAATCTTACTACTCACACTGATGGCGAGATCCAACGGATTCAAAATCAGACTGCAGAGTCCAAGGGAGAACTTGAACAGACCATTATAAATGCTGGTGTTTCCGAGGAAGAACTGGATGAGTCTATTCAGACTGCTAGTGACACTAAGACAGCACTGGACAAGTCGGTGGAGCTGGCGAGAACTGCAAAGACAGAGCTGGATACGTCCACACAGAAAGCTGGTGAAGCCAAGACAGCTTTGGACGGATCCGCGAAGACTGCAGGTGAAATGCAGGAGACTCTGAGTGCGACTGTGAAGCAAGCGGGTGCATTGGACACTTCTCTTGGTGAGGAGATTGAAACTGGGACACAGCTCAAGACAGACCTTATAGCATCTGGCGAAAAAGCAGTCCAAGATATTCGGACAGCTGGAAGTGAACAGCTGGGTAAGATGCAGGCAGTGGCGGAAGAGTTCACAGCTGATCGGGAGCAGATTGCGACCAACAAAGAGGATATTGGTTCACTACAGGAAGATTTATCCAACAAAATTACAAAGTTCTATGCATCGAATCAGGGCGAAACTCATCTTGCCGATTCTGACAATGGCAAAATCATGGATATGATGCTGTATGGACGTAGTGAGCAGAAGCAGTATAGTGGAAAGAATCTTGCACATGGGAAAAATGAAAACTATTATATCGATAATGACACAAGTTTATGCGGATTTAATAATAATGATATTGGAATGGCTATTGATGTGAGCAATTTGACAAGCGTAACTATCAGTACAAGAAGTATTCAAGATAGATATCGTATTGGTTGTGTTGATACTGTTCCGACAAAAGAAAATGTGGTTACTTGCTACAATGAGAAACGAAAAGATGGAACAAAAGATTCATATACAATAGACACAACAGATTACAATTATTTAATTGTAAATGCAACAAAACTTGAAGATATTCAAGTAGAAAAAGGCTCAGAAGCCACTTCCTACGAACCCTACACCGGCGGTATCCCGTCCCCGAATCCAGACTACCCGCAGGAGATTAAGTCAGTGGTGAATCCGGTGGTGAAGGTGGTAGGGAAGAATGTTTATAATTTTGGAAGACATAAAGGCGACTATGCATTTCCCGGTTCAAGTGCAACAGCAAAAGTGTCAGAAAATGGAAGTATTACTATAAAGGGATCTGTGACGGACTATGCGAGTGCTAATATTGGTGAATTTTTAGTGGATTTTCCGGATGGTGAATATTACATGAACACACCAAAAAACAATAATGTTATCTTACAGACAATAGGTGGAGATGGGGCAAGCTTTCAAAGTAATACAAACGATACAATAAAATTTGTTAAAGGGAAAAAAGCAGCTTTATATGTCGTACTGTTAGTTGCTGGAACTTACAATTTAACATTTACACCTATGATTTGTAAAAAAAGGGAAGACTTATCCACGAATGATCCCTACACCGAGCAACTCGTCCAGCTCCCATACACCCTCAACGCCATCCCGGTATCCTCTGGCGGTAATGTCACAATCAATGGACAGCAGTATATTGCGGATTATGTGGATGTTGAGCGTGGAAAAGTAGTTAGAATGTGTGAAAGGAAAAAACTTAATACAAAAAACGGGGTTATTAATGAAGAATATAGATTAGTCTTTGACATTGCACCTTATAGTAGGATTGGTAATTACCAGTGCATATTTTCAGCATTTGAATGGACGGCCTGGACAACATGTACAGTGGGATCAATGGCATATATTAAAAATATACAAAAACCAAATGATGAATTATATACCGCGCAAGAATTAAAGGAGCTGAGTATTGATTTTGATGTGATTTATCAATTATTAGAGCAACAAGAAACCGACCTCACACCAGAACAGACACAGGCATTAAAAGAACTTGTAACCTATTATCCAGTAACAAACATCAGCGTCAATTCAGAGCAGTTGGACGGATATACAGTATTTAACTACCCGATTTCCATGAAAAATGGATGGGATTATGTAAAGAAGCAACTTAACGACAACCGAGATTACATCTACGACATGGACGCAAAGACACAGGATATCGACACACAGTCGGCAGAAGCCTATGTAAATTCCGAATATGCCGTGGCACTTACAGAATTGGAGGTATGATTATGTTATACAAGACACTGAAAAAATTAAAGGAAAGAAACGGTCTGACAGAAGATCTGAAAAATAAGATTGACATTTTCTTCGCCACGGGCAGGATTACTGAGGAACAGTATAATGATCTGATGGATATTGGCAATGAAGAAATTCGCTAAAGGATGCGATAAAGGCTTAATGTATACTGATTGGACGCACGAACATGAATGGAGAATAACTGAAAATGTCAGTTTGAAAAAGTATCCATTCTATATTATTGTGAAATCGAATGTATACAACGAAATATTGTTGAATGAGCCAAAAGTACAGGAAGCTATTAAACACACACGAGGAATTATAGTTTTTGAAAATGAGGTATCGAAAAACATCGAACTCTCCTGAAAATATCTTAACCATTACATTATCTGATACAATCAAAATAAAAATATCAGAGAGGTAATGAAAATGGAGAAATGTGAATTTTGTAGCAGAAAGGTACTCTTTGGCAAAAAGGATATGAGCAATCTGTTGGGCGCACGTCCGGTGGTACTTGCTAAAGGAGATCCGGTAAAACGGTTGGAATTGTGGCTGTTCGGTGGTGAAGTTGATGAACAAAGTGTACTACACATTGGTGTATCGGATTACGGCGGCGAAGAAAACATGATGGAAATGAATATACCGATTAACTACTGTCCGAGATGTGGCAAGAAATTATAACAGAATAACAGACAAAAGGCAGACTCTTCGGAGCTGTCTTTTTTAATGGAGAAAATATGGATATCAGAGCGAGACCGAGAGGTCTTATTTTTGTACGCAAAATTAAGAAAGAGAGACAGATGCAGTGAAAGAATTTTTGATGCAGACATATACGCTGATTCTTCCTATTGTGCTAGGTTATATCATCTGGCTGTTGAAGAACCAGAAGCATTACAGAGATGCAAACAGCAAGGGAACGATGATTCTCTTGAAAGTAAAATTGTTTGAGTACCATGATAAATATATGGAACTTGGTTCTATCCCACCTTACGCATTTGAAAATTTTTGTGATATGTACGAATCGTATCACGAATTAGGCGGGAACGGAACTGGAACAAAGATGTATGAAGAGATTAAAGACCTTCATCTAAACAAGAAAAAAGGAGATTGATATTATGGAACAGATTATGAATTATGTGAAACCAGAACTGGTTGTAGTCGCAATTGCACTATATTTTGTTGGAATCGGTCTGAAAAATACCGAAAAGGTTGCAGACAAGTATATTCCGGCAATACTCGGTGTTGTTGGAATTACTATCTGCGGTATCTACGTGGTAGCAACTTGCGATCTTAAAGGTACACAAAATATTGCAATGGCTATTTTTACGGCAATTGTACAGGGAATTTTAGTGGCTGGACTTAGTAATTATGTGAACCAGTTGATTAAGCAGATGAATAAGGACGAATAGACAGACGAAGCTATTTGTTGACCGCCAAAAGTTAGCGGTAGAAAGGAAATGTTATGGCATTAAACGGAATTGATATTGCAAGTTATCAGACAGGAATTGACCTCAGTGTAGTACCGTGCGATTTTGTGATCGTAAAGGCAACAGAGGGAACAGGCTACGTGAACCCGGATTTCACAAGAGCTTATGCACAGGCTAAGAACGCCGGAAAGTGTCTCGGTATCTACCATTATGCGACTGGTGGAGATTACCAGAAAGAAGCGGATTACTTCCTTGATAGGATTGGAAAACGTGTAGGTGAAGCAATTCTCTGCCTTGATTGGGAGGGAACAGGCAACCCGGCGTTCGGTAGCTCAGATTTTGCATGGTGCAAGAGCTGGCTTGACTATGTATACCAGAAAACAGGCGTAAGACCTCTTCTGTACTGTTCACAGTCTGTAGCCTATAAATTCGCTAATATCGGCAATTGCGGACTCTGGATTGCACAGTACGCAGACATGAACGCCACAGGCTATCAGGATAAGCCGTGGAATGAGGGAGCTTATACTTGTGCTATCCGGCAGTATAGCTCTTGTGGTAGATTGAATGGATGGGGCGGTAATCTCGATCTGGATAAATTCTATGGCGACAAGGACGCATGGAACAAATACGCCGGAAAAGGAAACACAACCAAGCCGGCAGAAACACCAAAACCGACAGTGAATACTCCGAGCGGATCCACGCTCGATCTGGTTGTTGGAGTCATGCAAGGAAAATACGGGGCTGGCGACAACCGCAAGAACGCCCTTGGAACACGGTATAACGAAGTCCAGAGCTTCATCGACCATATCTATTCTGCATCAGTAGATACACTGGTGAACGAAGTGAAAGCTGGTAAATATGGTAACGGTGACACAAGAAAGGTTGTTCTCGGTAGTCGTTACACAGAAGTACAGAACAAGATCAATGCTGCATCTGCCAGAAAATCAAATGAGCAGATCGCACAGGAAGTTCTTGCCGGTAAATGGGGCAACGGAAACGACAGAAAGAATCGTCTTTCAGCTGCCGGATATGACTACAATACAATTCAGAATATTGTGAATGGTAAATCCGGTGCTTCATCCGCACAGTATTACACTGTCCAGTCTGGAGATACGCTTTCCGGTATTGCAGCTAAATACGGCACGTCCTACCAGAAGGTTGCGCAGCTGAATGGATTGTCTAATCCGAATATGATCTATGCCGGACAGCGGTTAAGAGTAAAATAATTTTAACTTTCCCCAGTAGAAATACTGGGGATTTTTGTTTATAGAGATGTTTTCATTGAAAAACGTGTTATACTAAAGTATAATATGAGAGCATTACTACCGATGAAAGGAAAAATGAAAATGTCTGGATATAACAATAAAGAAGAAATAGAAAAAATATTAGAAAGTGTCGATATAACCGGCGAAGCTCCTATTGCGGAACCAGAAAGGCAGTATTATTTTATTAAGAAAGCACGCAAATATGTAAAGGAAATGTCTGAAAAGATAGGACGCCCTTTAACCGCGACTACCGTAACCTTTGGGTGTCAGATGAACGCTCGTGACTCCGAAAAGCTGGTCGGAGTTCTGGAACTGATCGGATACAAGGAAGAGCCGGATGAAGAGAAAGCAGACTTCGTTATCTACAACACCTGTACTGTCCGTGAAAATGCGAATCTGCGTGTTTACGGACGTCTGGGACAGCTTGGTGCAAAGAAGAAAAAGAATCCGCATATGTTCATCGGACTCTGCGGATGTATGATGCAGGAACCGACTGTTGTAGAGAAGATCAAGAAGAGCTATCGGTTTGTTGACCTGATCTTTGGAACTCACAATATTTATAAATTTGCAGAACTGATCGTGACAAGATTTGAATCTGAGAGAATGGTGATCGATATCTGGAAGGATACCGATAAGATTGTGGAGGATCTTCCGAGCGAACGTAAATTTTCCTTCAAATCCGGTGTTAACATCATGTTCGGATGTAACAATTTCTGCAGCTACTGTATCGTACCGTATGTGCGTGGACGTGAGAGAAGCCGTAATCCCAAAGATATCATTCGCGAGATTGAAGGACTTGTGGCAGATGGTGTGGTAGAAGTTATGCTCCTTGGTCAGAATGTAAATTCTTATGGAAAGAATCTGGAAGAGCCGATGACATTTGCACAGCTTCTTCAGGAGATTGAGAAGATTGAAGGACTGGAGAGAATCCGCTTTATGACTTCCCATCCAAAGGATTTATCAGATGAACTGATTGATGTGATGGCACATTCCAAGAAAATCTGCAAGCATCTGCATCTTCCGGTTCAGTCAGGAAGCAGCAGGATCCTGCAGAAGATGAACCGTCATTACACCAAGGAGCATTATCTTGAGGTGGTAAGAAAGATCCGCGAAGCAGTGCCGGATATTTCCCTTACAACGGATATTATCGTCGGATTCCCTGGGGAGACAGAGGAAGATTTTCAGGATACTCTGGATATTGTAAGACAGGTGCGTTATGACAGTGCCTTTACTTTTATCTATTCCAAGAGAACAGGAACCCCTGCGGCAGCAATGGAAGATCAGGTTCCTGACGATGTGGTAAAAGACCGTTTTGATCGCCTTTTAAAAGAGGTGCAGCAGATTTCGGCGGAAGTATGCTCTGTACATCAGGGAACCACACAGGATGTGCTGGTAGAAAGTGTCAACGATCATGATCCGTCATTGGTGACAGGACGAATGAGCAACAACCTCCTGGTACATTTCCCGGGAGATGAAAGCATGATCGGTAAGATCGTGACAGTTTACTTAAAAGAGGCAAAAGGCTTCTATTATATGGGAGAACTCTGTAAATAAATCCAATGATTTGTGATAAAATCCAAAAGAAACGCTCATGCTATGTAAGAGATTTGCATAGTGAGGGCGTTTTTTATGGTGAAAAGAGTGAGTAAAAGGGTAAGTGAGATAGTCTTTCTGATAGCAGCAGGGGGAAGCACCTATTATCTGATCGAGATCTGGTTTCGTGGATTTTCTCATTGGACCATGTTTGTGCTTGGGGGAGTTGCATTGACATTTTGTAGTTTTCAGGGCGAGGTAATGCACTGGTCTGAGCCGATGTGGATTCAGATTATCCGGGCAGTGCTTTTCCTGACATCCCTGGAATTTATGACGGGGATTATCTGTAATAAATGGCTGAAGATCGGGATCTGGGATTACCGGGATCAGCCGTTCCAGCTGTGTGGCCAGATCTGCCTGCCGTTTATGGTGATGTTTTCAGGACTTTTATGCCTTGCGATCGTGCTTGGAGGAGTGGTGCTCTGGGGCGTATATGGGGAGGAAAAGCCGGAGTTTCATGTGTTGTAAAAGGGACTTAAGCATTTTTTATATGTGAAAAATGACGAAATTAAGATGAAAAGAGTCGTGGGAAACCAAACTCTTTTCATTTTTTTTGTGGATGGTTACAAAAATGAGCATAAATGCATTTTGTTAAATGTAAAATGTTGACAATTCTAGGAAAATTCAGTAAGATACAAGAAAGGTTCAAGATAAAAAACAAGTGAATATAATCATGGAAAAAGGAGGGCAGCAGGAAAAATCGGGGAAAATATAAACTGTTTTTTATTGAATGAGAAGTATATGTTATTTGGAGGAAAACTAAAAATGAATCAATATGATGAAGCCTTAAAAAAGGAGACCGCGTTTTTGGGTCAGCCTAGGGGGGGTGGGGACTCTCAGCTTTGTACAGCTTTGTTCGTCTTTTTCGAACTACGCAATGAATGCCGTAATGATCTATTACCTGTATGCAAATGCACCTGCAGGTCTTGGATTCGATAAAGCGGATGCAGCACAGTTGATTTCTTTATATGCAACTGTAGTCGGAATGACAACCATCATCGGAAGCTATGTCTGCGACCGTATTCTTGGATGTCGTAGGTCACTGCTTGTAGCCAGAGTTACCGGATTTATCGGTTATACCTTGCTTGCATTTCCACTTGGGGTAGTAGGATATGCAGCTGCTATGGGATGTATGGTATTCGGTTCACTCTTCGCAGGAAGATGTATCGAAACTCTGATCGGTAAATTCTACGATGAGAACGATGGAAGACGTGACAGTGCTTTCACAATTTCTTACGTAATTTCCAATATCGGTGCAGCAGCTCCGGCCCTTGCAGGTGTAATCGCAGCGAAATGCGGATACCACGCAGCATTCGCATTATCAGCAGTTCTCTCATTCTTAGGTACTGTTGCTTATATTGCTACTTACAAAAAATTCTTCGGAAATATCGGTCTGGAACCGGATGATCCGCTTCCGGCAGATAAGAAACGTTCTTTTGTTGTAAAAATGCTTATTGTTGTTGCTATCGTAGGAACAGCTTTAGCAGTTTCATTTGCAACAGGAAAGCTGAAAATATCTTCCTTTGCAAACGTAGTAAGTACTATTTCCATCTTTATCCCGCTTGCTTATCTTGTCTTCATCTACTCAAGCAAGAAGACAGAAAAGCACGAGAAAAAGAAAGTACTTTGTCTGCTTCCACCATTTATCTGTAACGCCGTTACACTTTTGATCTGGACACAGACAATTTCAATCCTTGCTATCTTCTATGAAGAAAAAGTAAATCGTGTGATCTTCGGAGTAGAAATTCCGGCAGCTTCATTCCAGACAATCCCGGCAATCTTTGCGGTTTGCTTCGGTAGTCTTCTTACCATGCTTTGGACAAAACTTGGCAAGAAACAGCCATTCGGAACAACAAAGATGGGATTCGGAACGATTTTGTGGGGACTTGGAGCAATGATTATTGCACTCCTTTATATCATTTACCCAGGCGATGCAAAAGTAAATGCATGGTGGATCGTATTGTTCTATGTAGTACTGATGTTTGCTGAAGGATTTACATGCCCGATCGGTTACTCCATTACAGCAGTGGCAGCACCAAAAGCCTTTGTAACACAGATGATGACTGTATGGTCAATGTCTCAGTCAGTAGGAGCTGCTCTTAACATGATCCTCGTTAACTTCTATAAAGAAGGAAGCGAAGTGCCGTTCTTCATCGGAATCGGTGCAGTTGTAGCTATCCTTGGTGCAGTCGTACTCGCTTTCAGCAAGAAGCTTGCAGAAGGAATGGGAATGGAAAGAGAAGCGTAGGAAGTTTTTCAAGAATAAATCTAATAAATGTCTTCTTAAAGAAGAAGTAATAAAAAGTATCAAAAAAATCCTTGTCAGGCAGAGATGTCCGGCAAGGACTTTTTAATTCTATAACATTTTGCAATATTTTGTAATAAAGGAGGAAAGTGAGGTGGACAGATTTAAAAGAATGCTGCGATTATTACAATATAAACTATAAATCCCTATGTACTTATATGCAGAAAAATAAAATATCAAAAGAGGAGGCGCTCAGCCATTATTATCAGTATTATAAATATAATCGTTTTACATATAACCATGTGACTTATGACAGTTTCGCCGCATGCTGCATGGCATATGAGATTAAACCGATCTGCGCCCGGCGATATGCAAAAAGAAAGCATTTTCTGCTGCGGCATGCGCTTTCCAGCTATTTGAATTATCATAATAAAAGAAAAATATATTTCTGCGGACAGGAATATATTACATTTACATCATGTTGCAGAGCATTTGGATGCAATGCATCTTATGTGTCGGCATACGCAAAACGGCACGGAATATCCAGAGAAGAAGCTTTGAAATTTTATATCAATCGGTGTCATTAAAAGCGGTGCGCAATAGAGCATGGCGAAAGAATTGTTCGGCACAAGAAGCATTCCGGCATTGTTTGAAAAGGAAGAAGAATCTGGAAATGGACGTGTTTTACTATAAAGGTGATAGGTATAAGGACTTGAAAGAATGCTGCAAGCAATATGGAATCAATGTTCAATCTGTGCATTCTTATAGGTTCCGGAATAAAGACAGCGATTATGATGAGGCGATTGATTATATTAGAAAGATTACGAAACAGCGGCAATTTATTTGGGAGGATGGAAGTGTATATGAATCAATCAATTCCCTTTGTAGAATGAAAAGTATCTCGGTAAGCAGTGTGAGAGATAAAGCGAGAAAGAAAGGGATGTCTTTACAGGAAGCGGCAAAATATTATATTGAGAGAAATAGTTATGACTGATGAGTATGCAGTATAAGCGGATGGTAGAATTTGTGAGAAATGTGTTGCTGTTTATTGCAATTATGATAAAATTAGGATAAAATAAAGATAGAAAAAAGTGAAAGGAGAGGTGGAAATGATACAAATTCGCCCAGTTTCTGATCTCAGAAATAAATTTCCTGAAATTGAGACTCTTGTTAATAGTGGAAATCCTGTGTATTTAACTAAAAATGGATATGGAGCTATGGTTGTTTTAAGTTTAGAAGAGTATGCAAGCCTCACTGATAATATCGAAATGAAGCTTGATGAAGCTGACAGACAGGCTGCGGGAACCGATGAAAGACTTTCTCACGAAAGCGTGTTCAAAAATGCAAGGAGTGCAATACATGGAAAATAAATCTTATCAGCTTCGCTACTTGCCAATATTTGAAACTGATTTGCTAAGTACGGTAAATTACATTACAAATGTCTTGAAAAATGAAGATGCAGCACATCGGTTGGTTGATGATATTGAAAGTGCCATATTGAAAAGGCTGGAAAATCCTCTTGCGTTTGAACCTTATCGTTCTGCAAAAAGGAGAGAGTATCCATATTATCGGATTTATGTGAGGAATTATGTGGTTATCGGGAATGTTATGGAAGTAAGGCGACTGATATATAGTGCGAGAGATACAGATCGTCATTTATAACAGAATGATAAAAATGTAATTGCAAAATAGCGATAATTTATTTTAGAAAAATAGTAGTAGGAAACAATACAGAACTCCTCTATATGAGAATAAAGTTGTTCTCATATAGAGGAGTTCTGTATTCTCAATTAAATATTTGAAAATAAATATGTGAAAAAATTAAAAACTTGCTGAATAAGCAAAAAGTTGCGGGTACAGAACTGTATAATCGAAAACAAAGGAAATGATTTTAACTTTAGTAAAAATGAGAATCATATGAGGAATGAGAAGATGGAAAGAATTATCAATATTGAAGATTCAGTAATCAAACATTCCCATCAAGATACAGTCTCGCATATTCTAGTGGTTCATCAATGGCAAGTGTGTTTAATGCACAATCTGATCCGGGTGTGGTTCTCAAATTCTTTTCTGCTTCCCAGCAGTCAATGCGAAGCATATAGTCTGCACTGGTATAAACATCAATGCTGTTTCGTCCGGGATTATATTCTGCAAATATTGTTCTCATCGTATCTTATCTCCTTATCGTTCAATCAATTATTTGCTACAAAAATCAGAAACATTTCAATCAGTTCACCATGTCACTTTTATTTTGTGTTATACTGTTTTATATAATTTTTTTGGTCTCCGCTGCCGCTTCGGTCGGCACAGAGCAGAGGTCCACCGGACCTCTTGTGCCCTTGTATTTTCCCTTATCAGAGTTCGTAAACACTGGTGGGACGATATAACACAAGGGAAACAATAAGGGAAAGCTCACCTGCGACAAATCCAGTGTTTTCAATGGTTTGCGGAGAATTTAATAACAAAATATAACAGTTATTAAATTTCTTAAAACAGGTGAAATCTCAATCGGTATTTGTGAAGGAGGAATATACTATGAATATAGGGTTTTGGCTATGTGGAGTTTTGGTTATTCCATTTGTGATTATAGGAGTGTTATTTGCAATATTTAAAGAAAAAGCGACTAAATTTGTTTCGGGATTTAATTCATTACCGAAAGAAGAAAAGGCATTGTATGATAAAGCTCATATTTCTCGTGATATAAAAAATCAGTGTTTTACATGGGCTGGCATAATGTTAGTAGGAGCAGTGTTGTCTTATTTTTTAACACCATATATGGCTATTCCGGCTTTTATTATTTGGCTCGTTTTATTTTTCAAAGAGGTTCACTTTGACACGCACAAAGCATTTGAAAAATATTTATTAAAATAAATTCCAGATGATAAAGCAGAAGTATAGGGTTTGATTCATATGATTTCAGTAAAAAAACAGAGAATTGCTGCTATTATGGTTTTAAGTTCCATCATGCTGATTTTACTTTTGTCGCTAAATTTCCGACTCTGGAGTGGATATTATGCAGAAGGGGATTTGGAAAGTATAGTCATACAACAGATGGAATGTTTGGAAAAGTCAAATAGTGAAAACGATATAAGCGAAAGTATATGTTTGCATTTCTATGAGTGTATATGTTTCGGTGGAATAGAAATAATGGTGCTCTGGGTATATGATGGCTTTAAAGACCTCGGACAAGGTGAGTTTTCTTTCAGACCGGGAGTTACCCTTTGCAGTCTATCGGTTCGGATGGATGATTAAATACTTCTGATAATCAAATTTAAAATTTATTATCAGGAGGAACTTCGATGTATGTATTAAATGCAAATCATATTTCAAAAAGTTATAAAACTGCAGGAGAAACTATGCGGATTTTGCAGAATGTGAATCTGCAAGTTATGAAAGGAGAAATGGTTGCTATTATGGGACCATCCGGCAGTGGAAAGACTACTCTGCTCCATGTGCTGACCGGGGTTGACACACCGGACGATGGAGAAATCGTAATAGGAGGAGAAACATTTTCACAGCTTACGGAAGAAGAGAAGGCATTTTTTCGCAGAAAGCATATGGGAATGATTTTTCAGGATTTCCAGCTTTTGGAGAGTTTGACGGTAAAAGAAAATATATTGTTACCACTCATTCTTGAACGAAAAGAAGCAGACATCCAGCAAGAGCGTTTTTCAAGAATAGCGGATGTGCTCGGCATTGAAAAATTAGCTGACAAAGGAATTACGGAAATATCGGGAGGTCAGAAACAGAGAGTTGCGATTGGCAGGGCGCTGATCAATGAACCGGATATTATTTTTGGAGATGAGCCAACAGGAAGCCTTGACCGAAAGACCACCGGGGATGTGATGCGATGTATGAAACAGATGAATCAACGGTCTGGCATCAGCTTTCTGCTTGTGACACATGATGCTTATACGGCATCCTTTTGTGACCGGGTACTTTTTCTACAGGATGGGAATCTGGCAAAAGAAGTAAAGAAAGAGAACACTGCCGATAATTTCAGAGAAGATATATGGAAAACGCTGTGCGGTTTGGGAGGTGGAAAAGATGACCTTTTTTGATATTTCCCGAAAGATGCTGAAAGCTGGTTTTTACAAATATCGATTGTACTTTCTATGCAATTTATCTGCAACGGCATTATTCTGTTGTTTTGCAGTTATTTCCACAAACAGGACGTTTATGAATGCGTCGATTGTAAATTCATCAATATCCAATAACATTTATCTTCCATTTTTTCTGTCTGCAGTGTTTCTGGTTTTTTTTCTTCCTGTTTCGTGTCAGGCATTTCTGGCATCAAGAAAACAGGAATACGGCGTGATGTTTTCTCTTGGCATGAGCCGGAAGGAAGCGTTTAGAAACTTACTTTTTGAAAATGTGATCATATCCGTGCTGGCATTAGCAATAGCACTTGCGGCAGGAATTGTGCTGTCATTTTTATTTTTTTCCGTTATCATTTATGCAATAGATGTTCACGGAGTGCAATGGCAGTTTTGCCCGGAAGCATATAAGCTTACAGCAGTTCTATATACAGTAGTGGTGGCAGTTGCCTTTATCCTGAATGCCGGGAGACTTATGCTGGATAAAATCGGAACCCTGCTAAAAGCACAATATCGGGCAGAAAAAACAGGAAAGATCGGTACGTTCTTATGCAGACTTGCACCCAACTACATGAGGTTTCATCTGGTGGAATGGTCATTTGTCCGCAGACACAAGAAAGAATGGGGATGTAGGTATGTTTTAGCCTCTCTCATAATAGCGGTATCTGTTATGCTTACGGGGGTATGTGTGACTTTATATCCGGCTTTTCTACAGGATGCAAAAAGTTATTCTCCCTATGACATGGTGTACTCAGAAATCTATGGAATGAATCAGGTTTCAGTACAGGATGTCCTTCATATATTGGAGAAAAATGGTGTTACTGTAGAACAGGTCATTCAGCTTCCCTATATCAGAGATGATGTTTTTAATTACCTTCCTGTGACAGAAATAAACCGGGATTTTGGATGTGATTATCAGATTCAGGAAGGCGAGTTTTTGAATTTGTTTCAGTACAATCTGGAAGATGGGTATGAACATAACATACAGCCAGTATCTACTGTAACGATTTCCGGGGATAGAAAGCTGCAGTCTGTTGGAACAGATGTAAAGATACTGTTTAATCAAAATCCGACCTTTGCAGATAAAACACTGATCATCAACGATTCTGATTTCGAAAAATTAAGTGCAGATATAACAGGTAGTGCTGGTATCGCAAACTTGTTTCAGTTTCAGAATTGGGAAGATTCTTATGCGGGAGTATGTGAAGTAAAAGAATATCTGCAGGAAAGCAATCAGTTGAATGAAGATGAGCAGACGTATTATGAATTGTCTTCGAAAGTGGAGAAATACCAGGATGCAAAGAAATCAGGACAATTTTTATTATTTTTGATGGCATTTGTGATAGGGCTTATGATAATGGCTGAGTTTCTGTTAATTCATTCACGTATCCAGGCAGAGAAGGAAGAAAATAGCAGGGTCGTTTGTAGTTTGCGAATGTTGGGAATGATAGACAAGGAAATGGTAAAGTGCCTATGCTATAAGAATTTTCTAAGATTTATACCGCCATCGGTTGTGGGAACAATCCTTTCTTTTCTGCCATCTTATTATCTGAATGAGAGTTATGGAATGGGGACGAATGGAATTCTGGCAGGAATCGTATTTGGAGTGATTTTGACAGTCGGAATATTCGTAGTGATACGCAGGTATTCTGAAAAAGAAGAAAAACTTTATGAAAGCGGTTTTATAATACAAGGAAGAGGATTTTTCGAGAGGATTTTTTGATTATAGATAAGTAGAAAAAGATTCAAATCCTGTGTATAATTAAAAGATAAAGATAGAGACAACTCGGAATTTACAGGAAGTGTGACAAGAAAGCCAAAACGGTATACTGGGAAAAAAGATTAAGAAAAGAATAAAGAGCTGGTTTTAATTGTAAAATTTATGGGGAACTAACATCAGCTTATTGACATAAATTTAAAAATAAGTATAATAATAGTTGAGTAATTGTTCAACTATTATTATTTGGAGGTGAACATATGTCAAAAACGTCTTATATTTGTAATTGCGATGTAATTCATGAGGATATTGTGAATGATGTGAAATCCAAGATGCAGCTAAAAGATGATTATATCCAGTTGGCTTCTTTGTTTAAGCTATTTGGAGATGGAACTAGAGTACAAATCTTACACGCTCTAGAACAGAGTGAGATGTGTGTATGTGATCTTGCAGTGCTACTGGGGGTAACAAAATCTGCAATTTCGCATCAGTTAAAGGCATTACGCCTAGCGAATCTGGTAAAATTCCGAAAAGAAGCACAGATAGTTTACTACTCGCTGGCAGATGATCATGTGAAAGAGATTATTGACAAGGGATTTGAGCATCTTTGGCAGAAATAATATTTTTTAACATTATAGTTGAGTAATTGAACAACTAAACAAATTATAAGGAGATTATCATGAAACGCATATTTCTATTAAAAGGGTTGGACTGTCTAAATTGTTCCGCAAAAATTGAAAAAGAAGTCGGAGAGTTGGATGGAGTGCAATCCTCAGTGGTAAATCTGATGAAGCAGACGCTTACAATCAATGTTACTCAGACAGCCGCAGATACGATAGTCAGTCAGATTGAAACGATTGTTCATAGTCATGAGCCAGATGTGGAAGTTCAGGAAGAAACCGTTATGAATGTTACAAAGAGTTATTCGTTAAAAGGGTTGGACTGTCCGAATTGTTCCGCAAAAATTGAAAAAGAAGTCGAAGAGTTGGATGGAGTGCAATCCTCAGTGGTAAATCTGATGAAGCAGACGCTTACAATCAATGTTGCTCAGACAGCCGCAGATACGATAGCCAGTCAGATTGAAACGATTGTTCATAGCCATGAGCCAGATGTGGAAGTTTCTGAAATTGTACAGGAATCTTATATACCGGAAAAAAAGCAGGAGGCCAATGAATCCTATAACAATGAGGATAAGAAGTTGACAGTTCGTTTAGCGACTGGTGCAGCAATCTATGCCATTGGTATGGCATTGACTGTTTTTGCGAAAGTGCCACTGCCTATCGAGTTAGCTTTTCTCATTGTTTCTTATGTTATTCTTGGTGGAGATGTTGTATGGCAGGCTGTGAGGAACATTTCAAAGGGGCGTGTATTTGATGAACATTTTTTGATGAGTGTTTCTACGATTGGGGCTTTTGTCATTGGTGAATATCCAGAAGCAGTTGCTGTTATGCTATTCTATCAGGTAGGTGAATTTTTTCAGTCATTGGCTGTTAAGCGTTCAAGAAAATCTATATCAGACTTAATGGATATACGTCCAGATTCTGCTACAGTAAGAAGAAATGGGGAATTGATTACCATATCTCCAGAAAATGTCTCCATTGGTGAGATTATTATTGTAAAGCCTGGTGAAAAAATTCCATTAGACGGTGTGGTATTGGATGGAGATTCTATGCTGGATACAAGCGCCTTAACAGGAGAATCAGTTCCGAGAAGTGTTCATAAAGGAGACGAAGCACTTTCCGGTTGTATGAATCAGACGGGTGTCTTAATGATTAAGACAACAAAAGCATTTGGTGAATCTACGGCTTCAAAGATTATTGATCTTGTGGAAAATGCGTCAAGCCGAAAAGCACCAACAGAAAATTTTATTACTACATTTGCACGTTATTATACACCTGTGGTTGTAATCTTAGCAGCTTTTCTGGCGATTCTGCCACCGATCATTCTTGGCGGAGGCTGGACAGAGTGGATTCGCAGAGGATTTGTTTTCCTTGTGGTATCTTGTCCATGTGCATTGGTTATTTCAATCCCGCTGACTTTCTTCGGCGGCATTGGTGCAGCATCTAAACGAGGTGTTCTTGTAAAAGGAAGCAATTATTTAGAGGCACTTAATAATGTCAGCGTTATTGTGTTCGATAAAACCGGAACACTTACAAAAGGTGTTTTCAATGTGACAGATATTTTGCCTGCAAATGGATTTTCAAAAGAACAGGTTCTGGAGTATGCGGCAGAGGCAGAGAGTTTTTCTAACCATCCTATTGCAAAATCCATTCTTGCTGCTTATGGAAAAGAAATTGATCAGTCAGTGATTTCTGATTATAAGGAAATTTCAGGATATGGAATCAGTGTAATGGCAGGGGAAAAGAAAGTTTTTGCTGGCAATACGAAACTTATGGATACAGAATGTATAGAGTACACAACCTGTGAAAACGCAGGTACAAAAGTTTATTTGGCTGTAGATGGTCAATATGCAGGATGTATTTTGATAACAGATGAAGTGAAGCCGGACAGTAAAAAAGCAATTTCTGACCTGAAACATATCGGCGTGGAAAAAACAGTCATGCTTACCGGTGATGATGAAAAAATTGGGAAGTCCGTTGCAGAAGAATTGCAGTTGGATGAATATTATGCACAGCTGCTTCCTGACCAAAAAGTGGAAAAGGTTGAGCTTTTAGATAGTAAAAAGAGACCGGGAAGCAAATTGGCTTTTGTTGGTGATGGTATCAATGACGCTCCTGTCCTTGCCCGTGCAGATGTTGGTATTGCAATGGGTGGGCTTGGTTCGGATGCGGCCATTGAAGCAGCAGATGTAGTTCTGATGACAGATGAACCGTCTAAGCTGGTGGACGCGATTGAAGTAGCAAAAGCGACAAAACAGATTGTCATGCAGAATATAGTGATTGCTCTTGGGATTAAGAGTGTGTTCCTGATTCTTGGCGCTCTTGGTATTGCGGGAATGTGGGAAGCTGTATTTGGTGATGTAGGCGTTACCATAATTGCCGTCTTGAACGCAATGAGGATTTTGAAAAAATAAGAAACGAGGTGGCAATGTGAAACGGAAATTGATTCTGTTAGCAGTTACAATTGTTTTTCTTGCAGGTTTCGGTGCACTTTTGCACTCACCGCCTTCTATGATTGATGCAGTCACAGGAGCAACACCGAAGTCAAAAAAGGCGGCTCAAGCCGCCGCACAGTTGGAAGGCTCTTATGTTCTCGGTATTAATATGATGTCAGATGGTCTCGACAACGAGAACACCCGGAATAAATTAAAAGAATTGGCACTGGACGATTCGGAAACAAATGAAACAGATCTCATGAAAACGGACATTAGTTTTCGGTTATATGTATCTGAGACGGATTATCCGCTTGTCAGTTATGCTAAGAAACTCTGTGACAAGTTGAAACAGGCCGGTTTTTTCGTAGATCTGAAAGAGTACAGTAACACAATGATGCTATCAAGAGTGGTAAGTGGAAAGTATGATGTATTCCTGGCATCGGATGATTTTATTGACGTTACAACGCTAACACAGATGGACTATATGATCATGGACAGCGAAGAAATGAGGTGAGCGGGAATTTATGAGAAAATGGAATACGATTTTGTCTGTTTTAATGCTTCTCATTTTTATGATTCATGGAATCATGGGCAGCTTTATGCTGAACGGAGTTGGAAGTAGCGCAGGGAAACTTCTTGCATGGATTGGTGTTGGTATTCTTGTTGTGCATACGGTGATTGGTGTCATCCTGACAGTTCAGAGTTTACAGACAGCGAAGCAATCCGGAAAAAGGTATCTGAAACAGAACGCCATATTCTGGGCGAGACGAGCCAGTGGGCTGGCAATACTGATCCTGCTGTTCTTCCATATTGGCTTGTTTGGAAAGGTGCAGAATGGGACATATATTTTGTTCCCTTTTACAACGGTAAAGATGGTAACTCAGCTTTTGTTCGTGGCGGCAATCTTTGTTCATATTTTTATCAATATCCGCCCATTGCTCGTATCGCTGGGAATCATCAGTTATAAAGAACGAAGGGGTGATATATATTTGATTCTTTCGGTGCTCCTTCTGTTTATAGCGGGCGCAGTTATTTTCTATTATATTGGGTGGCAATATCTATGAGTAAGACAATTATTATTATAGGTGCTGGACTGGCAGGACTTTCAGCGGCTTTGCAGGCAGCGGAAAATGGATGCAATGTAAAACTGGTTTCCTCCTTTCCATCAGAGCGGGCGCAGTCTGTTATGGCGGAGGGCGGTATCAACGCAGCTTTGAATACAAAAGATGAAAACGACAGTCCCGAAGAACATTTCACAGATACAATAAAGGCGGCTTGCGGTCTGGCAGACCCAAATGCAGTTTGGGGAATGACACAGGCAGCACCGGAGCGGGTGCACTGGCTGTTAGAACTTGGAGTTCAATTTAACATGAGCGGCTATGATGATGTGGATCTGCGGAATTTTGGCGGGCAGAAAAAGAAAAGGACTGCTTTTGCGCAGAGCGATACCGGGAAGCAGATCATGACAGCTATGATAGACGCTGTTCGCAGGAAAGAAGCATCTGGTATGGTAGAACGGTTCAGCCATCATTCTTTCCTAACACTTCGTCTGTGTGGCAATATTTGTTGTGGCTGCGTAATCAGGGATGAATACAGTCAGGAGACTGTGGAATTATCGGGGGATGCGGTTATTGTTGCCACCGGTGGTATGCACGGATTGTTTGGAAATACAACGGGTTCGCTGAGCAATACAGGAGAAGTCACCGCAGAATTGTTCCGGCTTGGTGTTCCTCTGGCAAATGGCGAGATGATCCAGTATCATCCGACAACTGTGAAATGTGGTGGAAAACGCATGCTCATCAGCGAGGCGGCCAGAGGGGAAGGTGGCAGGTTGTTTGCCATGAAAGATGGAAAACAATGGTATTTCATGGAGGAAAAATACCCGGAGCTTGGAAATCTGATGCCACGAGATATTACCGCCAGAGAGATATGGAAGGTTAGCCATGAATCAGAGGTATTTCTTGACATGACGGAAATATCGGACGAGATTATTTCAAATAAGCTATCTGGTCTGGCAGACGATTGTATGACCTATCTGCATAAAGATATACGAAAGGAACCGGTGTCTGTTTTACCGGGAATTCACTATTTTATGGGAGGCATTCTGGTGGATGAGCAGCACAGAACGCCGATTCAGAATCTTTACGCTGCCGGAGAATGCTGTGCCCAATATCATGGTGCCAACCGTCTTGGTGGAAATTCTCTGTTAGGAGCGTTATACGGAGGACGTGTTGCGGCAAAATCAGCATGCGAACAGGCAGATGTAGTAGATCTATCTTGTGCGACACAGATAGATTTTCCACCAGCGTCCCAAATTTCAGAAATAAAGCAATTAAACAAAGTGATGCAGGAGACTATGGGCGTTGTCAGAAATGAGAATACGTTGTTAAATGGGATTCAAACGGTACAAGCGCTGACAGGAAATCTTCCATTGCTTGGCATGGCAGTTCTAAAGAGTGCTCTTGCAAGAAAAGAAAGCCGTGGTGCACACTGGCGGGAGGATTATCCGAAGAGCAATGACGATGATTACCTTAAAACAACGGTAGCCAGATTTGATGGAAAGCAGATACAGATTTCCTTTGTACCTGTTCCAGAAAGGCGGTGATTCACTTGGTATATAAAATAAGAATCAGGCGGCAGGAGAGTCAGAAAGCAGACAGTTATTGGCAGGAATTTGAGTTTGACGGAAGCAAAAACAGCTCTGTTGCCACTGTTCTAAAGGAATTGAACAGTACTTTGAAAGATAACTCAGGAACTATAGTTACTCCCATCAGCTGGGAATGTAGCTGTATGGTGCGAAAATGTGGGGCTTGCGCCATGCTGATTAACGAACGTCCGAGGCTGGCATGCTCTACATTTCTACATATGTTAAAAGGTTCTACAATCACCTTGGAACCTTTAAGCAAATTTCCGCTTGTAAGAGATTTGATCGTTGACCGGTCAAATCTGTTTGAAAATTTGAAAAAACTGAACCTTTGGCTTGAAAGTGAAGCTTATATGAGTTCGTGGACACATGAACCGAGATACCAGTCGGCACGCTGTCTGATGTGTGGCTGCTGCCTTGAAGTGTGTCCTAACTTCTCTGCAAATGGGACTTTCGCAGGCGCTGTTGCTGCAGTCAACGCATTTCGGATTCTGAATGAAGAACAGGAAAGCACTCATTTGAATGAGATTTCTGCTGAATATAAGAAGAAATATTTTGAGGGATGCGGGAAGTCGTTATCTTGTCATGATATTTGTCCGATTGGTCTGCCTGTGGAAGAACTGCTTGTAAGGTCGAATGCAGCGGCTGTTTGGGGCAAATAAAATGGATGATAAAAGCTATAATGAATGTATGAAGAGAATCAAAAACTTGATTCTCTTTTTTAAAACACATACATTGGCAAATATCTATGTATATATTATATTGAACATAGACAATGATCAATGTGAGGTGTCAATATGAATGCAATGGATGTGGCTTTGATATGCAAGGCTTTGGGCGATGCGAACCGGCTGGAAATTGTACAGATGCTGTCGGATGGAGAAAAGTGCGGGTGTAAACTTTTGGAAAGATTTGAAATTACCCAGCCAACTTTATCCCATGATGAATTTTCCGGAAATATTGTAGCTAATAGTTATTTAAACTGTTGTATTTGTTTAAAAATTAAAAAATATCTAATGAGTCTTCCGCATCTACCCACATCTGCAAATTTCCATCAAGATATAATCTTGCATATTCAAGAGGATCATCAATGGCGAGTGCGTTTAATGCACAGTCTGATCCTGATGTGGTTTTTAAGTCCTTTTTCAGCTTCCCAACAGTCAATGCGGAGCATATAGCCAACAGAGGTATAAACATCAATGCTGTTTCGTCCGGGATTGTATTCTGCAAATATTGTTCTCATCGTATCTTATCTCCTTATCGTTCAATCAATTATTTGCTACAAAAATCAGAAGCATTTCAATCAGTTCACCATGTCACTTTTATTTTGTGTTATACTGTTTTATATAATTTTTTTGGTCTCCGCTGCCGCTTCGGTCGGCACAGAGCAGAGGCCCACCGGACCTCTTGTGCCCTTGTATTTTCCCTTATCAGAGTTCGTAAACACTGGTGGGACGATATAACACAAGGGAAACAATAAGGGAAAGCTCGCCTGTGATAAATTCAGTGTTTTCAAGGGTTTGCGGAGAATTTAATAACAAAATATAACAGTTGTTAAATTGCTTAAAACAGGTGAAATCTCAATCGGAATTTGTAGAATTAGTAAATCTCGATTTTGGGAAATACAAGAATGTGTCTCATTATGGTTTTAATGCGGTTTGTAAGGAGAAACAATATGATTGGGTTTGTTATATGGTCACTTTTTGGAGTGTTTATAATTGGATTAGGAATAAAAGATATGTTTTCTAAGAATCCCGTTGGATTCTGGGCTAATACCGAAACAATAAAAGTAAAAGATGTGAAAGGTTACAATCGTGCGAGCGGACTATTGTTTATAATCTATGGAATCATTTTTGTTATATTAGGAATTCCGCTGTTAGAAGGTCAAAATACACCATACGTTCTGTTGTCGGTTATTGGTGTGATGGTGGAAACAATTGTAATTATGGCTGCTTATAGTTTAGTTATCGTTAAAAAGTATGAAGAGAAGTAAATAACTTATAATTTGTGGAGGATAACTATTGTGGATAAAGCAGTTATTTATATACATGGAAAAGGTGGTAATGCTGAAGAAGCTATTCATTACAAACCGCTCTTTAGTAATTGTGATGTGATTGGTCTCGACTATACTGCACAGTTTCCATGGGAAGCAAAAGAAGAATTTCCATTACTTTTTAATTCAATTTATAGAAACTACAAGACGGTTGAAGTAATTGCCAATAGCATTGGAGCGTATTTTGCTATCAATGCCTTATCAAATCAGCAAATAGAGAAAGCATATTTTATTTCGCCCGTTGTAGATATGGAAAGGCTTATTGCTGATATGATGATTTGGGCAAATGTTACAGAGGATGAACTCAAAGAGAAAAAAGAAATTCAGACAACCTTTGGAGAGACTCTTTCATGGGATTATCTTTGCTATGCAAGAGAAAATCCTATTATATGGGAAATCCCAACGCACATTTTATATGGTGAAAAAGATAATCTTACCGCTTATGGAACGATATTTGAATTTGTACAGAGGACTAATTCAACACTTTCTATTATGAAAAATGGAGAGCATTGGTTTCATACGGATGAACAAATGAAATTTCTTGATGAATGGATAATAAAATCTTCCAAATAAATTCAAGTTTGGAGAATTGAGAAAATCGGAATTTTGGAGGTTATTATGGCTTTTGATTTTAAAAAAGAGTATAAAGAATTCTATATGCCGAAGAACAAACCAGAGATTGTAAATGTACCTAAGGCAAATTATATTGCAGTTAGAGGAAAAGGCAATCCAAATGAAGAAGGCGGAGCATATCAACAAGCAATCAGTGTTCTATATGCTGTTGCATACACATTAAAAATGAGTTACAAGACTGATTATAAAATTGAAGGATTTTTTGAATATGTTGTTCCGCCATTGGAAGGTTTTTGGTGGCAGGATGATGTCGAGAGTGTAGATTATACAAATAAGTCTGCTTTCAGCTGAATTTCTGTTATCCGTTTGCCTGATTTCATTTCTAAAGCTGATTTTGACTGGGCGGTAGAAACAGCAACAAAAAAGAAGAAACTTGATTGTTCGTCAGCAGAGTATCTTACGATTGATGAGGGATTATGCGTTCAAATTATGCATATAGGTTCTTTTGATAATGAGCCAGCAACTGTTGCGCTTATGGATACTTATTTAGAACAAAATGGATATGTTAATGATATTAACAAAGATAGGTTGCACCACGAGATTTATATGTCTGATGCAAGAAAGGTTGCCCCAGAAAAATGGAAAACTGTAATTAGACATCCAATTAAGAAAGCGTAAAATTCCCGTTTATTGGGAAGTCGCAGAGAACGAAAAATCGGAATTTTGCTTTCGATGACCAGAATGAAAATCGTTACCGTTGCGCCTGTTTTCACAAGCGTTGCGTGACATAAAAAGAATTCTTTTTTAATATCAAAGTATCAAAAACAAAGGAGGTTCTTTTTATGTTGAAGGAATTAAAGAAAAACAAAATGAGTGTTGTTGCAACTGGAATTTTATTTGGTGTTATGGGGGTATTAATTATTCCTATGATAGCAGTAATTGTAAAAATATCGAATGCATTATCCCAAAAACATCCTAGGATATACAAGTATAGTATGATTGCTTTTATCGGTATGTTATTGGCAATTAGCCTATTTTGCGTTGTTATTAAACATCAGATGAGTTTTCTTGTAATAGTTGCTTGTTTAGCAATAACATTATGCGACACTATTAAAAACAGATAATAAATGGAGTACAACTATGGAAATATCAGATTTGATTAAATCAGCCAGAATTGAAAAGGGCTTAACCCAACAACAACTGGCTGATGTTGTCTTTGTTACGCGACAGACAATTTCGAAATGGGAATTGGGAAAAAGTGTTCCTGACCAAGCCTCTCTTATATTGCTATACCAGTATTTGGACATCAAGGATAATGAGAAAAAACAGTTATCAAAGCTTATTTTTAATAAGCAAAATATTATATTAATTTTGATTGCAATCTTATTTTCTCCTATGGTTATTGGAGTACGTTTTATCTGTTGTAAAATTGATAAGATTGAAAATCGAAAAATTAAAGCGGTAATCAAGGTTATTGGCTTTGTTGTATTTTCATCGTATCTAGTATCTTTAAAAGAAAATGTGGCGTATTTGTTAATTGGTATATTTTCTCTGGTGTATTTGTTATATCAATTCTATTTGAGTGGATTGGAAACTAAATGACAAGATTCTGGCAACCATGCGTTCCAGAGGGATTTCCTGCAGTATCATCATCCAGAACATTGCACAGATGAAAGTGGTTCTTTGGTCATTATCATGATAATAAGAATATTGGACCGAGAGAAATACTGATATATGAACAGATTATTCGGATACTGTGAGAAATTATGATTCATGAAAACTAAATGTAAATCGAAAACTGTTTGGCAAAACTTTATATGATAATTGAAAAAACAGCTGACTTGCAATAAAAAAATTTTGCAACCAGCTGTTTATTTATCACCTTTTTCAATTTTAACTACCGCTTCTATAGGACAATCTAAAATAACACAAATATCATGTAGAGTATTCATGGTAACACTTTTGTTTTTCCTAAGAGCATCTAATGTTCCAGTGCTTATGTGGTAGGTTTTGATTAATTCATATTGAGAAATCCCCTTATCTTTTAATGTCTGCCATAATGGGGCGTAGGTAAACAAATGTATCACCTCTTTCATGCGTGTTCTATATTTAATTATAGGGTTTTCAATTACCTTACATATTGCCGAATATTCGACTATAATAAACATAACAAGAGAGCAAAGATTAGATACAATGTAGTTCAAATATGGAGAAAGATATGGAAAAGTGTGCAGAACAGCAAAGGCTGTTATTCCTTGGTATGTGTAGTTTGGAAGACCGAAAGAGAATTTGTGATGAAAAAATAATGGATTTATATAATTTTGAGCGAATTACTTATTTGCTGGAAGCGTTTGGATTTGAAGAATATAAATTTGTATTTGAAATGAAGTATAAAGATCTGCTACTGAAACTTGCGGATATTGTTGAGCAGAATTTAGTATGTGGAAATTCTATGGATAAATATGTGTTACAGGATAAATACGAAATAAGAAATGAGTGGCAGCAAGAGTTTGTTAGAAATTTGCCCAATGAAGTAATGAAAAACTGTATTCAGGAGATATTTGATTTGTATGCATAAATGCTAGATTTGTTTCGACTTAATATATTTGTGTACAGAAAAAGGTATGACATAAAAATAATAAAGGATTATGTGCGAAAATTGAAACCTGGTTCCAATTTTTGTGCTTTATGCCATATTCAAACAGAAGGGAGTGATAATAAGGACTATTTGTTATTCTGGGAACCGAAAAATAAAATGAGATTTTCTTATCAGATAGATGTTGAATTTTTAGCTTATCTTGAAAAGAATTTAAAAATTTGTTAAGATGGAACAGGTAAGCAAATAGGTAGTCATCTGTCTGTTAGAAAGAAGAAAAAGGATGGATGAGTATCATGGCTAAAGCCTTAAATGGGAAAGAGTTGGGGAAAGGAATTACTCAACTGAGAAATGGAACCTATCAAGCACGTGTGTATATTAAAGGAAATGACAAACCTATATATGCATCCAGTAAAAGATTAGAAGAAGTAAAACAAAAGAGAGAAAAAATATTAGAACGGTATAATCTGGGCTTACAGACTGATATTAGCAAAAAAACGTTAAATGATTGGTTTGATGAGTGGATGGAGTTATATGTGGTTGGAAAAGTGAAACCTAGGACTGTACAAAACTATATAAGAGAGTATGAAAGATGTAAATCTTATATAGGGCATATAAAAGTAAATCAATTACAACCGACATATATCCAAAAAATGGTAAACGAATTATTTAAAAAAGGATATAAGAGGGCAACGGTTAAACAATCAGTATCCGTTTGAGGAGAATTTTGTGAATAAAGAATTTGATAAAATACGAGAAAAAATGTAAAATACCTAGAAGTTACAAATGGAAATAACTGAGCCTGCGAGGAAGCAAAGATACGATGGTTTTCTCGTAGGCTGACAGATAAAAAAGAGAATAATTATAACAAACACGCGGATAAATATGCAAAAGGCTATTAGGGAAGAAAGTACGAAAGTTTAGAAAACCGTGTAAAAACCGTGTAGAAAAAAAGTGGAAAGTGCTGAAACCCTTGTAAAATAAGGAGATTTTGATATGACTGGTGAACTAACACCGACCGCCTGATAATTTTAACCCTACAAAAACGCGATAAAGCGCGTGGTTGAGGGATTTTTTTATGGTCGGAAAAGTTGTCTGAAAGTTCTGACAACGGCATGGAGTGTACTGTAGTGTTGTGGAGTACATTGGAGTACATGGTCAAAAAATGGTCACAAATGCTTTTTCCCAAATGCATACTCATACATACTCATGCATATTGTGTAACCTTTAATGTTAGTTCCCCTATGTTTGTATAATTATTCCGTTTTTTATTCTAATTCAATTCATTTTTATCTTTTCAACTGTTAAATCTAAATTTTGCGTTTCTGCAAAATCATTTATACAATTTCCTGAGATCAGGTATTTTATACATTGAAATAAAAAGAAGGTTTCAATTTATGAATATCAATAACAGTAAATATATCTTCTATGCATTTAATAAGAAATGGAAGAGTATTCGTGAGTGTTGCAAATACTATGAAGTAAGATATGGATCTGTTATGTCTTACAAAAGAATCCACAAGTGTACAGCTGAAGAAGCAATCGCATATTGCAGAAATTTGAAAAAACTAGGTATATTTTATTTTAAGAAAGTGAGGTGGACAGATTTAAAAGAATGCTGCGATTATTACAATATAAACTATAAATCCCTATGTACTTATATGCAGAAAAATAAAATATCAAAAGAGGAGGCGCTCAGCCATTATTATCAGTATTATAAATATAATCGTTTTACATATAACCATGTGACTTATGATAGTTTTGCAGCTTGTTGTGAGGCTTACAATATTAAATCGGTTTGCGTCAGAAGATATGCGAGAAAAAAACATTTTCTATTGCGGCATGCATTTGCCAGCTATCTGAATTATCATAATAAACGAAAAATGTATTTCTGCGGACAGGAATATATTACATTTACATCATGTTGCAGAGCATTTGGATGCAATGCATCTTATGTGTCGGCATACGCAAAACGGCACGGAATATCCAGAGAAGAAGCTTTGAAATTTTATATCAATCGTATTGAAAAGCAGGAAGGACAAAAAATAGATTCCAGAACATTTGTATTCCGGGATAGTATTTATCATGATTTGAGTGACTGCTGCCACAAACTTGGTATAAATGTCAGCAGCGTTTATGGTTATATGTGGAGAACGAAAAAGGGTAAAGTAGAGGCGGTTGAATATTACTATAATAAAAAGATGGAGGATTATTTTGAATGGGAGTTGGTTTTATACTCGTCTTTGTCGGCATGCTGTACAAAATTTGATGTGTCATTAAAAGCAGTACGCAATAGAGCGTGGCGAAAGAACTGTTCGATCCAAGAAGCTTTCCGACATTGTCTGAGAAGGAAGCAAAGTCTGGAAACGGATGTATTTTACTATAGAGGTGATGAGTATAAAAATTTGAAAGAGTGCTGTGAAAAATACAATATTAATGTTCAATCTGTGCATTCTTATAGGTTTCGGAATAAAGACAGCGATTACGATGAGGCAATTGATTATATTAGAAAGATTACGGAAAATCGGCAATTTATTTGGGAGGATGGAAGTGTATATGAATCAATCAATTCCTTTTGTAGAATGAAAAGTATCTCTGTAAGCAGTGTGAGAGATAAAGCGAGAAAGAAAGGGATGTCTTTACAGGAAGCGGCAAAATATTATATTGAGAGAAATAGTTATGACTGATGAGTATGAAGTATAAGCGGATGGTAGAATTTGTGAGAAATGTGTTGCTGTTTATTGTAATTGTGATAAAATTAGGATAAAATAAAGATAGCAAAAAGTGAAAGGAGAGGTGGAAATGATACAAATTCGCCCAGTTTCTGATCTCAGAAATAAATTTCCTGAAATAGAGACTCTTGTTAATAGTGGAAATCCTGTGTATTTAACTAAAAATGGATATGGAGCTATGGTTGTTTTAAGTTTAGAAGAGTATGCAAGCCTCACTGATAATATCGAAATGAAGCTTGATGAAGCTGACAGACAGGCTGCGGGAACCGATGAAAGACTTTCTCACGAAAGCGTGTTCAAAAATGCAAGGAGTGCAATACATGGAAAATAAATCTTATCAGCTTCGCTGCTTGTCAATATTTGAAACTGATTTGCTAAGTACGGTAAATTACATTACAAATGTCTTGAAAAATGAAGATGCAGCACATCGGTTGGTTGATGATATTGAAAGTGCCATATTGAAAAGGCTGGAAAATCCTCTTGCGTTTGAACCTTATCGTTCTGCAAAAAGGAGAGAGTATCCATATTATCGGATTTATGTGAGGAATTATGTGGTATATTATGTGGTTATCGGGAATGTTATGGAAGTAAGGCGACTGATATATAAAAGCACTTGATAAGGAACTGTAAGTTACGATGTTAAAAAGTAGAAGTTACTGATGATGGAACGCCGGATGAGGGGAAACTCTCATGTCCGGTGTGAAGTGGGGGAAAGTCTGGCGATAACATCAAAGGATTACCTATCACTATAGGACCGTTTGATTGCCCTGCATCATTTGGATATTGGTTGGAAACCATCTGATGTAGGACGGATTTTGCGGACATTCAAAATAAAAAAGAATGTGGAGGTAACAGACAATGGCAAAATCATTATTTGAGGAACTGGGCGGCAAATACGAAAGGCAAGGGGATTATTTGATACCGTGCTTAACTGTACCCGCCGAAGAAGAACAGGCAATAGGCATCTGGGGGCAACGGCATTTAGATTATCTAAAACAGTACCGTAAAGTTACATACACCAATCTTCTTACAAGCGGCAGGCTAAACGCCTACCTTGCCGACATCAACAGACAGGCACAGGAACGCTTTGAAAGGCTCATAGAGGGTATGAAACAGGCACAGGGCATAACGGAACAGCTAAAGGCAGAAAACGCCTTAGAATGGACAGGATGCCTCAATAACATAAGGGCTTGTGCGAGGGAGATTGTGGAAAAGGAAATTATTTTTGCATAAACAGATGATTAGTGGCAGGGGGAAATCCTGCCGCTTTTTCTGCTTTAGTTTGTCAGCTTGACAAATAAAGGGTTAAGGAATATAATTAGATTCAGTATTATACAAGGAGTTAATAAATATGCGGCAAGGTATTCTTAAATAAACTGTCAATTTGATAGTGGGAACAAAAAGTAGCAGTCTCGTTTCACTTTTAATATGGGGCTTAGTTTTTTGTACCCAGTTTAAGAATACTTTTATCATGTAATTTTATATGCCCGAAAACATATAAGTGTTTTGGGGCTATTGGAGTTATTTACCCAGTGATAGGAGTATTTATCACTGGGTATTTTTATGCCCTTTTTTGGGTGTTGATAGGAGGAAAATCACATGAAAATAATTAACTTAGGCATTCTGGCTCACGTTGACGCAGGAAAGACAACATTAACGGAAAGTTTATTGTATACCAGTGGTGCAATTGCAGAACTAGGGAGCGTAGATGAAGGCACAACAAGGACAGATACAATGAATTTGGAGCGTCAAAGGGGAATCACTATCCAGACAGCAGTGACATCTTTTCAGTGGGAGGATGTAAAAGTCAACATTATAGATACGCCAGGCCATATGGATTTTTTGGCGGAAGTATACCGTTCTTTATCCGTATTAGACGGAGCAGTATTATTAGTTTCTGCAAAGGATGGCATACAGGCACAGACCCGTATACTGTTTCATGCACTACAGACAATGAAGATTCCGACAATTTTTTTCATCAATAAAATTGACCAAGAGGGGATTGATTTGCCAATGGTATATCGAGAAATGAAAGCAAAGCTTTCTTCGGAAATTATAGTGAAGCAAAAGGTTGGGCAGCATCCCCATATAAATGTAACGGACAATGACGATATGGAACAGTGGGATGCGGTAATTATGGGAAACGATGAACTATTAGAGAAATATATGTCAGGGAAACCGTTTAAAATGTCAGAACTGGAACAGGAAGAAAACAGGAGATTCCAAAACGGAACGTTATTTCCCGTTTATCACGGAAGCGCTAAAAACAATCTGGGGATTCGGCAGCTTATAGAAGTGATTGCCAGTAAATTTTATTCATCAACGCCTGAAGGTCAATCTGAACTATGCGGGCAGGTTTTTAAGATTGAATATTCAGAGAAAAGGCGGCGTTTTGTTTATGTGCGTATATATAGCGGAACATTGCATTTGAGGGATGTTATTAGAATATCTGAAAAAGAGAAAATAAAAATCACAGAGATGTGTGTTCCGACAAACGGTGAATTATATTCATCCGATACAGCCTGCTCTGGTGATATTGTAATTTTACCAAATGATGTTTTGCAGCTAAACAGTATTTTGGGGAACGGAATACTGTTGCCGCAGAGAAAATTTATTGAAAATCCTCTCCCTATGCTCCAAACAACGATTGCAGTAAAGAAATCTGAACAGCGGGAAATATTGCTTGGGGCACTTACAGAAATTTCAGATGGCGACCCTCTTTTAAAATATTATGTGGATACTACAACGCATGAGATTATACTTTCTTTTTTGGGGAAAGTGCAGATGGAAGTCATTTGTGCCATCCTTGAGGAAAAATATCATGTGGAGGCAGAAATAAAAGAGCCTACTGTTATATATATGGAAAGACCGCTTAGAAAAGCAGAATATACCATCCACATAGAAGTCCCGCCAAATCCTTTCTGGGCTTCTGTCGGGTTGTCCATAGAGCCGCTCCCTATTGGAAGCGGAGTGCAGTATGAAAGCAGAGTTTCACTTGGATATTTAAATCAATCGTTCCAAAATGCGGTTATGGAGGGGGTTCTTTATGGCTGCGAGCAGGGGCTGTATGGATGGAAAGTGACAGACTGTAAAATCTGTTTTGAATATGGATTGTATTATAGTCCTGTAAGTACCCCCGCAGACTTTCGGCTGCTTTCCCCTATCGTATTGGAGCAGGCTTTAAAAAAAGCAGGGACAGAACTATTAGAGCCATATCTCCACTTTGAAATTTATGCACCGCAGGAATATCTCTCACGGGCGTATCATGATGCTCCAAGGTATTGTGCAGATATTGTAAGTACTCAGATAAAGAATGACGAGGTCATTCTGAAAGGAGAAATCCCTGCTAGATGTATTCAAGAATACAGGAACGATTTAACTTATTTCACAAATGGGCAGGGAGTCTGCTTGACAGAGTTAAAAGGATACCAGCCAGCTATTGGTAAATTTATTTGCCAACCCCGCCGCCCGAATAGCCGTATAGATAAGGTTCGGCATATGTTCCACAAGTTAGCTTAACAGCTTGCAAAAGTCATATAAAATGAGATTTGAAAGGATTAGAGACTAATTATGATGAAATGCGAATGGATATTGTGTCCTGTTTGTGGGAACAAAACCCGTAATAAAATTAGGAAGGACACTGTTTTGGAGAATTATCCCCTTTATTGTCCAAAATGCAGACAAGAAAGATTGATTAAAGTTGACAACTTGAAGATAACTGTCATCAAAGAGCCAGACGCTTAAGACGCAGAGCCGATGAAATTGTGGAACAATTCACGAATCATCGGCTCTTTTTGTTTCGTATTTGAAAGAACAAACTCACCAAATAAAAAAAACGATATTCGGGTGGGTTATTTTGTTATACCCTAAATTACCCTCTGAATTTGTTTTTAAATTTGGAGGGATTTTTTTATGTCCTTTTTTCGGGCAGTTATCTATCTGCTCATACGAAGCAAAATTTATCAATACATAGCATATCAGAGAACGGCAGGAAACCAGTTAAAAAAATTTCTGCCTATGCAACGGCACTTCCTGCCTTGAATGTAGAAGTACAATCTCCATACAACAGAATTAATATTTCCCATAACCGTAAAGGTCATAGAGCCTTTGCGGTTTTTCTTTTGTCGATTTTTGTTGGAAAGTGCCATAGGGCTATTAGTGGTGTTAGGTGTCGTTCGCCACCTCTCCATCTGGATTTTGAACATTTCAAAAATTCAGATGGGAGGTACTTACAGTGAAATACGCACCGAGAAAGGTATATATCAAGGAAAGCGGCAGATATGTGGAACTGTCCTATACGGATTTCTGCCGCCGCAGGGAATCCGACCAGACCTATATGGACAAGCTGTTTATCCCCATTCAAGGCTGTCTGCTTGAAGTCGTGAGGGAGCAATACACGGACTTCTACCGAGATAAGGAACGGTGGCGTTATCTGAAAAAATTAGATACGAAGAACAGCCTGCTTTCTCTGGATGGATTTACGGACAGCGAGGGGAAGCCTTTAGACTTTATCGCTGATGAAGCGGCAGACATTGCGGAAACCGTTGTCAATGCGGTTATGGTGGACAGGCTGAAAGCCGCCCTGCCTTTGCTGTCGGATAGTGAACAGGAATTGATACAGGCAATCTTTTTTGACGGACTTTCTGAGCGTGAAGTCGGGGCGAGGTTCGGCATAACCCAGAGCGTTGTGAACAAACGCAAAGCCAGAATCCTAAGAAAACTAAGAAAGATAATAGAAAATTAAAATTTAAGGCGTTCAGCCCCCTTGTTTTTTCCTTTGGGAAAATGAGGGGGTTTTTCTCTGCCCTCTCAATCAATTCTGATTGGAGGAAAAGAAGCATGGCATATAACCACGGACGGGAGGACAGGAAATGGCGTATCTGGAAAGAAGCGGAGGAAAAGCTGCTGCGTGAGTGCGGCGTTGATGAAGCGACCATTGAGCAGATACGCATTGCGGACAGGGCAGACTTCAATTCCAACAGGCGGTTTTACCGATGGACGAATGACATTGCGGAATACCTTGAGGACATGGCAGACAGGGAGCGGCAGACGGAAGTGGGTACGGTTGCGGAGTTACTGGACGAGATTGAGAGCGAAAATCTCTATCAAGTATTAGTCGCGGTGGACGGGCGTACCTTGAAAATCGTCCTGCTGAAAATGCAGGGGTATTCCACAAAGGAGATTGCCCCGCTCGTGCATTTGACGACTGGTGCCATCTATGCGAGGTTAGACCATCTGCGGAAGAAGCTACGAAAATTTTATAGCGTCTAAAACAGCCTGCCGTCCTGCGGGCTACTGGGTGAGGGATGGAAATCCCCTCACTTATTTTTTGCAGGAGGCAAGCGGGATGGCATACAGAGTTAAGGCGTACACGCTTCGGGAGGAATCCACGGAAAGCGGCACAAGGTATTTTATCAGCTTTAAGGACGGGCAGGGCAAATCCCACGAGTTGGAAGTGTCGGAACAGTTCTTTATGGAGTTTCGGCAGATGGAACGCAGGAACAGGAATCTCCTCCAATGGGACGAGCGGCACAGGGAGTTTTCGGAAGTATGGGACGAAACGCTGAACAGGCGGGCGTTGAAGCTGCCTAAGAGCATAGAGGAACAAATGATTGAGGCAGAACGGGCAGAACTGCTCTGTAAGGCGGTTGACGGACTGCCAGAGATACAAAGGCGGCGTTTCCTGCTCTACTACGAGTATGAGTTCAATTTTTACCAAATCGCCGCTATGGAGCATTGCACCGCTTCGGCAATACAGAAATCTGTTGCGATTGCAAAGGAGAAAGTAAAGGCGGAAATGAGGAAGTATCTCCAACCGTGACCGACACCGCCCGAAAAAGAAATCTGTTTTTTATTTGTGTGGGATTGGCGGCATTACATACTCTCACTTTTTCTTCGTGGGAGTAAATCTATTTTTAAGGAGGTCAACGCCTATGTGCAACGAAAACAAAAACACCGCCCGAAAGGAGGAAAGCCATGCAGAAGTTACAGACAGTCAACGCCGAAACGCTCCTTTATGAACCGCTTGAGAAGCCGTCCTTTGTGGTGGACAGCCTTATCCCCACAGGCTTGTCGCTGTTCTGCGGCTCACAGAAGATAGGAAAGAGCTGGCTCATGCTGAAGCTATGTTTATGCGTGTCGCAGGGACTTCCCTTGTGGGATATGCCGACAATGGAGGGCGACGTGCTTTACCTCTGCCTTGAGGACACGTTCTGCCGTATACAGGACAGGCTGTTCCGATTGACGAACGAAGCGAGCAGGCGGCTTCACTTTGCCGTGGCAAGCTGCAAGCTGTCAGACGGTCTTATCGTGCAGCTTGAAGATTATCTGAAAGATTACCCAAACAGCAGGCTTATTGTCATTGACACTTTGCAGAAAGTCCGTACAGCTTCAAAAGACAATGCCTACGCAAGCGACTATGGGGACATCTCACTAATCAAAGACTTTGCCGACAGGCATTCATTGGCGGTCATTGTCGTACACCACATCCGAAAGCAGAATGACAGCGATGTGTTCAACAAGGTGTCTGGGACGACAGGCTTAACGGGGAGTGCGGACGCTACCTTTGTTCTGGAAAAGGAGAAACGGGCATCCGACACCGCCAAGCTGTATGTGACGGGCAGGGACACGCCCTATCAGGAATACACGCTGCGTTTCCGTGATTGCAGTTGGGAACTTGTGGAGAGAAAAACGCAGGAGCAGCTTGCGAAAGAAACGATACCAGACGTCCTTTTTCGGTTGGTGGATTTTATGAGGGATAAGGAAGAATGGGCAGGCACGGCAACGGAGCTGTTAGCCGCTATGAGGGAAACGGAAACCATACCCACGGTGATTACGAAATGGCTCAATGAATACCGCACCACATTTTTAAATGAGAACCATATCGTTTATCAGTACAGCCGCAAAAAACACGGCAGGCAGATTTCGCTTGCAAAGCGGGCGGGTGACAGCGGTGACGGTGGTGACAGCGATATTGGGATACCCCCTGTTACTGTCATTGACGCTTAAAGCCGTGTAAAGCTGGCGACTCTGCCCTGCGGGTGACAGCGGTGACGGCGGTGACAGTGATTTTAGGATACCCTGCCGCTGTCATCCCTGCGGGAGAACACCCCGTAAACGCAAAGTGCAGGCGTAGGATTTACCCGCCCTTTTCGGCGTGTAAAACCACCCCTGCGGTCAGAAAAATCCTTCCGATTTTTCCGACTGCGTTTACAGGGTGTAACACACTACACTTTGCCCTGCAAAGTCGTGTGCCAGACGTTCCCTCTGGACTCCCTTATGGCAGGTCTTACGCCCTGCTTATCCTACGCTCCACGCTTCGGATAAAAGAATGGCAGCATGACGGTGACGGCTCTTGCGAGGGGGTATTCCAAAAACACCGTCATCATCGACATGACCGTCATGCAGGGAATAAGGGTGACAGTTGAGGCAGTCGGTAGGGGGTATCCCAAAACTGCTGTCACCGCCGTCACCGCTGTCACCCAAAGGGCAGTTTACCCGCCGAAGAAAGGAAGATGATGAATTATGCCCTATGCAATCCTGCGTTTCCAGAAACGCAAAGCGGGCGGCGTTGCGGCTTGCGAACGCCACAACGAGCGTAAAAAAGAAGCCTATAAAAGCAATCCAGATATAGATATGGAACGCTCGAAAGATAACTACCATCTTGTGAATCCGCCGAGGTACACCTACAAGAAAGAGATTAACCGCATGGTAGCCGAAGCAGGGTGCAGGACGAGGAAAGATAGCGTGATGATGGTGGAAACGCTTATCACGGCTTCGCCAGAATTTATGAACAGCCTGCCGCCCAAAGAACAGAAAGCGTATTTTACGATGGCTCTGGATTTCATTTCAGAGCGTGTCGGGGAGAAAAATATCCTCTCCGCAGTCGTCCACATGGACGAGAGAACGCCGCATATGCACCTCTGTTTTGTGCCGATTACACCAGACAATAAGCTGTCTGCCAAAACAATTTTAGGCAATCAAAAGAGCCTGTCCGAATGGCAGACCGCCTACCATGAGCGGATGTCCTCACGGTGGAATCAGCTTGAAAGAGGTCAGTCCTCAATGGAAACGAAGCGGAAACATGTCCCCACATGGCTCTATAAGTTGGGCGGCAGGCTTGATAAACAGTATGAGGAAATTGTGTCTGCACTGTCCGACATCAACGCCTTTAATGCAGGGAAGAAGCGTGACAAGGCTCTGGAACTGATTGCGGCATGGCTCCCAGACGTGGAGAAATTCTCAAAGGAAATCAGTAAGCAGAGTGCCTATATCAATAGCCTAAAGGAGCAAATCGGGCAGGAATCAGACTATGCGGGGCGTATGCGTGATGAAAAGTATGAGCAGGAACTAAAGGTGCAGAAAGCGAACCAGAAGATATTTGAGTTGCAGAGAACCAACGAGCAGATGGGGCGGCTGCTCTCAAAGATACCGCCCGAAGTGTTGGAAGAATTGCAGAAAAACCATAAAAGCAGAGCGAAAGAAAGGTAGATATGTGAATGAAGAAACAGGATTTTAAGGTGTTAAAGACCAAAGACTTGTACCCGTTTCCCGACAATCCGTTTCATGTGGCAGAGGATGAAACGCTGTCAGAATTAGCGGAAAGCATCAAGGAATTTGGCATTGTCACGCCGATAATCACACGCCCGAAAGAGGACGGGAACGGCTATGAAGTGATTGCAGGGCAGCGGCGTGTCCGTGCGTCTGAACTTGCAGGGATAAATACCGTGCCTGCGTTTGTCCTGCCCTTAGACCGTGACCGAGCCATCATCACCCTTGTAGACAGTAATTTACAGCGTGAGAATATCCTGCCATCAGAGCGGGCGTTTGCCTACAAGATGAAATCCGAAGCCATGAAGCGGCAGGGTTTCCGCACAGACTTAACCTCGTCACAAGTTGTGACGAAGTTGCGGACGGACGACAAGGTGGCACAGGGCTTCGGCGTAGGCAGGATGACCGTACAAAGATTTATCCGTTTGACGGAACTGATACCGCCGATTTTGCGGATGGTGGACGAGGGGAAAATCGCCCTCACGCCTGCGGTGGAACTGTCCTTTTTGAAGAAAGACGAGCAGGAAAACCTCTTTGCCACGATGGAGAGCGAAGAAGCAACGCCCTCACTCTCACAGGCACAGCGGATGAAAAGCCTAAGCCAGAGCGGGCGGCTTGACATGGATACGATATTTGCAATTATGACGGAGGAAAAGGGAAACCAGAAAGAAACCTTGAAAATCAACACAAGCAAGCTGAAAAAGTATTTTCCGAAGAACACAACGCCGAAGCAGATGGAGGAAACCATCATTAAACTTTTGGAGCGTGAATTGCAGAGGAAACGGGGCAGGGACAGCCGCTAATCTTCTCTTTTCGGGAGGTAAATGCAGAAAATTGAGGTATGAAGAATGAAAGAAATCCAGTATGAGATTGTAAAGGAAATCGCCGTATTGTCTAAGGGCGACAGCGGCTACACAAAAGAAATCAATCTTATCTCATGGAACGGAAGAGAGCCGAAATATGACATCCGCAGCTTTTCCCCGAACCGTGAGAAGTGCGGAAAGGGTATCACGTTGAACGCTGATGAAGCAGCAGCACTCCTTGAAGCATTACAGAAAGAAGTAAACAGCGGGGATTGATGGTATCTGATTGACAGGGCGGGGCGTTTCCAGACGTTCTCCTGCCCTGTCTGGAAAGGAAGATTTAAGTATGGGCGAGGATAAGAAAGCAGATAAAAAGAGAAAGCGTATCGTGCCGAAAGCACCAGTTCAGATGATAATCAGCCGTGAATATGTCGGCACGCAGACAGTCACAGAAGCGTTTATCCCGATTATTTCCGAGGATATTCGGAAGAAGATTGCCGAGGGCGACACCTTCGACAATGAGGGGCTGTCCGCTTAGAATGTACGCAATGGAACATGAAAACAGATAGGACAGATATGGAGGTTTTACAGTATGGCAGGAATAAGAATGGAGAACAAGATTTATGAAGTCGGCATGTACTGCCGCTTGTCAAAAGACGATGGCACGGATAACGAGAGTGCGAGCATTGCGACACAGAAATCCATCCTCACGGATTATGTGAAAAAGCAGGGATGGCACTTAGCAAAAACGTATGTGGACGACGGTTACTCTGGTACAAATTTCCAAAGACCAAGTTTCCAGAACATGATTAAGGACATTGAAAGCGGTCTGATAAACTGCGTTATCACGAAAGATTTATCTCGTCTGGGGAGGAACTATCTTGATTGCGGACTGTATCTGGAAGTGTTTTTCCCAGAGCATAATGTGAGGTATATAGCGGTCAATGACGGCGTGGACACGCTCAATAAATCCGCTATGGACATCACGCCTTTCCGCAACATCCTAAACGAAATGTATTCCGCCGATGTGTCGGTCAAGATAAAATCGGCGTACCGAGCGAGGTTTCAGCAGGGGAAATTCATGGGGACGACAGCACCATACGGTTACGTCAAAGACCCCGCCGACCACAACCATCTGCTGATAGATGACAAAGTTGCCCATGTGGTAAGGGAAATATTTGACCTTGCGTTAGCGGGCAACGGAATCGCCAAAATCCGCAAGCACATCAACAAACAGCATATCTTACGCCCCGCCGCTTATGCGGCGGAGCAGGGGGCAACAGGCTATGAGAGGTATTTTGAGGAGAATGAGGAGAACCGTTATATTTGGAGCGAGAACAGCGTAAGGGGCATTTTAAGAAGCCCGATATATGCGGGAAACCTTGCAGGCTACAAGCGGATTGCCGCCAACATGAAAAGCAAGAAACGCCCCTCTAAGCTGCCCGAAGAATGGGAAGTGATACCAGACACCCATGAGGGGATAGTCACGCAGGAGGAATTTGATACCGTACAGCAGCTTATTACAAGCCGCAGATTACCAGAAAACAAGGGCGGCTTTGAGAACATCTTTGCAGGCGTTATTAAGTGTGCGGACTGCGGCTATGCGATGCGGGCTATGAGTGCCAACAGGAGGAAACGCCCCGACATCATCGACTGCGTACAATATTCCTGCAATAATTATGGCAGATACGGTAATATCATGTGTACCGCACACAGCATTGAAGCGAGGGACTTGTTCAACGCTGTCCTCACCGACATCAACCGATTTGCGGATATGGCAGTCAATGATGAAAAGGCAGTGAGGGCGATTGAAAAGCGGCTCACGGAAACAGACCAGAGCAAGGCAAAGGCACTGGAAAAGGAGCAAAGAAAACTGAACAAACGCCTTGCAGAACTGGACAGGCTGTTTTCCTCACTCTATGAAGATAAGGTGATGGAGCGTATTACCGAGCGGAATTTTGAGATGATGGGTTCTATAGGCTTTATTAATACAGATTTTGTGAAAAAAATGGAGCGAATAGGAATTCATTGCCGTGTATTCAATCCGTTTATGCCAGGTTTAAATCTGTTTTTGAACAACCGTGATCATAGAAAAATAACAGTTATTGATGGAAAAGTCGGATTTACAGGTGGATATAATCTCGCAAATGAATATTTTAATTACACACACCCGTACGGACAGTGGAAAGATACAGGTATTCGTTTAGAAGGAGATGCTGTTCAGTCGCTTACGGTGACATTTTTGGAGATGTGGAATGCAGTAAGTGATAAGGATGCTAATGATTCTGATTTTAGTAAATACCTTTTCCATTATGATTATGCGGCACAGCAAACTGGGTTTGTTCAACCTTATGCAGACAGTCCTATGGATAATGAGCAGGTAGGAGAAGAAGTTTATATCAGTATGATAAATAAAGCTGAAAAATACTGTTGGTTTATGACTCCATATCTAATCATAACAGATGAAATGACACATGCGTTATGCCTGGCTGCTAAGCGAGGGGTAGATGTAAGAATTATCACACCGGGTATCCCTGATAAGAAGTTCATTTATAATATAACTCGTTCTTTTTATCATGGATTAGTTAAACATGGTGTTCGTGTTTATGAGTGGACTCCTGGTTTCTGTCATGCAAAAATGAGTGTGGCAGATGATTGTATGGCAACCTGTGGAACAATTAATCTGGATTATCGAAGTTTATATCACCATTTTGAAAACGGCTGTTTTATGGCAGATTGTCAGGCAGTTGTGGAAATAAAAAATGATTTGATAAGAACGATGGGAGAATGTCGTGATGTGACAGACCAATATCAAACCGGACGAAGTGCATATTTGCGACTGGGACAATTATTTATGAGATTATTTGCTGGATTGCTATAAGAATCTGATGAAACGACCTTTCAAAAAACAGTTGATTTAGAAGTTAACTGTTTTTGAAAGGCCGTTTTTGTTATATCTAACAGTCTGTTGTACAAAGAAGATTTTGCATGGATGAAAAAACAAACCTTGTTGAGGTTAAATTGAGTTTTCCATTGTATTGTATGTGTTTCTTTTAATCGTAATAATGGCAGGTAAGGAGCTGTATATGGTAGTCAGTGGATGTCTTGTGATACGAAAGACAGGAAAAGTACATGGTGCAGACTGGCATGGAAAGATAGTAACCTTTTTATTATATGGAACTGCAGCGGTGCATATTATATGGTTCCACATTACACCGATGGTATCAGATCTGTTGATTGGTTTGTGCGCTATAATGATGGTCATATCGGTCGCTCTGTATATTATCCAGAATACCAGGACTCTTAAGGGAGAGACTGTATAAGCAATTTTATATTGCAATGACTAGAAAAATATTTAGGAGAAGATAGATATAAACAGTAAGTCAAACACACAAACTATGGAGTCTTTAGTCGGTTTAATAAAATTTTAGATAGAAAATAAATCATTCAATGTCATTTAGATAAGGTTTTTTATGACAAAAAGACAGATTGCATATCTGCCTCATAATGCAGTATAATAGTAACGAGATTTATGTAACCCGATACATGAAATCCCTATTTCTCTTTGGACTGAGGTGGATAGGATATTTTCGATTGTACCTGACAGGTGTCAGATACTTTTGTATGAGAAGCATGGTCTCTGTTTCATCACCGCCGTGTTTGAGATATGCCCTGCATATGTTTACTGCATTTGAAACGGATTTACTCTGCATCTGGAGCATAAACTGAATATACTCGCGGAAAGAAAGTTTGCGGTTCCTGGTAAAATCACTTTCCGGATTACGGCAGAACATGGAGTGAATTTCATCGAGTTCTGTGATGCAGTTGTCGAGTGTGGATTTTAAATTAGATAAGAAAAAATCAGCCATAATGAGCCTCCTTGAAATATGTTTATAATCAAGGCTTGCGCAACATATATTGGCTTACTTGTCAACTGTTTTTTGTAATATTTTTAAAGTTTTTAGGCATAAAAACAGTGGCTTTCTATGACAGAAAACCACTAAAATGATGCTTAACTGAATGGCATTGCTTTATAATCACTTTGAAAATGGATGTTTTATGGCGGATAGTCAGACAGTTTTGGATATAAGAGATGATCTTGGAGCAACAATGAATGAATGTAGGGAAGTGACCGAAAAGTACCGCACAGGACGGAGTGCATATTTACGGATCGGACAGTTGTTTATGAGATTGTTTGCAGGACTATTATAGCAGAAAGAAGAGGTGTTCGATATGTGTACAGCAGCAACTTACAAAACAAAAGATTTTTATATGGGTAGAACGCTTGATTATGAATTTTCCTATGGGGAACAGATTACGATAACGCCAAGAAATTACGAATTTGATTTCCGGTTTGCCGGGAAGATAAAAAGCCATTATGCTTTGATCGGAATGGCATTTGTTGCAGGAGGTTATCCGCTTTATTATGATGCTGTTAATGAAAAAGGCCTTGGAATGGCAGGTCTTAATTTTGTCGGCAATGCGGCATATGAAGAGGCTTTGCCGGAAGATGAAACAGAAGTCAGCCAGGTGGCACAGTTCGAGTTCATCCCATGGATCCTTACACAGTGTGCTACTGTAGCAGAGGCGAGAGAGAAGCTGGCAGCAATGAGACTGACAGGCACAGCATTCAGTGAACAGCTGCCGACAGCACAGCTTCACTGGATCATTGCAGACAAAGACGCCTGTATCGTTGTTGAGTCTATGAAGGATGGGCTGCATGTATATGATAATCCGGTAGGAGTGCTTACCAATAATCCACCATTCCTGGGTCAGATGTTTGCACTGAATAATTATGCCGGAGTATCCAGAAAACAGCCGGAGAGTACTTTTGCAGGAGTATTACAGCTTGATGCATATAGCAGAGGAATGGGTGGAATGGGAATACCTGGAGATCTTTCCAGCCAGTCAAGATTTGTGAAAGTTGCCTTTACAAAATTAAATTCGATCTCCGGTGAAGAAGAGGGTGAGAGTGTAAGCCAGTTCTTCCATATCTTAGGATCTGTAGATCAGCAGCGTGGATGTTGTGAGGTGACAGAAGGCAAATATGAGATCACGATATACACGTCCTGTTGTAATACAGCAAAAGGTATTTATTATTATACGACTTATGATAATCATCAGATCACAGCGGTTGACATGCATGCGGAAAATCTGGATTCAGATCAGCTGATCTGTTATCCGCTTCTGTCCAAGGGCGAAGTCAGATGGCAGAATAAATAATACGAAAATGCACGGAGAAAGCATATCGCAGAACAACAGGAGGAAAGACCATGAAAGAAGTTAAAACACCGAAAAAACCACTGGCATATTATTATGGGATTGTGTTAATAGTGCTGATTGTATTTAATCTGGTTGTCGCACCAATCCTTATGGAGCATCAGGTAAAGGAAACGGATTATGGAACTTTTATGAGCATGATCGAGAAGAAGAATATCGGTGAAGTAGAAGTTAAGGACAATCAGATCATCTTTACAGATAAAGATCAAAAAAATATTTATAAAACAGGTCTGATGAACGATCCGAACCTGACGGACAGGCTATATGAATGTGGAGCAGTATTCGCAAAAGATATCGATAAGCAGATGTCACCGATCATCAGCTTCCTGCTGACCGGGGTTTTGCCATTGATCCTTTTTATCGCACTGGGAAATTATATGGCGAAGAAACTGATGGAGCATGCCGGAGGAAAAAATTCGATGGCTTTTGGAATGGGAAAAAGCAATGCGAAGATTTATGTGCAATCCAGTGAGGGAATCCGTTTTTCAGACGTTGCAGGAGAAGATGAGGCGAAAGAAAACCTTTCAGAGATCGTTGATTATCTTCACAATCCGAAGAAGTATACCGATGTAGGTGCGTCTATGCCAAAAGGTGTCCTTCTTGTAGGACCTCCGGGAACTGGTAAAACAATGCTTGCAAAAGCAGTTGCGGGTGAATCAAATGTACCATTTTTCTCAATGTCCGGATCAGAATTCGTAGAGATGTTTGTCGGTATGGGAGCTTCCAAGGTTCGAGATCTTTTCAAACAGGCAAAGGAAAAGGCACCATGTATCGTGTTTATTGATGAAATTGATGCCATTGGTAAAAAGCGTGACGGACAAATGGGCGGAAATGATGAGAGGGAGCAGACCTTAAATCAGCTTCTTACAGAGATGGATGGATTTGAAGGAAATAATGGTGTCATCATTCTTGCTGCAACGAACCGTCCGGAGTCGTTAGATCCGGCACTTACACGTCCGGGACGTTTTGACAGGCGTGTGCCGGTTGAACTGCCGGATCTTGCAGGCCGTGAAGCAATTTTAAAGGTTCATGCAAAGAAGATAAAAGCATCTGATGATGTTGACCTGCATACGATTGCACGTATGGCATCCGGTGCATCCGGTGCGGAGCTTGCCAATATTATAAATGAAGCAGCATTACGTGCTGTCCGTAGTGGAAGAACCGTTGTAAATGAATCTGATCTCGAAGAAAGTATAGAAGTGGTTATTGCAGGATATCAGAAGAAGAATGCGGTTCTTTCAGATCAGGAGAAGAAGGTTGTTGCATATCATGAGATAGGACACGCTCTGGTAGCTGCATTGCAGAGTCATTCAGCACCGGTCCAGAAGATTACGATCATCCCGCGTACCTCAGGTGCACTCGGCTACACTATGCAGGTTGAGCAGGGTGATAAATATCTGATGACGAAAAAAGAACTTGAGAATAAGATTGTTACATTTACAGGCGGACGTGCGGCAGAGGAGATCGTATTTGGTGAGATCACGACAGGAGCCTCCAATGATATCGAACAGGCAACAAAAATTGCAAGAGCGATGATCACCCGCTACGGCATGACAGATGAATTCGACATGGTGGCAATGGAAACCGTGACCAACCAGTATCTTGGCGGCGATACGTCTCTTTCCTGTTCCACAGATACCCAGAAGGAAATTGATGAAAAAGTCGTGCAGCTCGTAAAAGCAGAGCATGAAAAAGCAAGAAAAATCCTTTCCGAAAACAGGGAAAAACTGGACGAACTGGCTATGTACCTGTATGAGAAGGAAACAATTACAGGTGACGAATTTATGGATATTTTAGACAGAAAATAATGTAGTTAATTAGATAATCAATGTCATTTAGATAAGGTTTTTTATGATGAAAACAGTATATCATATGCGTTCATGCATTGAAAATACTGTTCAGTTAAGAAATGCTGTATTTTTTAGGTGCACTAATGCGTAGAAAGCAGGTGTATGATGAGTTCAAATCATTTTTTGTGTATGACAAAAAGACAGATTGCATATCTGCCTCATAACGCAGTATAATGGTAACGAGATTTATGCAACCCGATACATGAAATCCCTATTTCTCTTTGGACTGAGGTGGATAGGATATTTTCGATTGTACCTGACAGGTGTCAGATACTTTTGTATGAGAAGCATGGTCTCTGTTTCATCACCGCCGTGTTTGAGATATGCCCTGCATATGTTTACTGCGGTGGCGAAATTAATTTTATAGACGTGTTTGGTATTTTTAGATGTTTTTACCACAGCGTGAGAAGTCACTAATTCACAGAAATTATACAGAATCATACGAGCATTGATTTCCCCGATTAATACTAAATTGACTACTCCAGCATCACCTATTGATCATATCTTTACTAAAGGATTTATAAAAAATACATGTAGAGTGTCGCAACCAACAGAGTGTTCTGATCGTTTAATTTTATGGGCTGAAGAAAAATAGTTAGTAGTTCTGAAAAATGGAATTATTTTATATAAAGGAGCGGACAAATTCTCATTTACAGGGAGCGGAAGATTGAGCTGGATAAAATACCCAGCTCAATCTTCCACATGGAATACATCTTCCACCAGCATATTAAGGGTGATAGGGTAGAGCAATAAAACAGATTAGATGGAAAGGGAAGAGGCACCGTTACATAGGTACCTCTTCTTTTTAAAGAGTTGGCTCTTTCCCTGATACAGGAATTTGCATCTCCGGAGCATTGAGCAGTGCTGTGAAATTCTGCTGAATGATTTCCAGAGTTTTCAGCTTTTTCTGTAATTCCTGTTTTTCCCGAACAGTAGAAGTCTGTTCAGATTCAAGATTTTCAATCTGCTTCTGGATTTTATTAGAGCTTGGGATTTTGGTAACACCGAGATCCTGAAGCTCTTTTTTTAGTGAATCGTGGAGCTGGTATTCTGCCTGATGTTTGATCCGGTATGCTTTGGGATTTTTAGCAGATTTGCAATCTTCAATCACTTTTCGGCAGAGACGGTAAGAATCACAGTGTTTTTGAATGATTTTCTGTGTGCTCAGCTTACTGTTGATTTGCGTTATTCTTTGATCAGCCACTTTAACAGAAGCATCAACATCAGAAACATGTTGTTGGAAATCTTCATAATTCAGCAGGTTATTTTCGGAAAGATAGTTGAAGGTGCGGGCTGCTTCTTTTAGATTATTTAGTTTTGCCCAACGTTCAAATCCTTCTCGATTACCGGTTGTAACATACGTGCCGTGACATTTCTATTAAGATCAGGAGTAATCTTGAGATTAAGAGGGAAAAAGGGGAATGCGTGACTCCGTTTGTAGCATTTGGATACAGGAAGACAAAGACAGATAAGCATAAATTAGAGATTGACCCATCTGCAGGCAGTGTAGTACAGGATATTTTTAAGATGAAGCTACGGGGAATGAGTCAGGATGCGATCGCTAATCGTTTAAATGAACTGGGTATTCTTTCACCATTTGAATATAAAATCAGCAGCGGCAGTCATTATAAAACTGGCTTCCGGCAGAAAGAGCAGGCACTTTGGAGTTCTGTTACAGTCCGTAGGATACTGGAAAACGAGGTTTATATCGGAAATCTTGTGCAGGGAAAAAGGACAACACCGAACCATAAAGTGAAGCAGACTTATGTGAAACCGGAAGATGACTGGATCCGGATTGAGAAAAATCATGAGCCACTGGTGAGTGACCGTGATTTTGAAATTGTTCAGAGACTTCTGGGCATGGATACACGTACTTCACCTGACCAAAAGCAGGTATCCAAAACTTCTTTTATCAGTAAAAGAAGCCTGCAAGTTAACAGGAGTGTCCGAAAAAACAATGCGTTCTTTAGCTTATGAGCAAAAAATGATGGTGCGAATAGGAAAAAGAACTTTAATTCACAAAAAAAAATTAGAAAAATGGATTGACCATCAAGTGCGGCATTGAGTATTTTATCCTATAGTACCCAAAAAGAGCTTCTTGAAAAGCTCATTAAAATTTGATACTATTAAACGGATGAAGTACCTGTCCATGGGTCAAGGAAAGACAGGTGATCGTCATGGGAAAAGATCTAACAGGCAAAGAATTAGGAAAAGGGTTTACCCAACGAAAAGATGGGCGTTATCAAACACGCATATCCCTTGGAGGAGGAAAGAAACCGATATGCCTATATGGTCATACTTTAAAAGAAGTTAAAAAGAAAAGGGAAAAATTATTAGAAAAAACAAAATACGGATTAGATATAGACACACAAAAAATAACTCTAAATCAGTGGTTTGAAAAATGGATGGAACTCTATATCGTAAATAGGATAAAAAAAACAACAATTCGGAATTATATCGATTCGTATAATCGGTGTATAAAATATATAGGCTATATGAAATTAGCAGATATTCAAATCACGCATGTTCAAAATATGGTTATTGAACTAGCTAACAAAGGCTATAAAAAATCCACTATCCGTTCTACTGTTTCTGTCGTATCCAGCTGTCTTGAAAGAGCTGTAATCGGAAAAATGCTTTTATTCAATCCATGTAGAGGGATTGTTTATCCGGAAATAACGAATAAAAACTTCAAACCGGTTAAAATAGCAGGACAGAATTTGAAACGCATGACAAACGACGAAATCATAAGGTTTTTTGATGTAGCAAGAGATACTCGATATTACGAATTATATATGCTGCTTCTTTTTACAGGAATGCGGATTGGAGAGGCGTGTGCATTGGAATGGAAAGATGTTGACTTTCAAAACAACTATCTCCATGTGTATAAAACAATCAATATTGTCCCTGTTTATTACGATGACAACGGGAACAAACTAGATAGACCTTATTACATCAAGCAAATTACATCTCCAAAAAGAACCGCAAGTATAAGAAAAATCCCTCTATTCAAGGCGGCAGTTGATGCGTTATATAGTTGGCGCGAAAAACAGCTTGCTGACAAAAGAAAGTACAAAAAAAGTGGGGGATTAAAAATTTGTTATTAAATGATTATCCTCAATTGATTTTTACGACACAAGAGGGAAATTGTTTTATGCCGACACAGGCAGAAAAAGAGTGCCGACGGATAACTTCCATAATGAATAATCATGAAAAACAACAGGCACTAACAGAAAATAGGGAATATCATATTTCCAATATTCATCCTCATTTATTCCGCCATACGTTTATTACATTGTGTTATGAATCTCATATGGATCCAGCGTCTATAATGCTTATTTCCGGACATAATGATATTGATATGATGAAACATTATACACATCCGGACTCCGTATTTATTAACAGCGAGTTTAATAAATATACAGGTTATATGCATAATTATTCATTCCGTTCAAATGCAACAATTGATCAGGATTTACAAATTTGGTCAAAAGATGGTCAAATTAGCATACCACAAACGCTGAAACCCTTATAAAATAAGGAGATTTTGATATGAGTAATGAATTAACACCGATGATGAAGCAATATATGCAGACAAAAGAGGAATACAAGGATTGTATCCTTTTTTACCGCTTAGGAGATTTTTATGAAATGTTCTTCGACGATGCTCTCACAGCATCCAAAGAGCTGGAAATTACTCTGACTGGAAAGAATTGCGGACTGGAAGAACGGGCACCGATGTGCGGAATCCCGTACCATGCAGTTGACAGTTATCTGAACCGTCTGGTATCAAAAGGCTATAAGGTAGCAATCTGTGAGCAGGTAGAAGATCCGAAAACAGCAAAAGGAATTGTAAAACGGGAAGTTATCCGTGTAGTAACACCTGGAACCAACCTGGATACTCAGGGACTGGATGAAACAAAGAACAATTACATTATGTGTATTGTCTATATGGCAGACCGGTACGGACTTTCGGTTGCGGATGTTACAACCGGGGAATATCTGGTGACAGAACTGGATTCCCAGACAAAACTGATGGATGAGCTTTACAAATTTATGCCGTCTGAGATTGTCTGCAATGAAGCATTTTACATGAGTGGACTGGATTTGGATGATCTGAAAAACCGTCTGCATATGGCAATTTATTCACTGGAAGCATGGTATTTTGATGATGCACTCTGCCGGGAAACTTTGCAGGAACATTTTAAGGTGGCTTCTCTTGAAGGGATTGGACTTTCGGACTATGAATGTGGGATGATCGCGTCCGGTGCGCTTTTAAAGTATCTGGAAGAGACGCAGAAAAATTCCCTGTCTCATATGAGCCGTCTGACACGTTATGCAACGGGTAATTATATGGTTCTGGACAGTGCTACAAGGCGTAATCTGGAGTTGGTTGAGACTTTACGTGAAAAGCAGAAAAGAGGATCCCTTCTGTGGGTACTGGATAAGACAAAGACGGCAATGGGGGCGAGAACCCTTCGGAAATATGTAGAACAGCCGTTGATCGACAAGGAATCCATTGTCAAAAGGCTGGATGCAGTTGCGGAATTGAAGGACAATGCTATTTGCAGAGAAGAAATCCGGGAATATTTGAATCCGGTGTACGATCTGGAGCGTCTGGTTGGGAAAATCACCTATCAGTCAGCAAATCCAAGAGACCTGATTGCATTTCAGAGTTCCCTTTCCATGCTCCCGTCGGTAAAATGCATATTAAAGGATATGGAGAGTGACCTTTTAAAAGAAATTTATGAAGAACTGGATCCGCTGGAAGAACTTTGTGATCTGGTCGGACGGGCGATTCAGGAAGAACCGCCGCTTGCCATGAAAGAAGGCGGAATCATCAAAGACGGTTATAATGAAGAAGTGGATCGTCTTCGAAAAGCAAAATCCGAAGGAAAGAACTGGCTTGCTGATCTGGAGACCAAGGAACGGGAAAAGACCGGGATTAAAAACCTGCGGATCCGTTATAATAAAGTATTCGGTTATTATCTGGAAGTTACCAATTCGTTCAAAGATCTGGTTCCGGATTATTATACAAGAAAGCAGACCCTTGCCAATGCGGAGCGTTATATCATTCCAGAACTGAAAGAGCTGGAAGATACGATTCTGGGAGCAGAGGATAAACTCTGTGCACTGGAATATGAGCTTTACTGTGAGGTGAGAAATACTATCGCAGCAGAGTTGACCAGGATACAGAGAACAGCAAAGGCAGTTGCAAAGCTGGATGTGATAGCTTCGCTTGCACTGGTTGCCGAGCGCAACAACTATGTACGGCCAAAGATCAATGAAAAGGGCGTGATCGACATTCGTGATGGGCGACATCCGGTGGTGGAAAAGATGATCCCGAATGATATGTTTATTGCCAACGATACTTATCTGGATGATAAAAAACAGCGCATTTCCATCATTACCGGACCAAACATGGCTGGAAAATCCACTTATATGCGTCAGGCTGCGCTGATCGTACTGATGGCACAGCTGGGATCCTTTGTGCCGGCGTCTTCAGCAAATATTGGACTTGTGGACCGCATTTTTACCCGTGTGGGAGCGTCAGATGACCTGGCAAGCGGACAGAGCACTTTCATGGTGGAAATGAACGAAGTGGCAAATATTCTGCGAAACGCGACAAGCAAGAGCCTTCTGATCCTGGATGAGATTGGAAGAGGAACCAGTACCTTTGATGGATTGAGTATTGCTTGGGCGGTTGTCGAGTATATCAGCAACAGCAAACTTCTTGGGGCAAAGACCTTATTTGCAACCCACTATCATGAGCTTACCGAGCTGGAAGGCAAGATTAGCAATGTCAACAACTATTGTATTGCGGTCAAGGAAAAAGGTGATGATATCGTATTCCTGCGTAAGATCGTAAAGGGTGGAGCAGACAAGAGTTATGGTATCCAGGTCGCAAAGCTTGCAGGAGTGCCGGATCCGGTCATTAACCGCGCCAAAGAGATCGTAGAAGAGCTGGTGACAGCGGATATTACCGGAAAAGTAAAGAATATTGCGGTACAGGGAAGTGAGACGAAGAAAAAAACGCAGAAGAAGCTGGATGAGGTGGATCTGACACAGTTTTCTCTGTTTGATACCGTAAAAGATGATGATGTGTTAAATGAGTTAAAGGAACTGGATATCAGCCATATGACGCCAATGGATGCCATGAACAAACTGTATCAGCTGCAGAATAAGCTGCGGAACAGATGGTAGGCTGATCCATAAGAGAAAGGAAAGAAGAATCGAATGCCGCATATAGAATTGCTGGATCAGATTACAATTGATAAGATAGCAGCCGGGGAAGTGATTGAACGCCCGGCTTCTGTTGTGAAAGAGCTGGTGGAAAATGCGATTGACGCAGGATCTACAGCGGTGACTGTGGAGATTGAAGAGGGCGGGATTTCTCTGATACGAATTACGGATAATGGTTGTGGGATCGCGAAACAGGACGTGGAAAATGCATTTCTGCGCCATTCGACCAGCAAAATCCGCAGTGCAGAGGATCTGACACATTTGTCTTCTCTTGGGTTCCGCGGAGAAGCGTTGTCGAGTATTTCGGCAGTTGCAAGAGTGGAACTGATCACAAAGACAAGAGAAGACGTATTTGGGACAAAATATATCATAGAAGGCGGAAAAGGAAGAACGCCGGAGGAGACCGGAGCGCCGGATGGGACGACCTTTCTGGTGCGTCAGCTGTTTTTCAATACACCTGCCAGGCGCAAATTCCTGAAGACGCCGATGACAGAGGCAAGCCATATCAGTGATCTGCTGACCAGACTTGCCCTTTCCCATCCGGATATTTCCTTCCGGTTTATCAACAATGGACAGGTAAAGCTGCATACTTCCGGGAACGGGAAGATGAAAGATGTCATTTACCACATTTACGGACGGGAAATTGCGAACAATCTGATCCCACTGGAATTTGAAAAAGATGGTGTAAGGCTGTCCGGATATCTGGGAAAGCCAGTGATTAACCGTGGAAATCGAAATTTTGAAAATTATTTTGTCAACGGGCGTTATGTAAGGAACAGTATTCTTGCAAAAGCGATTGAAGATGGATACAAAGATTTTACGATGCAGCATCGTTATCCGTTTGTTGCATTCCAGATTGAGATCAATCCGGAAAAAATTGATGTAAATGTGCATCCATCCAAGATGGAACTTAGGTTCAGTAACCAGCAGGGGATTTACAATCTGCTTTATGAGGCGATCAGTAAGGGACTGCATGAGCCGGAGTTGATTCCGGAAGTGGAAATGTCTGAGATCAAAGTACCGGGAATGTCTGAAAAAAGACAGGAAAAGAAAACTGTTATAAGAGATGCGGGAAATCCATATCGAACAGATGGCACTTCACCTAAGATGCGAAAGAGTTCCGTTCAGGAGGGGGCAGAGCGAGCGGAATCCTGGTCGCAGTCAGAGATGCCGTCAGCAGAACTTCAGACACAGATAAGTACAGAAAAGACAGTCTCAACCGGTGACGAAAAGCTGGATTATTTTATGCAGAAGATGAGGGAGCGGGTTTATGCCAGTCATCTTACAGAAGCAAAAGAAGAGCAAGAGAAGAATATCGGTGCCAAAGAGTCAAAGATGGCTGCATTAGATGAAAATCCGGCTGTAGATATCCAGAATAAAGGAACAGAAAACAGAGCGTATTCTGATAAAAGTAAAGAAAAAACAGAGCGTGATCCAGAAAAAACAGAGTCAAATCTGTTTTTGAAGGATTTGAAAGCAAAAAAAGTAAAACAGTTAGATTTGTTTGAAGAGCAGATTTTAAAGAAAGAGGCAAGACAGGAATACCGGATCATCGGACAGGTTTTTGAAACCTACTGGCTGATCCAGTATCGTGACAGCCTCTATATTATAGACCAGCATGCTGCACATGAAAGAGTCCTTTATGAAAGGACCCTTGCAGGAATGAAGAAGAGAGAGTATACTTCACAATACTTGAGCCCACCGATCATCCTGAGCCTTTCTATGCAGGAGATTGATGTGTTGGAGACATTTAAAGACCGTTTTACGGCAATCGGGTTTGAAATTGAGCCATTTGGTGGTGACGAGTACGCAGTTCGCGCAATTCCGGATAATCTGTTTGGAATCGCCAAAAAGGAACTGCTTCTTGAAATGTTGGATTCTCTATCGGATGGGTTATCGACCAGTCTGGAACCAGAGCTGATTGATGAGAAGATTGCGTCCATGTCCTGCAAGGCGGCTGTCAAAGGAAATATGAAGCTGTCCTATGCAGAAATGGATGAACTGATCAATGAACTGTTGTCCCTGGATAATCCATATCATTGTCCACATGGCAGGCCAACGATCATTGCGATGACAAAGCGGGAACTGGAAAAGAAATTTAAGCGTATTGTGTAGGAGAAGAACATGACACAGAAGACAGAGAAGAAAAAGCCACTGATCATATTGACAGGCCCGACTGCTGTCGGAAAGACGGCTGCGTCGATTGGCCTTGCAAAAGCAATTGGAGGAGAGATCATTTCGGCGGATTCGATGCAGGTATACCGGCACATGGATATTGGTTCCGCGAAGATTTTGCCGGAAGAGATGAAAGGTGTGAAACATTATCTGATCGATGTGCTTAATCCGGAAGAGGAATTTAATGTAGCTGTTTTTCAGAAGATGGCAAAAGATGCAATGGTAGAGATCTATAAGAGAGGACGTATTCCGATTGTTGTAGGTGGCACGGGATTTTATATCCAGGCGCTTTTGTATGACATTGATTTTGAAAAGGGAGAAGAAAACACTGCCTATCGAAAGAAGCTGGAAACGTATGCAAAGGAGCATGGTGCGCAGGCACTCCATGACAGGCTACGGGAAGCGGATCCAAAGTCGGCAGATGCAATTCATGCAAATAATGTAAAACGGGTGATTCGTGCTCTGGAATATTATCATGAGACAGGAACAAAGATTTCCGAACATAATGAAGCAGAACGGGAGAAGGATTCCCCGTATCAGTTTGCGTATTTTGTTCTGAATGATGTGCGTAGCCGTTTGTATGAGCGGATTGATCGTCGTGTGGATTTGATGGTGGAGCAGGGGCTTGTAGATGAGGTGACTGCTTTAAAGACCAGAGGATGCACAAGGGAAATGATTTCAATGCAGGGACTTGGATATAAGGAAATTCTGGATTATCTGGATGGAAAGAATTCACTTGAAGAAGCGGTAACGATCCTGAAAAGGGATACCCGTCATTTTGCAAAACGTCAGTTGACCTGGTTCCGCAGAGAGCGGGATGTGAACTGGATCCAGAAAGAGGAATTCGGATACGATGAAGAGAAGATTTTGCAGGCAATGCTTGCGATACTGAAAGAAAAGGAGATTACAGACTAATGGATATCAGTCAGAAAATACAGAAATTATATGAACAGACCGGAATTTCACCGGAAGTTCATGACTTTGGAGAAAAAATTGAAAAATCACTGAAAGAACGTTTTGATAAGATCGATAAGATGGCAGAGTTGAACCAGCTGAAGGTCATTCATGCCATGCAGGAAGCAAGGGTGAATGCAGAATGCTTTAACTATGCATCTGGCTATGGATACAATGATTTCGGAAGAGATACGCTGGAAAAGGTGTATGCAAATGTCTTTCATACCGAAGATGCGCTGGTAAGACCACAGATTACCTGTGGAACCCATGCACTTGCTTTAACACTTTCTGCAAATTTAAGACCTGGTGATGAACTGCTTTCCATCGCAGGAAAGCCTTATGACACACTGGAAGAGGTCATTGGAATCCGCCCATCCACAGGTTCCCTTGCAGAATATGGAGTAATCTATAATCAGGTGGACCTGCTGCCGGACGGAAGCTTTGACTTTGATTCGATTGAAAAAGCGATTGGCGAGAAAACAAAGCTGATCACGATTCAGCGTTCCAAAGGATATCAGACAAGACCGAGTTTTTCTGTGGATCAAATTGGGGAAGCAATTGCATTTGTCAAGAAGATCAAACCGGAAGTCATCTGTATGGTGGATAACTGCTATGGTGAATTCGTAGAAGAAAAGGAGCCAAGTGATGTGGGTGCGGATCTGGTTGTCGGTTCCCTGATCAAGAATCCGGGCGGCGGACTTGCCCCGATCGGTGGCTATGTGGCTGGAAGAAAGGATCTGATCGAGCAGTGTGCTTACCGCCTTACTTCTCCTGGACTTGGAAAAGAAGTGGGTGCTTCACTTGGTGTGATGCAGTCGTTTTATCAGGGACTTTTCCTTGCACCGACTGTTGTTGCAGGTGCATTAAAAGGTGCTATTTTTGCGGCGAATGTATATGAAAAGCTTGGTTATGCAGTTGTACCGGACGGAAAAGAGGAACGCCACGATATCATTCAGGCGGTAACACTTGGAAGTGCGGAAGGTGTAATTGCATTCTGTCAGGGAATCCAGGCGGCAGCACCGGTTGACAGTTATGTAACACCGGAACCGTGGGCAATGCCGGGATATGACAGTGATGTGATTATGGCGGCAGGGGCATTTGTACAGGGATCGTCCATCGAACTGAGTGCAGATGGACCGATCAAAGAACCGTATGCAGTATATTTTCAGGGAGGTCTCACCTGGGCGCATGCAAAACTTGGTATTTTAATGTCTCTTCAGAAGTTATATGAAAAAGGAATTGTAAAGGAATTATAGAATGAAAAAAAGAGTCATCATCATCGGCGGCGGAGCAGCTGGCAGTATGGCTGCACATACGGCGGCGCAGAACGGCGCAGATGTACTGCTTCTGGAACAGAATGAAATAATTGGCAGAAAAATACTGTCGACGGGTAATGGCAGATGTAACTTTACCAATCGTTTTCAGGATTCATCCTGCTATCGAAGTGACAATAGCGGATTTGCATGGAAATCAATCGGAAAATTTTCTGAGCCTGAGACAACGTCTTTTTTTAAAAATCTTGGAATTTATCCGAAGGATAAAAATGGCTATCTGTATCCCTGGTCCGAGCAAGCCTCGGCAGTGAGGGAAGCGCTGGAGTCTGCGCTGAAACTGGCAAAGATCCGGATTCATACCGGAGTTCGCGTATTTGGGATCATACCAAAGAAAAATGGTTTTCAGATCAGTTTTTCAAAAGATGGGAAAAAAGGAATGATTTCCGGTGAGGCTGTGATCCTTGCGGCCGGATCAAAGGCAGCTGCAAAGCTAGGGAGTGACGGAAGTGGATATGACCTGGCAAAAATGCTGGGACATAAGCTGGTTCCGGTTGTCCCGGCTCTGGTACAGATCCGGTGCAGGGAAAAGCTGTACCGGCAAGTCGCAGGCGTTCGTACTCATGGAAAAGTAACGGTTTTTATCGATGGGACAGAAACGGCTTCTGATATCGGCGAGCTGCAGCTTACGGATTATGGTATTTCCGGGATTCCGGTCTTTCAGATCAGCCGTTATGCAGCGAGAGGTCTGTATGAAAAGAAAGAAGTTTTTGCAGAACTGGATTTTATGCCGGATTTTGGAGATGTAGAATTTTTGCAGATGTTAAAGGAACGGAAGATAAGGCTGGATGGTCTTGTGATGGAACAGTATTTTAATGGGTTATTCCACAAAAAGCTTGCCGGTGCGTTGCTTAAGAGAATTGGAATTTCAGGAACAATGCCGGTGCATGACCTTAGTGAAGAGAATCTGGAAAGACTTTGCCGGATCTGTAAGCATTTCCGTACTTATATTGATAAGACAAATCCGTTTGAACAGGCGCAGATCTGTGCGGGTGGTGTAGATACAAGCGAAATTGATCCGGACACGATGGAGTCGAAGCTTGTAAAAGGACTTTATTTTGCAGGAGAAATTCTGGATGTAGATGGAATCTGCGGAGGTTACAATCTGCAGTGGGCATGGACCAGTGGTTATCTGGCAGGGAAAGGAGCGGCAAATGCTTAGAATCAGTCAGCTGAAGCTTCCGGTTACGCATACGGAAGAGGATTTGAAGAAAAAGATTGTGCACACACTGATGTGCAGGACAGAAGCGGTACAGAGCTATGAGATTATCAAGCAGTCTCTGGATGCCAGAAAGAAGCCAGAGCTGTTCTATGTCTATACTGTGGATGTAAAAGCGGACAATGAAAAACAGCTTTTGAAGATGCTCACCCGAAAAAAGCGTGCAGGCAATGTGCAACTCCATGAAGCAATGCCATATGTTTTTCCGGCAGGAGGCAACGAAAAATTGAAGTCACGTCCGGTAGTTGTCGGATGCGGTCCTGCCGGACTTTTCTGTGCGTATTTTCTTGCAGAATATGGGTATCAGCCGGTTCTTCTGGAACAGGGGGCACCGGTGGAAGAACGACAGAAAGATGTTGAGGAGTTCTGGAAGACGGGGGTACTGAAACCGGATTCTAATGTGCAGTTTGGAGAAGGCGGAGCAGGGACGTTTTCAGACGGAAAACTAAATACACTGATCAAGGATCCGGTGGGGCGCAATCGTAAGGTGCTGGAGATTTTCGTGGAAAACGGAGCACCAAAAGACATTCTTTATGTGAATAAACCACACATTGGAACGGATATTCTACGGACTGTGATCAGAAATATGCGTGAGAAAATCCTTGTGTGGGGTGGTGAAATCCATTTCCATACACAGATGACAGAGGTCCTTTTTACAGAAAATACAAGGCGGATCAGAGGGATCGTATATGAAGATCTTCTGAAAAAAGAAAAAGAAGAAATACAGACGGAGACGCTGGTTCTGGCACCGGGACACAGTGCGCGGGAGACCTTTGCGATGCTCTTCGAGAAAAAGGTTCCGATGGAGGCAAAATCCTTTGCGGTTGGTGTACGTGCAGAACACCCGCAGGAGCTGATCAATCATTCCCAGTATGGGGATGCAAAGGCATCTCTTCCGGCAGCAGCCTATAAGCTGACTGCAAAACTGCCGGATGGAAGAGGTGTATATTCGTTCTGTATGTGTCCGGGAGGCTATGTGGTTAATGCGTCTTCGGAGGAGGGATATCTTGCGGTCAACGGAATGAGCTATCATGCCCGCGACAGCCACAATGCCAACAGCGCAATCGTTGTGACGGTTACACCGGAGGATTTTGAAAGCGACCATCCGCTTGCCGGAATTGCATTCCAGAGAAAACTGGAAAAGGCAGCTTACAAAGCAGGAAAAGGGAAAATTCCGGTACAGAGATACGGGGATTTTTACCGGAGTGTGACCGGAAAAGAAAAGGAAAAGACCGAAGCAGAAGTCTGGTATCAGGGACATGAGCCATGTATGAAGGGTGCGTATGAAGAGACAGACCTGGCGGGGATTTTTCCGGCAAAGATCAGTAGCGCGCTGGTGGATGGGATGGAAGATTTTAACAAGAAAATTCGAGGTTTTTCGCATCCTTTTTCCATTCTTTCCGGAGTGGAGAGCAGAACCTCTTCGCCGGTACGGATCGTAAGAGATAATCATTCGCTGGAAAGCGTGATTGGAGGACTTTATCCTTGCGGAGAGGGCGCAGGATATGCCGGCGGGATTACGTCGGCGGCAGCAGACGGTATTAAAATCGCAGAAAAAATTCGACAAAAATATGCACCGTTTTTATAGAAAACAGCTGTGTTAAGAAAAAAATAATATTTAAAAAGTCTATACACGTTTTTTAAAATATGCTAAAATGATACCAGTTTGTGATTCAAAAGAGGAGGAGTACAGATGAGAGGAGCCGGAAGTAAGAATGCCTGGGCGTTGTTTCTGCTGATTTTGGCAGGAATTGTTCTGGGTGGCTTTATCGGTGTGCTTGCAGAAGGGGTTCCAGCACTTAGCTGGCTTTCTTATGGACAGACTTTCGGGGTAGAGACACCGATTGTTTTGAACCTCGGACTTGTCGTTATTACGTTTGGTCTTACGATTAAGATCACGATCGCAAGCATTATTGGAGTGATTATCTCCATATTCATTTATCGTTTCTTATAGGATGTATAAAGCATCCCATATACAAGGGTGGAGAGTCTGGTGTGAATCAACAAATCCTGCAAAAGGATGAATCAAAAAAATACCATTCGAGAAATGTTATCAGAAGAGCGGCCATATGAAAAATGTGAACGCTTTGGGGCGGGCAGTTTAACAGATATTGAATTGCTCGCTGTTTTGTTAAGGACTGGAACAAAGGGAGAGAGTGCACTGGATCTTGCCAGGAAGCTTTTTTATCCCGGAGAAGGTACACAGCCACAAGCCAAAGCCCATCTTCAAAGCTGGACAAAAGAAGAACTGCTGAAAATCAGTGGAATCGGAAGAGTAAAGGCTATTCAGATCTTATGCCTTTGTGAACTTTCCAAGAGAATGTCCCAGCTTTCAGCCAGAGAAGATCTGGATTTTTCAAGACCGGATACAATTGCAGCATATTATATGGAAGATATGCGCTATTACAGGCAGGAGCATTTGAAACTGCTGATGCTGAATACGCGTTCCAGACTGATCGGAGAAAGCGAAATTTCGAGAGGGACAGTAAATATGTCCGTAATTTCCCCGAGAGAGCTTTTTATAGAGGCATTGCAAAAGAACGCAGTCTATATTATATTGTTGCACAATCATCCAAGTGGTGATCCGATGCCGAGCAGGGAAGATATTCTTGTGACACAGCGAATCCGGGAGGGCGGAAGCCTTCTTGGAATTGAACTTCTGGATCATATCATTATTGGTGATAACTGCTATGTATCACTCGCAGAGCAGAAGCTGCTTAAGGAAAAGTAGTATGGAAAGGAACTTTAGATTATGGCGCGAAATATTTACGGTCTTGATCTCGGGACTTATGAGATCAAGGTGTATGATAAAAAGCAGGACAGTACGTGGAAAGAGAAGAATGTAATTGCTATTGTGGACGGAAAAGAGATCTTGGCTGTCGGCGATGAAGCATATGCGATGTTCGAGAGAACACCGGGAAATATTGAAGTGGTGTTTCCGATGAAAGAAGGTGTAATCAGCAGATTTACGGATATGCAGTATCTTCTTCAGAATCTGCTGAAGAAAGAGCGCCGTTTTACAAGAGGATCAGAATATCTGATCGCAGTACCTACGGATGTCACAGAAGTTGAAAAACGGGCGTTTTTTGATCTGGTTGTTCATTCAACGGCGAAAGCAAAAGAAGTGAGTATTGTAGAACGCGGTGTTGCGCAGTGTATCGGAATGGGAATTGATGTCCGGAAGACAAAAGGGATGCTGATCGTTGATTTTGGTGCGGCTACAACCGAATTATCTGTAGTAGGTTCAGGTGGCATGGTACTTAATAAAATGCTTAAGATTGGTGGTATGACATTTGATGTGGCAGTTCAGAATATGGTCCGCCGGAATTATGATTTTCTGATCGGAAGACAGACAGCCGAGGCTCTCAGAAAACGTTTTGGAGTGCTTGGCGGAAACGGAAAAGCTTCCATGGTGGTTGCCGGACGTAATCTGGTTGTTGGTGTACCAAGATACCAGGAAATCCCAAGCAGTGCGGTACGGGCTGCGATGAAAGAATCTCTGGAAACCTGTACTTCGCAGATTGGTCAGTTGATTGAACGGACCCCACCGGAGGTAGCCCGTTCAATCAGAAAGAATGGAATCTGTCTGACGGGTGGTGTTTCCAGGCTACCGGGGCTTGACCGGTACATAGAAGCTGTGACTGGATATCCGGTGCATGTGGCTGCTAAGCCGGATCTGTGTGCAGTAGAAGGGCTGCGACGGATGATCAATTCAAAAGAACTTAAAAAACTTTCGTACTCAATGTTGGATGAAAATTATAGGTGGATAAGATAGATGAAAAGAAAGAATCAATTTTCAACATCAAATAAATACTGGTTGCTGATCCTTGCTATCATATGTATTGTATTGATGGGACTTTCCGGATTTGCAGAGTCCGGGAAAGGACCGCTTTCCTGGGCAGCAGGTTACACGATCGTGCCGATGCAGAAAGGAATCAACCGTGTCGGGATGTGGATCGGCGATGTTTCAGAGAATTTTGCAACACTTCAGGAAATAAAAAAAGAAAACAAAGAACTGAAATCCCGCCTGGAAGAGATGACGACTGAGAATAACCGATTGCAGCAGAATTCAGCAACGCTGGAAAGATATAAAGAACTATATAAGATGGATCAGAATACAGCGGATTATCCGAAAGTTGCTGCGAATGTAATCGCCAGCGAGAATAGCAACTGGTTTTCGAAATTTACGATTGATAAGGGAAGCAATGATGGGATCAGGGAAGATATGAATGTCCTATCTGGAACCGGACTGGTTGGGATCGTCACAGAAGTCGGACCGAACTGGGCAACAGTAAGTTCGATTATCGATGATAAAAATGTAAGTGCCATGATCCTGACAACCTTTGACAAATGTATTGTAAGCGGAGATCTGCAGACGGTGCAGGACGGACTTTTAAAATTTGAACAGCTTGCCAATAATGAAAATGAAGTGGCGGTCGGAGAACAGGTTGTAACATCGAATATCAGCAGCAAATATTTGCAGGGACTTCTGGTTGGATATATTTCAGAGGTAAATGTAGATTCCAATAACCTGACAAGATCCGGATATATCATTCCTGCTACGGATTTTAAGGAATTACAGGAAGTTCTTGTTATTACAACAACAAAGCAGGATCTGATCGATGGAAAAGGTGAAAGTGGAAGCGATAACGGAGGCGAATAGACATGAAAAAGATTAAAAGGATCCTGATCTGTGCTGTGTTGATCACTGTCTGTTTTCTTCTGGAGACAACGGTGTTTCAAAAGCTGGCGTTTGTCTCGATTATTCCGAATCTCCTGATTATCGTGACGTCCTCATTTGGATTTATGAGGGGACAAAAAGAAGGAATGATCATCGGCTTTTTCTGTGGACTTTTAAAAGATATACTAGGTGGAAATCTGCTTGGATTTTATGCGCTGATCTATATGCTGATCGGATATGGTAACGGATTTTTCCAGAGAGTATTTTATGACGAAGACATCAAACTCCCGTTGGCACTTATTGCCGGCAGCGAGTTTCTATATGGTATGGTGATTTATGTCCTTTTATTCATGTTAAAAAGTGATTTCCATTTTTTGCATTATCTGAGACATGTGATCATGCCGGAACTGGTTTACACGATTCTGGTTACACTTGTTCTGTATCAGATCATTCTGCATATTAACCGAAGACTTGAAGAAGAAGAAAAAAGGAGTGCTAGCAGATTTGTTTGATTTATTGGATCGTCTGAAAAGATGGTTTATCGACTTGGTAAAATCTAGAGTGTTTGTGCTGATGCTTGTGTTTATTGTGCTTTCTACAATTTTGATACAGCGTGTGTTTGTTTTACAGATCGTAAACGGACAGGCATATCTGGATGACTATAAGCTTCAGATCCAGAAAACAAAAGAGGTACAGGGAACCAGAGGTCGTATCCTGGACCGGAACGGAGTGGTTCTGGCAGATAACAAGCTCGCATATTCCGTCACGATTGAAGACAACGGTGACTATGATACGGTCAAAGAGAAAAATAAAATCATCAATGCGACAATTGAGAAAGTGATCAGTATTGTTGAATCGAATGGAGATTCTATTGTCAATGATTTCAAAATTATTCTCAATGATAATGGAGAATATGCTTATTCCATGACAAGCGAGGTGCAGCGTCTGCGGTTCCTTGCGGATGTGTTTGGAAAAGCAACCATTGATAAGCTCAGTAACAAGCAGAAGGCATACAGTGCGGCAGATCTGATGCATTATCTCTGTACAGATGATACCTACGGTTATGGGCTGGACGAACAGAAGCTGTCCAAAGAAGAAATCCTAAAGCTGGTAACAATCCGGTATTCCATGGGACTGAATCGCTATCAGAAGTATGTGGCTACAACGATTGCAAGTGATGTCAGTGAAAGTACAACAGCTGCTATTATGGAGAACCTGGATACTCTTCAGGGAGTTAATATTGAAGAGGATTCAATCCGTTATTACCCGGACAGCAAATATTTTGCGTCTATTCTTGGTTATACGGGCGTAATTTCACAAGATGAATATGATGCGTTGGATGAAAAGGAGTCGGACTCGTATTCTCTTACGGATGTGGTTGGAAAAGCAGGGCTGGAGCAGACACTGGATAAAACACTTCAAGGTGAAAAAGGTGAAATCAAACTTTATGTTAACAGTGTGGGAAAGGTCATTGAGTCCAAGCAGGGGAAAAAGGCAAAAGCAGGAAATGATGTCTATCTTTCTATTGATGCCAATCTGCAAAAGGCAGCTTATGATCTCCTGGAAGAAAAGCTTGCCGGAATCATCCTTTCCAATCTGACTACGTCTCTGACCTATGACCGTACACAGGCAGAAGAGGGAAGTGATGTGAAGATACCGATTGGTGATGTTTACAATGCATTTATTTCCAATGAGATTCTGAATGTGGGACATTTTGAGGCTGCGGATGCCGGGGAGACTGAGAAAAGTGTGTATGCGTCATTTTCCTCCAAAAAGGAGGCAGTGCTTGCAGATGTGATGGCACAGCTGAGTGATTCAGGTGCGCCGGCATATAAAGACTGTGATGAGGATATGCAGGCATATCTCAGTTATATTATCAGTACTGTACTTACCCAGAATGCAGCAATCATTCAGAAAGATTCGATTGATACCAATGATTCTACATATATTGCGTGGGAAAATGATGAGAGCATCAGTCTCTATACTTATCTGAATTATGCGATCTCCAAGAACTGGATCGATACATCAAAACTGACTGATTATATGAACAGTGACAGTGAGTATTCGGATCAGAATGAAGTATATCAGGGGATTCTGGCGTATATCAGTGCAAATCTTCCTAAGAATTCCGGATTTGACAAACTGATCTACAAGTATATGATACGCAATGAAGAAATCACAGGAAGCCAGATTGGTATGATGCTTTATGAGCAGGGAATTCTAGATTATGATGCAGATGTTTATAATAAGCTTGCGGATGGTACAATGACCGCCTATGATTTCATGTATTCCAAGATTGAAGATCTGGAAATCACACCGGGACAGCTTGGACTGGAACCATCTACCGGATCGGTCGTAGTAACTGACACGAAGACCGGACAGCTTCTTGCCTGTGTATCCTATCCGGGATATGATAATAACCGGCTTGCAAATACCATGGATTCAGGCTATTATACAAAGCTTTTAAATGATCAGTCAGCACCGTTATATAATAATGCGACGCAGGAGAAGACGGCACCGGGATCTACTTACAAACCACTGGTTGCTGTTGCCGGACTGACAGAAGATGTCATTGATACCAGTACGTATATCAGCTGCGGCGGACTCTATGAGAAAATTTCACCGAGTCCACGATGCTGGATTTATCCGGGGTCGCATGGAAGTCTGAATGTGACGAGTGCGATCCAGCATTCCTGCAATATGTTCTTCTATGAAGTTGGATACCGTCTGGGACTTACAAACCAGATGCTCAGTAATGCAAAGAGCAGCGAGTCGGGATATTCTTCTAACCAGGGATGTGAGACGCTTCTGAAATATGCGACTATGTTTGGACTGAACCAGACAACAGGAATCGAAATTCCGGAATCGTCACCTCAGGTATCTGATCAGGACTCTGTACGTTCTGCAATCGGTCAGGGTACTAATAACTATACGACAACTCAGCTTGCAAGATATGTTACAGCAATTGCAAACAGAGGAACTGTTTATAATCTTTCCCTTCTGGATCATGTGGAAAATAAGGATGGTAAGGTAACAAAAACTTACGAACCGGATGTGCTGAACCAGATAGAGGGTGTTTCCGGAAATACATGGGATGCTGTTCAGTCGGGAATGCGGGCAGTTGTTACCAGCAACAGTACATATTCTTCGCTGGGAAATATTACAATGTCAGGTAAAACCGGTACGGCACAGCAGAGTACTACACATCCGGATCACGGTCTGTTTGTTGGCTATGCGCCAAGTGACGATCCAGAAGTCGCATTTGCGATCCGTATCAAAAATGGTTATGAATCTTTATATCCGTCAGAGATTGGAAGAGACCTGATGCGCTATTATTATGGAGAGACAAGCCGTGATGAGCTGATCACAGGGCATGCATCGGCAGCAGGTTCATCATCGACACATGGAGACTAGATTGAGGGGGATCACAGGTATGAAACAGAAAGTCATCATTAAAAGTAATAAATACGGTCTGATTGTTCATATGGATCCTGATGCAGAGTATACAGAGATTCTGAAGGAATTGAGAGAAAAATTTACCGAATCTGCCCGCTTTTTCAAAGATGCGACCATGGCGGTTACGTTTGAAGGGCGGATTCTTACAAAACCACAGGAAGAAGAGGTCATTGGTCTGATCACTGATGTCGCTCATATCCATATTGTCTGTATTTTTGATGCTAATGAAAATACAGAAAGATTATACAAAAAAGTAGTAGAAGACTCTCTTAACAGTTTAACCAGAAAAGAAGGTCAGTTCTACAAAGGTACGCTCAGACAAAGGCAGGTACTGGAGACAGAACAGAGTATTATTATACTTGGCGATGTAGAGTTTGGTGCAACCGTAGTATCCAAGGGCAATATTGTTGTGCTGGGTGCGGTAAGGGGAACGGTACATGCCGGGGCAACAGGAGATCGGAATGCGTTTATTACGGCGTTGTCGATGAGACCGCATGTAATGAAGATTGCAGATATTGTATCAACACATACATATCTTCAAGACGAAACCGTAAGACCAAGTATCGCCCGTCTTGACGGCAAGCGCATTTATATCGATCCACTGGAGAATTTAGAGTGGTAGGAGGATCTGAAAAATGGGTGAAATTATTGTAGTGACATCGGGAAAAGGCGGTGTCGGAAAAACAACAACGACAGCAAATATAGGTGCCGGACTTTCAAGGCTCGGAAAAAAGGTACTGGTGATCGATACGGATCTGGGGCTTCGGAATCTGGATGTTGTCATGGGACTTGAAAACCGGATCGTATATAATCTGGTCGACGTGATCGAAGGTGGCTGTCGTTTGAAGCAGGCGATGATCAGTGATAAGCGTCATGAAAATCTGTATCTGCTGCCATCGGCACAGACAAAGGATAAGTCAGCGATCACACCGGAGCAGATGATCAAGCTTACAAATGAGCTTCGAGATGAATTTGATTACGTTTTACTGGATTGTCCGGCAGGGATTGAGCAGGGATTCCAGAATGCGATTGCCGGAGCTGACAGAGCATTTGTTGTGACAACGCCAGAAGTATCCTCCATTCGTGATGCTGACCGCATCATTGGGCTGCTGGAGCAGAATCACATGAAAAAACTGAATCTTATTATTAACCGTATCAGGATGGATATGGTGAAAAGAGGAGAGATGATGTCAGTAGAAGATGTGACAGAGATTCTTCCTATCGATCTGATCGGAGCAATTCCGGATGATGAACAGGTCGTGATCGGAACGAACCAGGGAGAGGCGGTTGTAGATATGGATTCGCTGGCAGGAAAAGCATATACCAATATCTGCCGGCGTATAACCGGTGAAGAAGTGCCATTTCTCGATCTGGATAAACAGGAAAGTTTGTTTTACAAACTTTCCCATATGTTTAAAAGAAATTAGGAGGATGTATCATGCATGTATTTGAAAGAGGTATGCACCATTCATCTGTCCGCATTGCAAAAGAACGTTTGAAAAGCCTTCTTGTTTCGGACCGGGTGCAGTGTCAGCCAGATACTTATGAACTTTTGTGCGGAGAATTATACCACACAATCGGAAAATACATGAAGATAACCGAAGATAATTTTAAAGTGGAAATAACACGTTCACAGATTAGAATCAACTTGACAGGAGAAAAATCGTGAGATTACCAAAAAAGACAAAACCTTATCATTTAAAAGATGTGAAATTCGGTCTGGTCATTTCTGTTATTGCTATATCGATTATTGGAGTTATGGTAATCGGAAGTGCAAAGCAGGCAGTACAGGGAAGACAGATCATAGGACTTGTCGCCGGAGTGATCCTGATGATCATTCTTTCGATGATAGACTATGTATGGCTTCTGAACTTTTACTGGATTTTATACGGGATCAATATCATTGCACTGGTATGTGTAAAGCTGTTTGGAACCAATGTAAATGGTGCACAGCGGTGGATCGATATCGGAGTGACGAATTTTCAGCCATCAGAGCTCAGCAAAATACTGGTTGTCTTATTCTTTGCAAAATTTCTGATGAATCATGAGGATGATCTGAACAGTGCTGCAACCATCCTGAAAGCAGTAGGACTGATTGCACCAACACTGATCCTGATCGTTCTTCAGCCAGACCTTTCAACAACCTTATCCATAGCGCTTGTTTTTTGTGCTATGATGTATCTGGCGGGACTGAGTTATCGATTTATCGGAACCCTGATTGCGATTCTGGTTCCGGTTACGATTATTTTTATCAGTATTGTTGTACAGCCAAATCAGCCATTTCTGCACGATTATCAGCAAAAGCGTATTCTGGCATGGCTGGAACCGCAGAAATATGCAAGTGATGAAGCTTACCAGCAGAATAATGCAATTATGGCGATTGGTTCCGGACAGCTTACCGGTAAAGGACTGAATAATAATACAACCACATCTGTGAAGAACGGAAATTTTATTTCTGAGCCACAGACAGACTTTATTTTTGCAATTGTAGGTGAAGAATTAGGTTTTGTGGGTTGCTGTATCGTGATTGGTCTGTTATTATTGATTGTAGTACAATGCATATTGATAGGACTCAGGGCACAAGATCTGGCGGGGCGGATTATTTGCTGCGGTGTAGCCGCGCAGATAGGATTTCAGTCGTTTATCAATATCGGCGTGGCAACAGGGATCTTACCAAATACAGGAATTCCCCTTCCGTTTGTTAGTTACGGACTGACTTCGCTTATCAGCTTATATATGGGAATTGGCATTGTATTAAATATAGGGCTTCAGCCTAAAAAATATCAGTAAAAGGAGCTGAGAAAATGAATATCGGACTTATTGCGCATGACTCTAAGAAAACACTGATGCAGAATTTCTGTATTGCATATCGTGGGATTTTGAGCAAGCATGAGTTGTATGCGACCGGTACAACCGGCCGGCTGATCGAAGAAGTTACTAATCTTTCTATTCACAAATATCTTGCGGGACCGCTGGGCGGCAAACAACAGCTCGGTGCGCAGATTGCACAGAATGGAATTGATGCTCTGATCTTTCTTCGGGATCCACAGAATCCAAAGCCACATGAACCGGATGTAAATGATGTCATTCGTCTTTGTGACATGCACAACATCCCGATGGCTACCAATCTTGCAACGGCAGAAATCATTATACTTGCATTAGACAGAGGAGACTTGGATTGGCGTGAGATGTATAAGTAGAGCAAAAAGTGCCGCACTGGTATGTGTGGCATCGATAAGTCTGTTTACAGGTGGTTGCATCGGAGGAAAAGGAGCAACACCTGTGACAGCATATGAACTTAAAAATTATAATCAGGATTTATACCAGGGAAAGCTTTATGCAGAGGAGCTGTGTGTAGCACAAAATGATGTGGCGTTACAGGGCTATACAGAAGATAATGAATTGCACAGTGCTGCATTATTTGATCTTACAGGAGAACGTGTATTATATTCTTATAAAGCGCATGAACGACTGTATCCTGCCAGTACAACCAAGATCATGACGGCACTTCTCGCTATTGAGAATGCAAATTTGGATGACCAGGTGACGATCAGTGGAAACGCAGATGCATCCAGTTTTTCGGCGGATGCGCAGGTGTGCGGCCTTGCGAAAGGAGAAGTCTGGACACTCAGGGATCTTTTGGGAGCTCTTCTTTTGTATTCTGGAAATGATGCAGCAACTGCAATCGCGGAATATGTAGGTGGATCAGAAGAAGCGTTTGTTAATATGATGAACCGCAGAGCCCAGGAATTGATGGCGAACGGGACTCATTTTATGAATCCGCACGGACTGCATGATGACAATCATTATACAACAGCGTATGACCTTTATCTGATATTTAATGAGTGCATAAAGCATGAAGATTTTGTAAATATCATACAGAGTGAAGCATATACCGCATATTATACAGATGTGGACGGTAACAGCCAGGAGGTGTTGTTTACACCGACCAATCTCTATGCGCAGGGAGAGGTGGATGTGCCGGAGAATGTTACGATCGTAGGCGGGAAGACCGGGACAACGGATGAAGCAGGATATTGTCTGATTCTGATGGAAAAAGATTCCAGTGACAATCCATACATATCGATTGTTATGGGAGCCTCAGAAAAACCGGTTCTGTATGAGGATATGACATCATTGATCGAGGCAATCCCGTCTGGTCAGCAGTAAATGTGGTGTGTGAATCTTATCGTATACACAAAAAGGGGCATCTCTTGTCTGGGAGCCCCTTTCTTTTTTTCAAGCATGTAGAAAATACACCGAGATGGTATCAGGTACATTACCTGGGCGTATTAAGATTCGGACATGGATCCGATTCTACCAAAAAGACTGATCAGGTAGAGTCCACACAGTCCGACGATCGTGTAGACGATACGTGAGAGCCATGACATGTTTCCAAAAAGCCAGGCAATAAGATCCAGACGGAATATACCGATCAGAAGCCAGTTCACAGCACCGATGATCACAACGGTGAGTGCTGTATTATCAAACCATTTCATGTAAATATCCTCCTTATACGATTCTATACGGTTAGTATGTGTTAAAACTTTGTGATTATTCATAAATGAGAGGAAAAATATGTTATATTATAAATATTCGGATTACCTGAAAAACAAATATGGTGAAAAAGTATACAAGCTTCCGGTGAACCTTCCGGTCACATGTCCGAACCGTCTTGACGGAGATGGATGTGCATTCTGTGCCGGTGCAGGAACCGGATTTGAGGCAATGTCGGCTGCAGTTTCTGTCACAGAACAGTTGACACGGACCAGACAGATGATCACGAGAAAATACCATGCCAACAAATATATTGCATATTTTCAGAATTATACCAATACCTTTCTTCCTCCGGATAGATTTCGCAGTTATCTGATGGAGGCTACCAGGATTCCGGGTGTCGTGGAGATATCTGTTTCCACAAGACCGGATTGTGTTTCGGCTGAGTATCTTGATATTATGAGAGATATTCGCGCAATGACCGGAATTCAGATGAATGTAGAACTTGGATTACAGACAGCAAATTATCATACACTGCAGATGATCGACAGGGGACATGGTCTTGCAGAATTTATCGATGCAGTACTGCGGATTAAAAGATATACTGGTATTTCAATCTGTACCCATGTGATTCTTAATCTTCCGGGAGATACGGCAGCGGATGCAAAAGAGACTGCAAGAATCCTTACTGCGCTTGGTGTGGATATTGTGAAACTGCATTCGCTTTATATTGCCAGAAATACACGGTTGTGTGATTGGTATGAAAATGGTAAAATAACGGTATGTTCAAAGGAAGAATATTTTGAAAGAGTGATTACGTTTCTTGAACAGATTCCGGAAACCGTGGCAGTAGAACGAATGTTTTCAAGAATTCCTGAGAAAGATGCGGTGTTCTGTAACTGGGGATGCAGCTGGTGGAGGCTGAGGGACGAACTGCTGCAGAAGATGGAAGAGGAAGGCAGGTATCAGGGTAAGTGCTGTGATTATCTGAATGGTGCGGCACTGTGCCTGTTAAAATCCGAATAGATTTGGAGGCTTGATTTTTGGCTGGGAAAAAGAAGAATACGGAGGTTGTCAGCCTCCAGAAATATAAACGAAAAGGACATTTAAATATTGGTACGATTCTGTTTGGAATTATTTTTGTGTATCTTGTTTTTACCGTTCTGATCTATTTTACAAAAGACAGAGTGAGTGTATATGAGGTACGGGAAGGAAGCATTTTAAAAGACAGGAATCTTACCGGAATGGTTCTCAGAAAAGAAACGGTGGTAAATGCTGAAAAAAGCGGATATGTCAATTATTTTGTAGACGATGCACAGAAGGTTGCACTTGGAACCAATATTTACACCATTACGTCTTCCAAGCTCGAGACACAGACGGATCAGGACAGCAATGAAGAAGTTTCCCTGAATGCAGATGAATGGAACAGTATTCTGCTGAAGGCACAGGGATTTAATGAATCCTATTCACCGGAGGAGTTTAAGACGGCATCAAATCTGAAAAGTGAAGTAACAGCGATCTTACAGAACAATACGACACAGAGCAGGGTTGCACAGCTGAATTCTATTCTGCAGTCCGGAAATGTAGATGCATTTCAAAGCCCGGATGACGGAATCGTGGAGCTTTCGGTAGATGGCTATGAAAATCTGACGACAGATAATATCACGGATGAGATGTTTGATAAGGCAAATTACAGTGTCACAGAGCTTTCAGGCAACCAGAAGATTGATGCAGGGCAGCCGGTATATCGCCTGGTCACAGATGAAGAGTGGACGGTAACGGTACGCCTGACCTCTGATCTGGCACAAACCTTCCAGAAAAAAATGAACGGGGAAGATTCCCTTTCTGTTGAGGTCAGATTCCTGAAGGATAATAAGGACCTGTGGGGAACTATGCGACTTACGGAAAAGAAAAATGATATTTATGCCAATATTACTTTTAAGGATTCCATGATTCGGTATGCAGATGAACGGTTCGTGAATATTGAACTGATCCTGGAAGACGAGTCCGGGCTTAAGATTCCGAAAACCTCGGTAACGGAGAAAGACTGTTATGCTGTTCCGATAGATTATATCACGAGCGGCGGGGCTTCTCAGAACGAAGGTGTCTACAGGCAGACGACCAAAAAAGGAAAGACGACAACGGAATTTATTCCGGTGACGATCATTAACGAGGATACGGAATCGGGTATTGCATATCTGGATACAGAGAATCTGAAAAAAGGAGATACTCTTTTGTTGCCGGAATCTTCCGATACGATGGATCTTTTGAAAACCGAAAGCATCAAAGGAGTTTATAATGTCAATAAAGGCTATGCTGTATTCAAGCAGGTTCAGATCCTGAGTGAGAGTGATGAATACTATATTATTGCAGAAGGAAACAGCTACAGTCTATCCAATTATGATCATATTGCCCTGAATGGAGATTCTGTTCGGGATAATCAGATAGTAAGTCAATAAGAAATGGAGTGAAAGAAATGATCACAGAAAACTTAAAAGATGTGGAAGCGCGTGTATGCGCTGCATGCGAACGCTCCGGCAGAAAACGGGAGGATGTAACACTGATTGCTGTCAGCAAGACCAAACCGGTAGAAATGCTGGAAGAAGCGTATGCTTACGGTTGCCGTTATTTTGGTGAAAATAAAGTGCAGGAACTGGATGAAAAATATGACATAATGCCAAAGGATATTCACTGGCAGATGATTGGTCATCTGCAGCGCAACAAAGTAAAATATATCATCGATAAGGCAGAGTTGATCCATTCTGTTGATTCTATTCGTCTTGCGGAAACAATTGATAAAGAAGCAGCGAAAAAAGGTATTGTTGTAAATGTGCTTCTCGAAGTAAACATGGCAAAAGAAGATACAAAATTCGGTCTGATGCCAGAGGAAGTTATGGATTTTATTCATGAAATTGTCAGATTTCAACACATAAAAGTACAAGGATTGATGACAATTGCTCCGTTTGTAGAAAACCCGGAAGAAAATCGTATACATTTTGCAAACTTACGAAAATTATCTGTTGACATTGCAAAGGAAAAAGTTGATAATGTTAACATGAGTATTCTTTCAATGGGGATGACCAATGATTTTGAAGTTGCTATAGAAGAGGGAGCCACCATGGTTCGGATAGGGACAGCAATTTTTGGCGAGCGAAATTATGCTCATCAGATTTAGATACCACAGATAGGAGTGTATAAGAAAAATGGGAGTATTAGATAAGTTTTTAGACGTTATGAAATTAAACGGCGACGATGATGAGTATGATGATGATTTCTACGATGAAGATGACGATTTTGAAGATGAGTCATATGAAGAAGAGAAGCCAAAAAAGAATATTTTTGGAAAGAAAGATAAACCGGCTGCTTACGAAGAAGAAGAGGAAGATTATCAGCTTAAAAAATCAGGTCGTTCAAATAAAGTCACCCCGATGCGCCAGCCTTCTACACGCAGAAATGCTCCTGCAATGGAAGTTTGTGTAATCAAACCAAACGCAATGGATGATACACGTGAGATTACAGAGACTCTTCTCGCGGGAAGAACTGTTATTTTGAATCTGGAAGGTATGGATCTTGAGATCGCGCAGAGAATTATTGATTTCACATCAGGATCTGCTTTTGCAATTGATGGTAATCTTCAGAAGATTTCAAGTTATATTTTTCTGGTAACACCGGCAAATGTTGATATTTCCGGCGATATGCAGGATCTTCTGAATACTTCGTTCGATGTGCCGATCCAGAACCGTTACTAGAAGAAAGAAGACAGGGTATGGAAAAAGAAGAGACTTTACTTCGTAAACGTCTGATTGAGCTGTCTAACAATGCTTATCAGAGAGGAATCATTATGTATTCCGATTTCCTGAACCTGAATGAACTGAATATATTACATACTACGCCGAAGGATTCTTTCCCTGTTCCATACAGGACCTTTGGCGGGTATGATCCGTCAGAGCGTCAGATGGCAGCATTTCTACCTGATGCTTTTTATATGTATATGGATGAGGAAAGTATCCGCAGTACATATCCGATCCGCATTCTGAAGATCAGTCCGCTGCAGCCGAAATTTGCTGAGGAATTATCACACAGAGATTATCTGGGTGCACTTCTGAACCTTGGGATCACACGGGCAAAGACGGGAGATATTCTGATTCACGATAAGGAAGCTTATGTGTTTGTACATCAGGAACTGACGGAGTTTCTTGTAAAAGAACTGACCAGGGTACGTCATACAACCGTTCGTGCCGTAGAAGTAGAAAATGCAGATTTTAAATGGGAGCCAAAGTACGAAGAGATTAAGGGGACTGTTGCATCAGTACGCCTGGATTCCCTTCTTTCACTGGCTTTTTCTTCGTCCAGAAGTAAACTTACTGCATTGATTGAGGCTGGGCGTGTATACGTAAACGGAAAGCTGATTACCAGTAATGGATATCATGTAAAGGACAACGATATCATTTCCGTAAGACAGATGGGACGTTTTCAGTACGAAGGAGTTCTTTCCGAGACAAAAAAAGGACGTTATTATGTTACAATCCGAAAGTATATCTAATGGCATTAGCAGTAAAGGAGAGCATATGAAGAACAGACCAGGGTTAAAACAATATATTTTTGCAGCACTTGGAGTCGTAATCCTGGTGCTTCTGGATCAGTATACAAAGCTTCTGGCAATTGCACATTTGAAGGATCAGTCTGCATTTGTGTTGTGGAATAATGTTTTTGAATTGCATTATCTTGAAAACAGAGGAGCTGCATTTGGGATTTTTCAGAACCAGCGATGGTTCTTTGTCATCATGACCGTTGTGATCCTTGTTATTGTGAGCTGGTTTTATGGCAGAACTCCGGTAGAAAAAAGATATCTGCCACTCAGAATCTGTATGATCATTCTGACAGCCGGAGCAATCGGGAATTTTATTGACCGTCTGACCAGAGGATATGTGGTTGACTTTTTTTATTTTTCACTGATTGATTTTCCGATTTTCAATGTGGCGGATATTTATGTGACTGTGACGTTTATCGTTCTGGTTCTGCTGATCTTTTTTTATTATAAGGACGAAGATTTTTCTATTTATTCGCGCAGACAGGAGCAGAAACATGCAGATTAAAGAATTTCAGAGTGAAGAAAATGCAGGGGAGAGAATCGACAAATTTCTTACAGAGAAAGTGCCGGAGCTTTCCCGTTCTTATATTCAAAAACTGATAAAAGAAAAAAATGTAAAGGTAAATTCCACAGTAATCAAATCTAACTATAAGGTTGCAAAAGGAGATCAAATTCAGATTACGATACCGGATTTGACGGAACCGGATATCCTGCCGGAAAATATACCATTGGATATTCTCTATGAGGATGATGATATCCTGGTGGTTAATAAGCCGAAAGGTATGGTAGTGCACCCGGCAGCAGGTCATTATACCGGAACTCTGGTCAATGCGATCATGTATCATTGCAAAGACCGGCTTTCAGGAATCAACGGTGTAATGCGTCCGGGAATCGTACACCGGATCGATATGGATACTACCGGTTCTCTTCTGGTATGTAAAAATGATACCGCACACCAGATCCTTGCAGAGCAGTTAAAAGAGCACAGCATTAAGCGGATTTATCATGCGATTGTACACGGTAATATCAAAGAGGATTCCGGTACTGTGAATGCGCCGATCGGACGCCATCCGATTGACCGGAAGAAAATGAGTATCAATGAGAAAAACGGCAGAAATGCAGTGACACACTACCGGGTCCTGGAGCGGTTTGGCGATTATACTTATATTGCCTGTGAGCTTGAAACCGGTCGCACACATCAGATCCGTGTGCATATGGCAAGTATCCATCATCCGTTGCTTGGAGACTGTGTATATGGTCCGGCAAAATGTCCGTGGACACTACAGGGGCAGACACTTCATGCGAAAATTCTTGGAATTATCCATCCGAGAACCGGAAAATATATGGAATTTGATGCCCCACTTCCGGAATATTTTGAAAATTTATTGAAAAAACTACGCAAAATGTCATGAAAATCTATACATTTATTATGAATTGTTATATAATATGTATAGGATAATCATGGAATAATGACCTGCAAAGGAGCGTGACGTTTATGAGTAAAACACATACAATTATAACAATAGGTCGTCAGTTTGGAAGCGGAGGACGCGAGATTGGAAAACGTCTGGCAGATGAACTGGGAATTGAGTTTTATGATAAAGAATTGTTGTCACGGGCAGCAAAGGACAGTAAGATATGCAAAGAGCTTTTTGAGACACATGATGAAAAACCGACGAACAGTTTTCTCTATTCATTGGTAATGGATACATATTCTATGGGATTTGCATCCGGTTCTGTCAATGAAATGCCACTAAATCACAAGATTTTCCTTGCGCAGTTTGATGCGATCAAAAAGATTGCGGAGGAGGGACCGTGTGTACTGGTAGGAAGATGTGCGGATTATGCACTGGAAGAGCGGGATGATGTACTAAGTGTATTCATTCATGCAGATCTGGAAGACAGGATTAAAAATGTAGCAAAGCTGAATGAACTGACAGATAACAAAGCAAAAGATCTGATACATAAGACAGATAAACGCAGGGCAAGCTATTACAATTATTATACCAACAAAAAATGGGGCGATGCCGAAAGTTATGATATTTGTATAAACAGTTCCAAGTTTGGTGTTGACGGATGTGTGAAAGCTATCAAAGATTTTCTTGAATTAGAGGCAAGCTTGGAAGAGTAAGAACAGCGATTATAATGTTATAAGACGGGGGAAATAAAAATCCCCCGTTTTTTAGACCTGTAGCAAAATACTTATGTTCTGATAATTTCGGAACACAGGCATTATAGTGTCAAATAAAGAGAAGAAAGAGGAGACAAGAAAACATGAAATTTGTAATTCAGAGAGTAACACATGCCGAGGTTGCGGTAGAAGGAGAAGTGATCGGAAAGATTGGAAAAGGATTTATGGTGCTGATCGGAGTGGCACAGGATGATACCAGGGTGATTGCAGACAAAATGGTAAAGAAGTTGACAGGACTTCGCATTTTTGAAGATGAGAACGGAAAGACCAATCTTGCCCTAAAGGATGTGGATGGAGAACTTCTTCTGATTTCCCAGTTTACCTTATATGCAAACTGTAAAAAAGGATTCCGCCCAAGTTTTATTGAGGCAGGTGCACCGGATATGGCAAATGAACTGTATGAATATATTATTGAAGAATGTAAGAAAGTGATCCCGGTTGTGGAAAGAGGAGACTTTGGCGCGGATATGAAGGTATCTCTTTTAAATGACGGTCCATTTACGATCGTGCTGGATTCGGAGCAGATTTGTTAAATTATTATTTGGTTTCTAAAGATGTATCGTGTATAATAGAATACAGATGGAATACACAAGAAAGTGGGGAATGTAATAATGAGTTATGAAGCATTAAACAGCAGGATTATGGAGATGAAGGATGAAATTCTTGCTGGAATCCAACAGAACATGAGAATTGAAAGCGTGCGTGGTGAGGCACAGCCAGACGCGCCATATGGTCCGGGACCGAAGGCTGCTCTGGAAGATGCCCTTGAACTTGGCCGCAAGCTTGGCTTCAAGGTTGGGCAGGCAGACAATCGTATAGGCTGGGTAGAATATGGAGAAGGAAAAGAGATGGTAGGCGTTCTTGGTCATGTAGACGTTGTACCGGCTGGCGATACCGGTTGGACTTATCCTGCCTATGGTGCCGAGATCCACGATGGAATTCTTTGGGGAAGAGGATGTCTGGATGATAAGGGACCGATCATTGGATCAATTTACGCATTGAAGGCGATCCGTGACCTGAATCTTCCAATTGACCGTAGAATCCGTGTTATTTTTGGATCTGATGAAGAATGTGGCTCTTCATGTGCGGCGTATTACGTAGAGAACGGATATGAGATGCCGACGATCGGATTTACTCCGGATGCAGATTTTCCTGTTATTTTCTGTGAAAAAGGAACGACCGGCATCAAAGGCGGTTCTAAGGTTTATGACAAAGGTCATATCGAAGTGGAATATTTTGGTGGTGGAATTGCTGACAATGTCGTGATTCCAACTTGTAAACTGATCGTAAAAGGAGACATTAAGGTAGCAGAGACAGAGGGAATCACTGTGACGCATGAAAACGGAAAAACAATCGTTGAAGCGGTGGGAAGAAGTGCACATGGAAGTACCCCGCATCTTGGTGTAAATGCAGCAATTCTTCTTTTGAATGCAGTGAAAGAGAATGAATTTGGTGGAGAATTCCAGCAACTGATGGAATTTCTTCTGAAAGAGATCGGAACGGAGACAAATGGAGAATCACTGGGAGTACATTATGTGGATGAAGAAACTGGTGAGACAACCGTAAACCTTGGTATTGTTTATTATGATGGAGAAGAGACCTATTTTACATTAGATGTCCGTTATCCAAAAAATGCAGATCCGAAAGTTGTTGATGATACACTGATCAATCATATCAACAGTTACACATTCGATGTGCTCCGGAAAAATAACCACAAAATTCTCTATGTACCAAAAGACTCTGAACTGGTGACAAAGCTCGTTCATGTATATGAAGAAGAGACTGGCGAGCACTTGGAACCACTTGCAATCGGTGGTGGAACTTACGCAAAGAAATTCCCGAACATGGTTGCATTCGGACCGGTATTTCCAGGTGAAGCAGACGTGATCCATCAGCCAGATGAACATGTGGAAGTAGAAAAGCTTCTCCGTGCACTGCAGATTACGGCAGCAGCGATGTACGAACTTGCAAAAAAATAGTAGAAAACAGTACTGACTGAATCATCTGAATATGTCATATATAGATACGAGCATCGAAGGGTGAGCTGTTCAATGGAACAAAAGCCGGATAAGATGACAGGTTGAGAATACCTGTACATCTTATCCGGCTTTTTTGATGCATTAAAAAAATATTTATGATAGTAAGAAAAAAAGGGATATGGAGAAGAACATATATAAAAAACAGGTGATTACATGCAAAAAGCACTTCTATCTGAGATGCTTCTGCAAGTAATACCTGTTTTTTAAAAATTAATGGAAGAAGCGCATAACAGCAGCAACTTTCCCTAAAATCGTAACATCTTCAAGGATAAATGGTTCCATTGCATCATTCTCCGGCTGAAGACGGATCACACCTTCTTCTCGGTAAAACGTCTTTACCGTTGCACCGTCATCAATCAGAGCAACAACCATGTCACCGTTCTCTGCAGTTGCCTGCTTTTCCACAATGACATAATCTCCATCCAGTATACCGGCATTTATCATACTTTCACCCTGAACTTTCAGCATAAAGAGTTCTTTATTTGATGAAATATATTCAGTAGGAACAGGATAGTAATCTTCAATATTCTCCTGTGCAAGAACCGGTTCTCCTGCAGCTACATGGCCTACGATCGGAATCTGAACCATCTCACGTCTTGTGAGATTAAATGAATCATCCAGAATCTCGATTGCACGTGGTTTGGTTGGGTCACGTCGTATGTATCCGTTCTTTTCAAGAGTCTCGAGATGAGAGTGTACAGAAGAAGTTGACTTCAGATTCACAGCATCACAGATCTCACGTACAGCCGGTGGAAAACCACGTTGCAGGATCTGGGACTTAATATATTCAAGTATCTCTTCCTGTTTCTTGCTAATATTACCTTTACTCATAAAAGACCTCCTAAATCTGTATCTATATCAATTTGAATTATTATCTGAACTATTAAAATTATCATATCATACAGAAGAAAAAATAGCAAACAAATGTTTAGAAAATACGTTCGATTTGCATATTGACAAACGTATGTTCTTGTTGTATATTGGTAACAGAACAGTTGTTCGAGAACATGCTTTCTGGTATATAGGAGAACTGAAAAGATTACAGAAGAAAAGGGAGGAATTTATCATGAGATCAGAGAAAAGAAAAGATATGTATGCAGATCGATATCATGCAGGAGCAAAAGGACAGAAGCACTGTCATTATGCAAAGCACCGTAAGACGAATTCTATCAGACGGTTTGTGACAGGGATTGCGGCTCTGGTGATGGTTATGTCACTGAGTTTTGGATTTGGAAGCTTTTTCTCCAGTGCGCACGATAGCAAAGCTGAAGAACCTTCCGGAGAGAGATATTATAAAAGTGTCCAGCTTGAAAAAGGGGATTCACTCTGGAGCATTGCGCAAAGATACAGACGAACCGAAGATTCCATATATGAATATATGGATGAGCTGGCAGAAGCAAATCATTTAAGTTTAAAAGACAGGAATAATCTCCAGGAAGGAGCCTATCTGGTTGTTTCGTATTATGGAGATGATTCTATTTATTAAAGACCATCTGTGCTGTCAGGTAGCAGCGAATAATCTGCCTGATAGCACATTATATACACTCTATTTTTTATAAAAGTCTAAAAGACTAAGACATTCCTAAGGTCTCTAACCAAGATCCCATCGCTCACCCCGTCTTAGTCTTTCCGGACTTTTTAATTTTATACTAAGAAATTATTACTGGAACAGGTTTTAAAAGAATACACGGAATGTATGGATAAATTATAAGACAAAACTTATTTTATATTTTTAAGGCTATACTTGATTTTACTAGTGACTTTAAAGGATTATCATGATAAAATCAAATGAGTGTATTTAATTTTAGAATAAAAGAGGAGATTTTGTTATGGATAATCATAAAAAAAGGAGTACATTTTCTGGTAAATTAGGATATGTACTGTCAGCAGCAGGAGCTTCTGTAGGTCTTGGAAATATCTGGAGGTTTCCTTATCTTGCGGCAAAATATGGCGGAGGAATTTTTCTGCTTATCTATATTCTGTTAGCCCTTACTTTCGGTTATACGATGATAATTGCTGAATCAGCAATTGGCCGTATGACAAGAAAAAGTCCGGTAGGTGCGTTCAAATCTTTCGGAAAGTCAAAATGGATTTCTTTTGGGGGATGGATTAATGCGATTATTCCGGTTCTGATTGTACCATATTATTCTGTAATTGGAGGATGGGTTATCAAGTACCTTTTGGAATATGTAAAAGGGAACAGCAGTAGTCTGGCTCAAGATGGATATTTTTCAGAGTTTATCTCAAATGGATTTTCTACAGAAATCTGTTTTATTATATTCTGTCTGATTACATTGATTATTATTTATGCAGGTGTTCGGAATGGAATTGAGCGTGTTTCAAAGTTTATGATGCCGATTTTGATCGTGCTTTCGCTGATCATTTCCATTTACTCAGTAACACGACCAGGTGCAATGGAAGGCGTGAAGTATTTTCTGGTGCCAAATCCAAAGAATTTCTCATGGATGTCTGTGGTAGCTGCTATGGGACAGATGTTTTATTCCCTATCGATCGCTATGGGAATTTTGATCACATTTGGTTCTTATATGAAGAAAGATATTTCGATTGAAGATTCTACAAGAAATGTAGAAGTATTTGATACAGCGATTGCAATTATGGCAGGACTTATGATCATCCCAGCCGTATTTGCGTTTTCAGGTGGAAATCCGGATACGTTACAGGCAGGGCCGGCACTGATGTTTATTACAATACCAAAGGTGTTTGAGAATATGGGATTGGGAACAGCAATTGGAATTCTGTTCTTTCTGCTTGTTCTTTTTGCTGCGCTGACAAGCTCAATCGCATTGACAGAGAGTGCAGTATCTACATTTGAAGATGAAATCGGCTGGAGTCGTAAAAAGTCTACTGTGCTTGTTGGTGTGATCATGATAGTATTAGGAAGTTTATCTTCACTTGGATATGGACCACTTGCATTTGTGAAAATTATTGGTATGCAGTTCTTGGATTTCTTTGATTTCCTGACTAATTCGGTAATGATGCCGATCGCGGCACTGATGACAAGTCTTTTGGTAGCTAGAGTTGTTGGGGTAAAGAAGATAGAAGAAGAGATTATTCATGGAGAAAATGCATTCCGCAGAAAGAAGATTTTTGCTGTTATGATTAAATATCTGTGTCCAATCTTTGTTCTGATTATTTTGATCAGTTCTGTGGCGAATGCATTTGGATGGATTTCCATGTAGAATAATATGTGAAAAAAGGAGTGTAAAGAAATGGAACAGATGAAAGTTGGAATTATCGGTGCTGGGCGAATTGCAGCAAATATGGCGAAAACACTGGACGGTATGGACGATGCGGCTGCATATGCCATTGCTGCAAGAAATCTTGACAGAGCGCAGAAATTTGCCAAAGAATGGGGATTTGAAAAGGCATATGGCTCATACGAAGAACTGGTAAATGATCCGGAAGTAGAGTTGATTTATATCGCGACACCACACCCGTTTCATATAGAACATGCCAAACTTTGTATCAATCATGGGAAACCGGTACTTTGTGAAAAACCATTTACTGTAAATGCTGTTGGAGCAAAAGAAGTATTTGCTCTCGCAAAGGAAAAAGAAGTCTTTATTACGGAGGCAATTTGGACAAGATACCTTCCATCCCGTAAAATAATCGATGATATTATTGCAAGTGGTGAAATCGGAGAAATAAAGGGGATTTCAGCAAATCTCGGATATGATATGCATACAAAAGAACGTCTGATCGATCCGAAGCTTGCCGGTGGAGCGCTATTAGATGTAGGTATTTACCCACTGAATTTTGCAAGCATGGTTTTAGGCGATGATGTTGAAGAAACGCTTTCTTCCTGCGTAAAATTTGACAGTGGAGTGGATGCACAGAATTCCATTATTCTGAAATACAAAAATGGATCGATGGCTTCTATACAAAGCAGTGCACTTACCGGTACAGAACAATATGGTATGATATATGGGACCAAGGGGTATCTGATTGCGGAAAATATTAATGATATTACAGCGGTAAAAGTATATACACCGGATCGGGAATTTGTAAGGGAAATTACAATGCCAGAACAGATCACTGGGTTTGAATATGAAGTACGCGCTTCTATGAAGGCTATCCGTGAAGGAAAACTTGAATGTATGGAAATGCCGCATGAAGAAAGTATTCGCATCATGGAACAGATGGATGGCCTTAGAAAAGACTGGGGGATTGAATATCCATTTGAAAAAGGAAACAGACCGTGCTAGTAATTATAATTAGCTGTCCCTGGCAAAAAGTTGTCTTGGGACAGCAGTATTTTGAATAACCAATCTATACGACAAATACCGATTTTTCCAAAAGATATAGACAAATCTTCCGAAACCATGTTATAATCATACCTATATCGGGGAAATTTATGGAATTTAGGAGGTTCTTAGGATCATGCCATCTGATACAAAAACATACCAGGAAGAAACTTATATTGATAATACTATTCGTCTTCGTGGTGTTTTAAACACCATGCCTGACTTTGCACGTGATTATTTTCGTGCCATTGAACCAACCACATCACCAAAGACACGAATATCGTATGCATATGACATCCGTTTGTTCTTTCAGTTTTTAATTGAAGAAAATCCTGTTTATAAACATCACTCAATTAAGGACTTTCAGGTACAGGATCTGGAAGCTATTCAGCCGGTTGATATTGAGGAATATTTGGAATATCTGAAGGTCTATGATACTACAGATGTTCATACCAAAGAAACCAAACAGGTTACAAACTCTGAACGCGGCTTATTTCGCAAAATGTCTGCATTACGCAGCTTTTATAATTATTTCTTTAAAAGACAGATAATTCAGAAAAATCCGACCTTATTTGTAGATATGCCGAAGTTACATGACAAGGCGATCATACGTTTGGATACCGATGAGGTTGCAAAGCTTTTGGATTATGTGGAATCCTGTGGTTCCAAATTAACCGGTCAGGCACTCTCCTATTATAATAAGACGAAAGAACGTGATATTGCGATCATTACTCTTCTACTTGGAACAGGTATTCGAGTATCGGAGTTAGTTGGACTGGACCTGTCAGATGTGGATTTCAACAATAATGGGGTCATGGTGACACGAAAAGGTGGAAGCCAGATGGTTGTTTATTTTGGTGAAGAGGTGGAAAAAGCACTTCGCAATTATCTGGAGACATACCGTAAAGCGGTAACGCCCCTTGCTGGCTATGAAAATGCTCTGTTTTTATCAACCCAAAAGCGCCGGATCGGTGTACAGGCGGTTGAAAATATGGTTAAAAAGTATGCCAGTCAGATTACAAATAAAAGAATCACGCCACATAAGCTCAGAAGTACCTATGGTACTGCCCTTTATAAGGAAACGGGGGATATTTACCTGGTAGCGGATGTTCTGGGGCACAAAGATGTCAATACAACGAAAAAGCACTACGCTGCAATCGATGAAGACAGACGACGTAGTGCTGCAAATGTGGTAAAATTGCGGGAACCGTAAATTGTCAAAGTTCGGTAAAACTTATTATTTCTTTACTCTTAATGTCCTTAAATAGATCTTCTGTTCCGGCGTGATCCGGTAGCTTTCAATTGCTTTCTGAATCGTCTTATTATGTGTCCAGGTGTCCAGCCTTTTCTCTTCCAGATAAGGAATGATCTGGTCATACTGCTTTGCAAGAGCGGTAGCAAAATACCAGGCACGCATCATGTTTACATAATATTCGTCTGATTTAACTTCGGCTACCTTTTTGGGATATTCCGGTTTAAACTGTTCATCCAGATAATACCGCATCAGCATTCCAATTCCAAAACGGACGATATAAGGGTGATCCGATGCTATCCAGCGGCAGACTTCCTGGATAAATATGTCCAGATGTTTTTTTACTGTCGGGAGCGCGATCATATCACAGGTTGCCCAGTTATCTATATACGGGAGAAAACGGTCCAGTGCGGCAATACAGGATGGGTACGCTTTAATCTGTTCAATCAGCAGTCCATGAAGGTTGTTTTCTTCATAATATTTATGTGGAAGCACTTCAAGAAATGCAGAAACATTGTCTGTTTTACCGAATTTTTTTGCGTATGCGCGCAAAGAAGGAGTCCGCACACCGATGACGGTTTCCTTATTGACTGTCGGCATCAGTTTTGCCTGAAAATCCCGATAAGCAAGATCCTGTATTGCAAAGAGATCTGCTTGTACATTTTCTATTACTTCTCTACTGCTCATTTGTCATTTCCTCCTGAAATCTTGTAGATTTATAATTCGGTATAACGAAATTTGCTACAGCTTGACAGTGGTTTACGCATTTATAAGATCGTGCCTGTCTCATAGAGAGCATTCTTCCGCTCCATACGCTTTAATTCCGGCAATACGGTAAGTAACATGGTGATGAAGCATAATCCTCCACCAATGACGTTAGAAACCGGCTCAGCGAGAAATACGCCGTCTGTTCCCATATGCAGGGCATACGGCATCAGATATGTCAGAGGCACGACGATAAATACCTTCCGAAGTAGTGAGAAAAAGATTGCTTGCTTCTTCTTATTCAGGGATTTAAAGACCGTTTGGCCAATGTATTGCATATCCATGCAGATAAACGCTGCAAAATACTGCTTCAGGGCAGGAACTGCATCTTTCATCAACGTAGTATCCGAACTGAAAATTCCGATCAGGGTTTTCGGCGCGATGATGATAATACTCCACATCACAGCTGTGTATCCGAGAATCATAAGTGCCATCATGGCACCGGCTTTTCTTACACGGCATGGGCGTCTTGCACCATAATTGTAACTCAGGATTGGCGAAGTTCCTTCGTTGATTGCATAAATCGGAGTTTCTACAAGCTGTCTGACACTGGATACGATGGTCATAACAGAAATGTAGATATCTCCGCCTGTGACGGAAAGTACATTGTTGCAGACAATCGTTACCAGACTGTTTGTCAACTGCATGATAAATCCGGCAGTTCCCAGGCTTACAATGTTTTTTGCATAAGCTGTACAGCTGGCAAGTTCCTCTTTTTTGAGGAGCCTCACTTTCAGTTCTGCTTTCTTTGTAAGAAAGAAAAAGACAAATGCAGCAGAAAGTGTCTGAGAAATGACCGTTGCAATTGCGGCACCGCGTACGCCAAGTCCGAACACAAAAATAAACAACGGGTCAAGCAGCAGGTTCGTTACTGCCCCTATGGTAACTGAAAGCATGCCGATGGTTGAATATCCCTGTGCATTGATAAACGGGTTCATACCGGTTGCAATCATAGAAGGCAGAGTTCCGATCAGGTAAAGCATCAGGTACGGATATGCATAGATCAGAGCGTCTTTTGAGGCACCAAACAGTACCAGGATCGGGCGGGCAAATAAAAAGCCAATTACCATGAGTACAATGGCACAGATACAGACCATGGAAAAAGAAATATTCATAATTTTTTTCGCTTCCTGTGGCTCATTTTTGCCGCGCTCAATCGAAAATAATGGTGCACCGCCGCTTCCGAATAGATTGCTGAATGCGGTAATGATGACAATTACCGGGAAACAAAGACCAACTGCACCAAGTGCTGCAGTTCCGATGTGCGGGATACGTGCAATATAAATCCGGTCTACAATGTTATAAAGTAAACTTAAAATCTGGGCAACCAGCATCGGGAGCGATGCTCCAAGGATATTGCTGGTTATCGTTCCATTTTCAAAATCGACTCGTTTCATTTGTAAATTCATTCCTTTTTATTTTTCATGCTTTTTAATTCTAACATGATGTAATATATATGTAAATTATTGTTTTTATATGATAATTCAATAAAAATCATATGGATAATATATTTTCATTTTTAAATAATCAGGAGATGAAGATGCTGGAGGAAGAATTACAGGTATCACTCTTTTTGCGAGGTACAAAGAAAATTACACTTACAGATGCCGGAAAGACGCTTTATGAGCAGACCGGTAATCTTTATCATTTGGTAAGTATTTTTTAAATAGGATAAATAGAATTACCAGCTTGATTTCTGCTCATCTATAACTTCCAAAGTCTCCGGATTTACCAGATAGAAATCAACCAGTTCTGTCTCATATCCACCATCCGGATATACCTTTTCCAGAACCAATTCTTCGAAAGTATTATTATTTTCATCTGTCTTAGAACCGTTATCATACAGACAGTAATTGACATTTACTGTTGTGCCATCCTTCTCTTCTGTTGTCTCAGAGAGGATCGCGTAATTTTCTCCCTTTGCATTTGCCGTGTAAGTGAAACTCATATCCGGAAGGGGATTCTGTTGCTGGATATATTGATACACAGCACGCATTTCGTCCTGAAGCGGTGAAGCTTTCTGGGATTCCTGTGCCGGAGAATTTTCGGTAGAATCAGTGGTACTACTATCTTGTGTTTCCGAATCATTCGGGTCAGAATCCGGTACAGAGGATTCTGTTAAAGTATCTGTATTCGGCAAAAACAAACCCGTTTTTTGCATATAAATCAGGTTATCAGTTCGGTACTGTGTAGCGATGCCGTAATCAGGCTGTACGGAAAGATAAATATAATGCTGATCTTGACCGGTTACGGTTTCCGTTCCTTCTACGCCAAAGCTCACAATTAAAAAGCTGTAACCAATCAGAGAAAGTAAGAAAAGAGTCAGTGCGGCATAAGAAACGGCAATTATTCGTCTGGCTGCTTTCCTATTAAGGAGACTTTTTTGCTTTTTATACAGACAGATCATGCCCCAGATCAGCAGGCAGGACAAGGTGACGGAAACGCAGATGACGGATATTTCAGCAAAATAATAGCGGATTGCATATCCTGCGCTTTTATTGATACCATACCATGCACCGTAGAAAAAGGTACTGTATGCCAGAACGATTGTAATCAGACAGGTACGCAGGATATGCTCTTTTCTTGTCGGAGTAAATTTTTTTAATGCAGAAATAAGTCTGTCCATTTCTTCTGCTTCAATCCAGGTGGTAAGTTCTGGTTCAGATGGATATTCACCGTTTGTGTCAGGAATTCCTGTATAACGGGTTAAAAACTGATTTTTTGTATCAGTATCTCCTACTTCTGCTGCCAGTAAGATCTGCATAAAATACAACTGTTTTAACTGGACTGGTGTGCATTTTCCAACAGAAATCTGTGTAATTGTCTGTGTAGCATGATCGTATTTTCCAAGCTGGATTTCAAGGCTTGCAATCAGGAGCAGCATGCGGTTATTCGTAGCAAGATCGCGGACAGATTGTATATGATACATATAAAGCGCGTACTCATAGTGTTCGTCCAGTGGCATTCTACTCGATATCTTTCTGCTCCATCCGGCTTCTACAAACTGGAGCCCGAAAGCAAGTTCGATAACGGCAAGAAGCTGGCAAAGGAAAGCCGTAAGTCCCCAGACATTGGTAGTGAGTTTCTGATAGGTCAGAAAAAAGATTGCAGCGGCAGCCAGGATAACGAACAACCATCTCAGCATGAACACGCGGCGGGCTTTCTTTTTTACGGTTGGATTCCATGGATATGTTTTTAATTCTGAATCTAGCACAGGCAAATCTCCCTTCCGTTGTCTAAATTATCGATTTTCAAAAATATAATCTTAGTATTTAAGCGCCTCCTTTATGACGAAATAAAAGGGGCGCTTAAATCACTTTTCATATTTACTATTTTACTTCTACCAGTTCGATCTGGAAGTTCAGTTCTTTTCCAGCCATCTCATGGTTGGCATCAAATGTGATGTTGGTTTCTGTCTTTTCGGTTACGGTTACCGGGAATGGCTGTCCATACTGGTTGGTCAGATATGCACGTGCACCGACTTCCAGATCTTCTGATCCAGGAAGCTGTGCGATTTCCAGCGTGAAAATGGCGCGTGGATCCGGCATGCCGTAAGCTTCTTCCGGCATCAGATGGATGTTGATGGTCTGTCCTACTTCCATTGTTGCAACGGCTTTATCGTAACCATGGATCATCTGTCCGGCTCCGCATACAAATTCCAATGGCTCTCCGCGGTCATAGGAAGAATCAAACTGGGTACCATCATCAAAGGTACCTCTGTAATGGGTACGGCAGGTCTTTCCGACATTCGGACCTTCAAAATCCGGCACATGTGCGCCACCACATCCGCTGCATCCACTGCAGTGTCCGCCACAGGAATGTTCTTCTTCAGCAGAAGCTTCTTCTGTTGCTGTTTCTTCATGCTGTCCACAGCAGGAATGACCTTCTTCGTGGTGATGGTCACAATTTGTACCTGCAGATTCCAGTTCTCCTGCAAGATAGGCATTCACTGCCGCATCTACTTCTCCTGCTGCACCGGATATAACTTTGATACCGGCTTCTTTCAGCGCTTCTTGTGCACCTTCTCCGATACCGCCACAGATCAGAACATTTGCACTCTGCTCAGAAAGGAATCCTGCAAGCGCACTGTGTCCGGCGCCACCAGCATGAACAATCTGCATGGAAGTGATCTTTCCGTCTTCTACCTCATACATTTTAAAAGTTTCTGTCTTTCCGAAGTGCTGGAAAATAGATCCGCCTTCGTATGTTACTGCTATTTTCATTTGTAAAATCCTCCTTGAGATACCTTTACTCAATAGTATAACATATGGATTGCGAAACGCATAGAAAAAGTATACAATAATGAAAGAAATAATGAGACAAAACGAAAGAAAAAAGGGACTGGAAAATGAGTAGTATTTATTTGAGCAACGCAATATTTATGATGATAATACTGACGATCATCTTTTTAAGGATCCGGTATTATATTACATGGAGCCAGAGTAAAAAATATACGATGATCTTTATTGGCATGGTAGAGCTTTATGTGTTAATGGATGCATTGTTTATGAAAGAACTCTTAGGTAAGTCAGGAAACCTTTTGCAGTTTAAGCTGGTTGTGTTTTTCTTTTATCTGGTTTATGTAATCATGCCATATGTGTGGCATTTGTTTATGCAGAGTTATATGGGGATTAACCGTTCAAAGAAGCAAAGATTTGCGGAAATGATTCCGTTCATTCTCCTGGTTCTGATGGTGCTTCTCTCAGTTCCGACGGGAATTGTCTGGAGATTTTCACGGAACCGGACCTATATACGCGGTACATTTTTCGGAGTGTTTGCCGTACTCAATCTGTTTTATTACGTTTATACATTTGCACAGACATTCTTCATTTTATTCATGAACAATACAAAGGGTGTCAGATATCTCATAAAATCGGCACTGTTTTCAGCAGTCCCACTGATCGGAATTCTGGCAAATACCTATATCATTCCACTTTATGGGGCGTATCCGTTCCAACCGTACTGCCTGGTAATCGGAGCACTGCTCTCCTACCTGTTCATGGTGGAGCACCAGCAAGATCAGATGGAGTTTGAACACCGGAAAAGACTGTCCAAAGCATTGGAACTGGAAAAAGAATCGACACGGAAAGCGAAAGTAGCCGGTGAGGTAAAGAATGCTTTCCTTGCAAATATGTCCCATGATATCCGTACCCCGATGAATGCGATCATTGGATTTTCTGATATCATTGCAGAACATCCGGATGATGAAGAAATTGTAAAAAATGCAATTTCCAAAATTCAGGCATCTGGTGAGATTCTTCTGAAGATCATCAATGATGTGTTGGATCTGTCTAAAATCGAAAGTGGAAAGGCAGAAATTGTGGAGATGGTAACTGACCTGAAGCAAATGGAAGAAAATCTGAAAATGATGCTCGAATACAGCATCCAAAAGGGAATGATTGATTTCAAAGTTGAGGATCAAATAGAGAATCCACTGGTATGGTGTGATGCGACAAAACTGCAGCAGGTACTGGTAAATGTACTGAATAATGCAGTTAAATTTACCCAAGCGGGAGGAACGATCACATTTAGCTGCGTCCAGAGAATGATCGCACCTGGATTTGCCGAATACAAATTCACGATAAAGGATACCGGAATCGGTATGACTGAAGAATTTCAGAAACATGCGTTTGAGGCATTTGAAAGAGAGCGAACTTCTACCGAGAGCAAGACTGAAGGAACAGGGCTTGGACTTGCGATTGTGAAGAAACTGGTAGATCTGATGCATGGTGATGTGATAATCCAAAGTAATTCCGGTCAGGGAACCAAAATACAGATTTCACTTCCCCTTCGGATTGCAACGGAAAATCAGCTTCATCAATCAGATAAAGCAAAGGAATACAAAATAGGTCTTGACGGAATGCATGTACTTTTGGTGGAAGATAATGAATTAAATGCAGAAATTGCCATGGAAGTTTTGAAAAATAAAGGAATTCTTGTGAACTGGGTTCCGGATGGATGCGCCTGTGTGGAAGAAATTCAAAATAAGGAAGCAGGCACATATCAGTTTATCCTGATGGATGTACAGATGCCACGGATGAATGGGTACGAAGCGACACAGAAAATCCGTCAGCTTGCAGATGTGAAGAAGGCACAGATTCCAATCATTGCCATGACTGCAAATGCATTTGAGGAAGACCGGAAACATGCGCTGGATGCTGGGATGGATGGGTTTATTATGAAACCGTTCCGGGTGGATGAAATGATGAAGGTGATCGGAGAAGTGATGGAATAAATGAATGTGGAAAGAGCAGGGAAAGAACTTTGGAAAGTTCATCCCCTGCTCTTTGTGTGTTTCATCAATCTACGCGGCTATGTTGCCCGCGTTTTTTGTAATCTTTATCAATCCGCTTTTTCCAACTAGAATCAAGCGCTGCATTGCACCGAACAGCAGATATGGCATCATTTAATACTTCATAATTCAATGCAGTTCCTTCGCAGTCACATTGATAATTGGCAGCTTTATCTGCGTCAATTCCAAAATGACTGGCTGTTTCAATCGCATCAATATTTGCGCCAAGAAAGAGAAATTCCCATCCATATTTTTCTTTTTGTCGTTCGATCATCTGCTTTACTTTATCAATGCGATAAATGTGGCTTGCATTTTCCATACCATCTGTCATGATGATAAAAACGGTATGCTCTGGTACATCTTCCGCGCGCGCATATTTGTGGACATTTCCAATGTGATGGATAGCACCGCCGATCGCATCCAGGAGAGCCGTACAGCCGTACACAGAATAATCGTCTTCTGTCATAGAGGGAATCTTCTGCACCTCTACTCTGTCATAAAGGACTTTACTGTTATTGTTAAAAAGCACGGTAGAAATCAGCGCCTGCCCTGCCTCTCTTTTCTGCTTTTCAATCATAGAATTGAAGCCGCCTATGGTGTCCTTTTCCAGTCCGCTCATGGATCCGCTGCGATCTAAAATAAATACAACTTCTGTCAGATTTTTTCTCATACTAAATTTCCTCCTAAGTAATGGCTTATTTTGTTTGTAACTATAGGATACTGCCATTTTCTGGGGAAATGGTCGCATGAAAAGCGACACTTTTTTATGGATCAGAAAATTTCTACAGAATCATATCAGGTGAACAACGCTATGTGCCAAATTGCCAAACTATTTTCTTCTTAGCCTCCAATCAGACTTTGATCAAAGGCAAAGAGTGCTTCATTGATTTCGTAAATACTATAATTTTGCTTCAAGATAAAATATTCAACGATTACGTCAAATTTGCTGGAATGAGACAGGGCAAATCCTGCTTTCATCAGCATATCCTGAATTTCCGGAAGCGGAAGCTCAAGTGCCAGCGCAAATGCAAGAACGGTCGGTTTGGATGGTTTGTAGTACTTGTCATTTTTAATCTTGGAAAATAATTTCCGGTCAATATTGGCTTTCTTATAACACTGAGAATCGGTCATTCCACTTTCATCAATCTTCCGAAGCAGCATTTCAGAAAAGCTTTCATCCATTTGCTGCAAGGCATCTTCCAAAGTTGCAGCCTTACTTAACGGTACATTTGATGGCTCTGGTAAAGATATGCTTTCACAGAGATCCATTTCCCGGAACTGCTTCTGGCGCCTCATTGCTTCGGATGTTTTGTTAATGTGTGTTTCTACATAATGATCATCGATATAAGATGCAATATCAGAAAACAGTTTGCTGCTGATCCGATAAGCTGCTTTATCAAAAATGACGATGTATACCGTCATATCATTTTCCATAAGAAATGCGCTGATCGCGTCGATTGCAACCTTCAGCGCCTGAGCTTTCGGATAGCCGTAAATTCCGGAAGAAATCAGTGGAAATGCTATGGTTTCACAATGTTTTTCTTTTGCAAGTGCTAAGGAATTTTCATAGCAGGAAGTAAGCAGCTCCCGCTCATGAAACTGTCCGCCTCTCCAAATAGGACCTACTGCGTGAATGACATAATTGCAAGGCAGATCATAGGCGTTTGTAATCTTTGCATCTCCGGTCTGACAGCCGCCTAATGTGCGGCATTCTGCTAAAAGCTTTGGCCCTGCTGCACGGTGAATGCAGCCATCCACTCCACCGCCACCGAGCAGGGAGGAATTTGCGGCATTGACGATGGCGTCTACGGACATTTTGGTGATATCATTTCTGACGATTTGTAATGGCATGGGTTGGTGTGCTCCTTTAGGTTAGTGTTTGATGATTTTACTTTTATAGTAATGATAAGCAGGTGCCTTTTTTAATTTTTCAAAACATATACAGTGCTTTTATATGCACCTTGTCGTTCCAAAATTCCCATATTGACCAGTTCTCCAAGAATTCTTCTTGCTCGACGTTGCTTTACTCCAAGTAATTCTTCTACTTGCCGAGATTTAATCGATCCTGTCTCTTTCGCAAATTGAATAATTGAATTTTGCTGTGCCGACAAACTATTTACCAGCGTTTTACCGGCATTTATCGGCATTTTATCGGCATTTATCGGCATTTTATCGGCATTATTACTTTCAATTACTTTACTGCTTCCAGCTTCTATTCCATAATCAAACGAATATGCATCATCCAATGGAACAATAATCCGGAATACATCGTCTTCCACAAACAAAGGATCTTTCCCTGAATAATATTTGCTGTATTTGAATAATTTTCTTACACCAGATCCAAGCTGGTCAGCATAACCGATATTCCTGAAAAACGATGCTATAAGAGGATTTTTTGGATTTGGTTCCAGAAAGAACTTGTCTGGCAAGTTTTTTCTTCCAAAATCAAGGAGCTGGCTATAACTTTCAATTAGGTTTGTCTTAATAATTTCCCGATCATCGTAACGATCTACATTGACTTTTCGTACAAGAGCGTCTGTCACATACGTTGGTGCAACATTTAAAATTACATCATCTTTTCCTAACAGCATAATTGCTGCTAAATTGAAGCCTTCTTCTCCGGTGACGATATCTCGACCATATAATCCTGCGCTTTTCAAAAGTTCCTGATCATCCATAGTTGTCCAGGGATGCTGACCACCTGCATGATTCTGCGCCATAATACGAATCTTTGGCAGCAGATCTAATCTCAAATCTTCCATTTTTGCATAAGGATAGATTTTCTTTTCTGTAAAAATATTCTGCTTACGAATATACATCTGTGCAATTGCACTGGTAGATGTTATTTTTATATCCGCATCATCCACACGGTCATAGATGACTTTTTTGAAGCTGTGAACCTCTGCACTAGGCAGAATATGAACATGAATGATCGTATGACTTTCATCATATTTTATAATTTCCGGTACCAAATATATCGTTGGTGAGAACAATGTAGGATTACTAATAACCTTAATAAAGTTTTTTACCATATCAGGAGCTGCTTTTTCTGGTATTCCTACTACAGTCCCATCATCTAATATTCCCATGAAAAGGTCTCCGCCAAATCTGTTCAGAAATGAGCAAACTGTCTCATAGGTATCATTTTCAATTCCATTTCCACAGCGTTTAAATTCAACCGCTACAGTTTCACCAATTGTAAGAATGGATTGTACTTCTTTTATTTCCATTTGGTCACCTCATTCTATAATTAATGCTTAAAATTTCATCTACTGATCTAAAACATATTGTTGTACTATTATCAAGTATTTTCGAAAACTAATCAAGTATATTTTTATACATATCAGGACTACATACAATATTTTCTATACGCATCCATAATTTCATTTTGGATTTTGTCCCGGAAACTTTTAGGCCCAATAATTTCACATTGATTGATGTGAGTCATTACCCATGAATGTATAACGGATGGTATTGTATTAATTTTTACTGTAATATTTTCTTTATCCTTTTTTAATACGGTTGCATTCTTCCCGAAGGTTTCCGTAATTTCCTGCCGTAATTCGAAAGCACATTCTATTTCATAGGATGCTTTTGATTCATCTTTTTGAAAAATCTTTTTTTCGGCATACTGACTAGGATTTAAACCGCCGAAGATCATGTCAATTCCTCTTTCCAGTATTGTGATATCCTTCAAATGATCAATTCGAAAATGTTCTAATTCTTCGGAATATTCCCTCTTTCCAAGAATATAGTAATTCCCTTCGACCCAAATAGTAACGTATGGACTAATGATAATATTGCCATTTGCGATTTCTTCTAATTCTTGATTAACGCCGTATTCCAGCAGTTTTGCACTTACTTTACATCCTTGATTGATTGCTACATTTAACGCATCGATGTTATAAAACAGCTGTTTGCTTAGAATCTTCTTCTCTGATTTTACGAAAACAGTTTTTTGTAGCATTCTGCTTTGAAAAATACTTTATGATTCAAGGAGCTTTTTTATAATTATTTTGCCGGAAGATTCTTTTATCATATCAGAAGCAGCAACTGCATCACATAAAAGCCTTATTTCTGAAAGCTCAAATTCACGGCCGATTAGAAAATATCCTTCCCGGTTATCCTGATATCCGGCGATTTCAATTCCCATACTGCGTAATGCTTCTATATTTCGATAGATTGCTCTTCGTTCCATATCAACATCGTAAATCGATTTTAATTTTTCGCGAATTTTTTCGGCTGACAGAATATGGGATTCGTCGGTATACTTTTTCAGAATCTCATATAAACATAAAATGGTTGCCTTTGACGCTATCATACTTCTACACTCCGATTGTCTTTTCTATATTATAACTTTTTTCTCTGTTCAAAACAACTAATAGCTGTGCTATTTTTGGTACAGCCATTGGAATATAAAAGGTATTTCGAATTTGTTATACTGACCACATCTAAAAAATAAATTGGAGGTCGCTTATGAAATTATCAGTTATTCAAAATGCATTTGAAAATGTAAAAAAATTCAGCCAGGAAAAACTTGTAGAAAAATATCCAAATGGAGTGCCGGAAGCTATCCAGAAACGTTATTTACAAGAACTTACGTTTTTAGAAAACTCAGACTGTATCGATGATTTTGAGATTTTCCGCTGCCTGTCAGAAGAGGCAAAAAAGAGTAATACGCTTATGAATATGCGTGGAACTGTTTCGGGTTCAATTTTGTGTTATCTTCTCGGAAATCATTCGTTTAATCCTCTTTCAACGCACTATTATTGTACGGAATGTGGATATTATGAAAAAGTAGATACACATTTATTTGGAATTGATCTTCCCTCCAGAAAATGTCCTTGTTGTAATACAAAAATGTGAGCAGACGGATACAACCTGTCTCTGGAAACCGTCTGGGGAATAGATGGTAAAAAATCTATTTCATTTGAATATAACGTAAATTCTGAATTCCTGGCATTTGCACGAAGAGTTTTAGAGAAAATATATCCAGATCAGGAAGTCGTGCGATGGGGAATGTTTCAGTTTAATTCAACACAGTTTGATGAAAGAATGATTGGTGTTGATTTGGTTGGTTATGCTGTCTTGCCTTCCGGAAATACAATTCAGGATTATACAGATTTGATTTCTTATCTGGAAAACGGAGATATTTGTATTACTGGAGGGATTTTGGAATTGCAGGAACATGCAATCAAACCTGTTCGATTATTAACTGTAGAAATTTTGGATGAATTAACTGAGTTACAGAGACAAACTGGCATTTACGCGAATGAAATTGGGAATAAAGAATTAAGAGAGATTACCTGGAGCAATATATGTAACACAGCAGTTCCGAGTAAAGATTTACAAATGCTCTTTCAGAAAGTAAAACCGAAAACGTATCGGGATATGGTGGCTTTAGAATCAGGTATTCACAGCACTTTTAGATGGCAAAATGGGCAGCAGGGTTATTTTGATGTTGATAAATTTATTGAAATGACCACAACAAATGACTTTAAAATATATCCATGTTTCACGCGGGAAGATTTTTATGATTATATGATTGAAAATGGAGTTGACTGTGTTAAAGCCTATGAAGCTTTTGAGTGTATAATACCGATTTCCTTCAGTGTGGCAACTGTACTTTCACAGCATGTCTTATCATCATCCACTACCAGAACCGGCAGATTCATCAGATTTTTGTCCTGTTCTTTTTCTTGTTCCTGAAGCTCCAGATAAATTGTTACTGTGATTTTAGTTCCCTTATGTAAGGTACTGTCCACTTTAATAGTGCCATTCATCAGGTTCACAATATTTCTGCTGATTGCCATTCCAAGACCGGTTCCCTGAACTCTGGTTGTCCGTTGGTCATCTGCACGGCTGAAAGGATCAAACATGATTTTCTGGAATTCCGGTGACATACCGATTCCATTATCCTCAATTGTAAATTCATAGCATCCAAGTTCTGAAAATCCATTGGGTTTTTCCTCTATCGAAAAAGTAATATTTCCACCATCCGGTGTATACTTGATCGCATTACTCATCAGATTCAAAAATACCTGCTGAATCCTCAAGCTGTCACCACAGACAGCCTCATGTTCAATATGATTGATGTGTATATCAAAATTATGTTTATGTTCATCAAGCACCGGTTTCGTAAGTGTAATAAGATTATCTACCAGCTCTGACAGATTGAAATCTTCCTGTGCCAGTGTCATTTTTCCACTTTCAATACGTGCCATATCCAATACTTCATTGATCAGCCCCAGCAGATGGCGGCTTGATTCTGTGATCTTGCTGAGGCATTCAATGACTCTGTCCTGGCTCTCAACATTTGCTCCTGCAATTGCTGTCAGACCCACAATCGCATTCATTGGTGTCCGGATATCATGGGACATATTGGAAAGGAATTCCGTTTTCGCACGATTTGCATTTTCTGCGGACCGGTAAGCTTCTTTCAGTGCCTGACGGGATTCAATCTCTGCTTTCTTTTCCTGTGTCACATCCATGGATGCCAGCAATACCTTTTCCAGCTTTCCATTCTTCCATTCCAAGGGAATATAAGAAGCGATTTTATAAGTCTTTTCATCCAGGCTGCAATACTCAAACTTATAAATATCATTTTCACTTTTCAGTTTTTTCCGAATATTATCCGGGGCTATCAGGATATCTATAGCTTCCAATGGTTCCAGTGTCTTATATTTTTCAAGAACCTGCATCTGAAAATCATGATAAAATCCCAGAGGTTTATATATCATCTGTCCATTCAGATTGTAGAATTCATATCTGTCATTTTCCAGATCACAGACAACAAAGCGGTCAACCAGACGCACAATACTCTGAATCAGCTGCTCCATGGAAGCATTATCCGCTGCCATCTGCAGATGCCGTGCGCTCTCTACCTTTGCCTCTGTGATATCTCGCAGAAAGATCATGGCATATTCTGAATCCTCTATTTCGCCACGTATGACCACATTGCGGACCCATCGTTCTTTTCCATTCAGAGTAATACGGCACTCTAAAGCCAATTCGGTTTCCAGACCCTTCAGCCTTTCTGCAATATAACCACGGTCGTAAAAAGAGGATACCGCCTTCTTATCTGTCTCCACAACATAGGAATCCACAAAATGCCGAATCAATTCATCCCACGTATGACTCTGTTCAAAGACGGTCATCAGGGACGGTTCAACCTTAAAGGTATCAAAAGTATTCGCTTCCAGATTCACATAATACTCGCACAAATCTGCTTTCGTAAAAGCCCGGTGGAAAGCAGCAGATTTTTGTGCCTGCATGATTTCTTTTTTCTCCCCATCAATATTAATAAAAATCCCGGCAATCCTGCTGGCAGAACCATCCAGACGGCGTATTACTTCTGCCGATGCCCGAAACCACTGGTATTGATTATCCTTCATTCTCATACGATACTCTACCTGGTATTTTATCTGGTTTGTCTTATCCTTAATTGCCGCCTGAAGCTGCATCATTACTCTTTCTTTATCCTGTGGATGCAGAAGATTTGACCAGGATTCCAGTTTATTCGGAAAGTCCAGAGTGTCATGATAGCCAAGCATTTTTCGGAATTCATGACTCCAGTTTGCATTCACAATCTCACTGTTTTCGTCACAGTCAAAATACCAGAAGCCGGAATAGATAGCCTCATTGAGCAGTGTCAAATTTACATGATCCCAGTTGACCTGTACGGACATAACCCAGATCTGTCTGCCCGCCTCATCTGTCGCATCCTCTTTACAAAGCCGTACATTTTTCACTGTACCGTCTGCTACAAGGATCTGTGCTTCCCCTGTTCCGTGAAGCTGCAAAAAACGGTTTCGCTCCAGTCTATCTTCCTCGTCATAAAAGAAGTTTCTCAATGAGCCTTTTGTCTGTTCCATGAAAGTATCGAATGTATATCCTGTACTATGCAACAGCAGATTATTCACAGACAAAATAGACAGGTTTTGGTCATAAGATCCTGTCATTATACCTACCCCGCCATTATTTTCCAGTGTTTTCTGTACGGCCTGTGACATGGTCTGTGTCTGCCCCGTTACAGTCTCACCTAATGAATATATTTTGTCTTCATAATTTTTCATCTTATAAAAGTCCTCTCTTCGTCTTATGCCTTCTTCATCCTGCTTTTATTTGTATACAGAGAACCTGTCCCTGCCAGTTTTGTTACCCATTTTTGCATGCAAAAAGGACACTTGCCAAAATCTGTCAGTGTCCCTACTATATTTCTCTAAAATCACACATCTATATAGTATAAAAGGTATCGGAATCTCTTCTGTTCAAACATCTTTTCCATATATTATGATGATATGGAAACAGTGGCAACCGGCTGACATGGTCAAGCTTTCTGACTTTAGTCCCTTCTGGCTTTGCGCTCCTGCCTTTCAACAGGTTTGCCTTTAAAATAATCTCTTTTTTAAAACAAAAACTTACTAAATTTCTGATTATCTTTTCATAAGTTGGTAAATGCCGATATATCCCGTATTTTAGGGCTTTATCGGTATTTTCTTTTCGGAAGATACCTTGCATAAGCTGGCATTTACCAGCATGAAAATGCAACCAAAAGTAGTAAATGAGTAGTAAATATACGCTCCGATATTAACAAGCCAGTCTTTCCAGTTCTGCTTTTGCAGATTGAAATGTACCGTGTGCGTAATAGCCAAGTGTCATGGTTATGTTGGCGTGTCCCATGAGATATTGCAGGGTGTTTGGGTTCATTCCTCTGTTTGCCATATTTGTACAATAAGTATGTCGGAATGAATGTGGTGTGATGTTCGGTAACTTGTCCGTGTGATATTTGTTATACTTCTTAATCAGCCCTCGCACCATACCCTCATAGTTTCCTGCAACCTTAGGCAAGCCCTCACGGTTTAAGAATAGGAAATTGCTGTAACCACCTACAATCAGCGGTTGTGCCTTTCCTCTGTTCTTTAGTATTCTTTGGATTGCTTGATAAGCCCGTTCTGTCAATGGAAGTTCCCGTTTTCCGTTTTTGGTTTTTGGCGTTTCAATATAGTAGCCGATTTCGCTGTCTTTCAATAACTGGTGGTCTATATTGAGTATTTTGTTCTGCATATCAATATGCGTCGTCAGTCCGCAAAATTCAGAAATACGAAGTCCCGTTTCCAACAGAAGCACAACCTCATCATAATACTTGCTGTAAATCTTATCCTTTTCCATAAAGGCAAGCAGGCGTTCTTCCTGCTCTGGTGTAAGGATAACTTTCTGCTCCGTATCATCTTCCAGAACATCACTTAGCTTAAATTCAAATGGGTTCTTTCTGATACAGTCGTCTTGTATCGCCATGTAAAATGACGCTTTCAAGGAACGCTTATAGTTATCAATTGTTTTATAGGCATATCCTTTTTCACTCATTCTGATAGCCCATTCTTTAGCGTCCGACTGCTTAACAGTATCAATCGCCCTCATACCCAATGGGTCATTTTTCAGAGCGTTCATAAGATACTGTCGTCCCTTTTCGGTAGCCCTCTTGATGTTCTTTCTTTGGCTGTTCTTTTTCTCGTAAAGCTGGCAGACTGTCATTTTACCGCCGACTGTGTCGATACTGTCGTTAAGGTCTTTTTTTATCTGTGCTTCTTTTTCCCTCAATGAAATATCATCACGCTTTCCAGCAGGTGTCTTGTCTGTCGGTACAAGTTTCCAAGAATAGATAAATTGTGGCTTTCCGTATATATCGGTATATTTATAAACGTATCTTCCGTCTTTTCGCTGGCTCTCTCCATTACGCAAATTGCGATTTTTACTGTCTTTTCGTTTTACATTAGACATAGTGTAAAGCTCCTTTCCGTCATGGAATGAGCCGTGATACGCTATACTTTATTATACCATATCTACGGCTCAATGACATTAGATTTCGTCCAATGTATCTATGATTTTTTCAAATTGTTTTCGCTTAATCTGAATACGATTACCGTTCACGATAACCCAGCCAGCGTCAATATTTTCTTCGGCTAATTTACGCAATTTTTTTTCGCCAATGCGGAAGTATTTAGACGCTTCTTCAATCGTCAGCGTATATTTTTCCCAGATAGGCACATCAGTATTGTTCATAATCTATGCACCCCCTTTACTGTGTGTTGTTTTTTTACAAGCAGACAGACGGCTTTGGAAAGCTCCATTAGTATCTCAACTATTCCCATTCTTGTGGGCAGAACCGCACCATGCGGACGTATCATTATTCTGTGAGGATAGGTCATGGCAAAACGACTTTTCCAACAGTCGCTCTCGGATCACTGCGTGGGTCGCTCGCTTTCTTTTGGAAAGGTCGTGGCGTACAGTCCCCGTGGCTCGCTATCTCACAAACGTATCTGTCTGCTTTATTCAGTTGTCAAAGAGCTGTGGCGAAAGCGTGTTGCTTTCATGTAAAAGCAGGGCAGAGCAGGAAAGAGGGGGACATTAAACCATGCTCTGCTAAAAACTGCTTATTCTTCTTCGATTTCTAAGGCAATATCAAACCCTAAAATCATTTTGATAAGTGCTTCTCGGATAAGTCCCTTTAACTCCATATCTACAACAATATAGACATTGCCGTATACTGAAAAGATTGTATAATCTGTTTCGTAGTCAGCCCACACAGCAAAATTTTCAACGAAAATTTCTGGAAGTTCACAGAATGGAATTTCTTTATCTTTTCGTCGTTTCAATCCTTGTTGGTAGTCCTTTACAATATGACGGACAACTTTCTTCAAACAACTTTCAAAGCGACATTGAACTGTTTTCTGGAAGTCAGACGGTTTCATCAATCTCACCCCCTTTCCACTATGATTTGAAAAGTGTTTATCCCTCTTTCCGCACCATATAGGGAATGAAAGGTGTGATTTAATGACCTCTTTTGAAAAATTTTTAAATTTTTTTCGGGTATGAAAAAAGCCCGCACAAAACATATAGTCTGTACGAGCCTTTAAAGCTAAAACATATTCAATTTTTAATAGTGTGCTATTAGGTGGAATTTGATTGCAAAGAATTGTACTTAAAGCTTTCCATAATGCAAGCCCCCTTAAAGCACCGTATCAATGTTGGCATGGTTTTCAAATTACTCTGAAAAATTATGAACAGTTCCTTTTGGAAATGTAATGGTCAGTCTTGTATATTCTTTTTCCGTAGAAGCAATATCCAATTTCAAGCCCAACCTATCGCATAATTTTTTCGATAGATACAGTCCCATACCCGTTGCATTTGCCTTGTTTCTATTTGAACCCGTAAAACCTTTTTCAAATACACGGGATAAATCAGACGCTTTTATTCCACAACCATTATCTTCAATCACAAGCAATATATTTGTACACTTACAGTTTTGAAAGTAAACAGAGAGTAAAAGAGCCGTGATAATGCAGATCACAATTTTGTGAAGCATTTCCACGACCCTTTTATTATAATTTTACCTTTGTCTTTTTTGTAATGATATAAATATATTCTTCTGGTGTAGGGCGTTTATTCCCAAAATACTTTTTGAAATTTGCCTGCACCTCTGGGTCGGTGCTATTCATAGCTTCATCAATCGTTGCTTCAATATTTTCCCGTACATCAGCTAATGACATACCGCCAGCCTTTGCACCAGCCTTTAATGCTTTTTTAATATCTCGTTTTTTTAACCCTATCATTCGAACCAACTCCCTAAAATGAGTTAATCTTCTTTTTCAAAAATTAAATCAATCTTTCGCATACAACCTTTTGCGTCAATTTCTGTAGGTATAAAACCAACATAGCGATACCCATTTTCTGCATAGCTATTTATAACTTCCTTATGTTTATCGGTGCAAAGGAACACAACACCTTTCGCAGTATAATCAATTTCTAAATATTCATATTTTTTCATTTTTCCTCATTTCCTTTCTCTTTCATATTTTCTCTACGCTTTTTGATTGCCTTATTTCTTAAAGGAATACCAACGCCCAATATCAATCCTACTACCAAAATAGTCAAGTCCATAAGCACACCTCTCTTTTCTAAAACTCTTTTTTCTTTAGTATTGTTAAGCTAATAAGATAGGAGATACCTAAAATAACAACTGAAAGCAATAAAAATAATATTATATATACTAGTGGTTCAAATTTAGGTAATTTATTTATTAAGACATATAAATCTATTCCTAAATATTCAGTAGTTTTTATAAGAAGCAGTCCTATAACAAATATAAATCCCATTACACCTATGATGGCAATTCTTCCTTTTTCTCCACCAAATTTCAAGATAAAAGGAAGCATGATTGATAAAATCAATAAAATAGTAGGAAATAAAGAACCTGCTGTTAAAAAAATTTCATTAAAACTGCCTGTTTTTGTAATACCAATAACAACTAAACTAATAACAGTTCCCAACAACAAAAACATTATTCCTGAAATCAATCCAAAAATATATTTTTCCAGTACATAATCTTTTCGTGTTATCGGTAAAGAAAATAAAAAAGCATTTCCATTATCAAATTCATCATAGCTAATTGAACTCAATGAGAATAATGCCCCCACAAAACCTAAGAAACCAATCGGAAACGAAGTCCCCGGAGATACTATTATCATTATTATAGATATAGCAGTAATAGTCATAAAGAAGTTTTTCTGTCCTTTCAGCAATTTAAAATCTTTAATCAATAAACCTTTCATTATTCAACACCTCTAATCATCATTGTTATTACTTCGTCTATATTTCCTTTTTCAATCGCCATTTGAGGATAATTTTCAGCATAATATTGTTTTTGATTAGTTAAACAACTATATCCATAGCTTTCTTTTTTTGTACGTAAAATATATTGTCTATCTAATTTGCAATATTCTTCTTCATCAACTTTAAGTAGTGCATAATCGCTTAGTAAAACATCAGTATCTTCGTGCATAATTACTTTTCCTTGATGTATCATATAAAGGTCATCACATAAAGTTTCTAAATCACTGGAAATGTGAGAACTAATTAAAATAGAGCGTTCTTCGTCTTTTTCTATAAAATCTCTTAGCATTTCTAACAATTCATCTCTAGCTATTACATCTAATCCCGCCGTTGGTTCATCAAGAATTAACAACTTTGCATTGTGTGAAACAGCAACTAAGACTTTTACTTTCGCTTTCATACCAGTTGAAAAATCTTTTATTCTTTTATTTCGTGGAAGCTGAAACTTTTTAACTTGTTCTATAAAAAATGATTTATCAAAATTTTGATATAAATTATCAATAATAGGAATAATATCATTGATTGTTAAATATCCACTAAAGCCAGAGTCCGAAAGAACTACTCCCAAATCTTGCTTGTCTTTTGCAGTAAAATCTTGTAATGACTTTCCAAGAATATTGATAGTTCCACTATCAAAGGAAATTAGCCCTAAAATAGCTTTAAATGTTGTGCTTTTTCCTGCACCATTTTGACCAATCAAACCAGTTACATGACCTTTCTTTACTTCAAGAGAACAATCAAGCGAAAAGTTTTCATAACTTTTTTTCAAATGCTCAATTTTTAACATATCTAACCCTCCAAAATTAACTCAAATAGTTTTTTTATATCTTCATCACTGATACCGTAACATCTGCCTTTTTGAATAACTCGTTCTAAATCACTTTCTAATTCCTTTTTCTGTTCCTCTAATAAAAGCTCTGTATTTGTAGCAGTAACATATGTTCCTTTTCCATGAATTGTTACCGTAAACCCCTCGTTTTCCAAGCTATCATATGCTTTTTTCACAGTTAGAGCACTTATTTTTAATTCTTTTGCAAGAGAACGAACAGACGGAAGATTATCATTTTCTTTTAATTTTCCATTCCGAATTAAAGCTTTAACTTGTTCTACTATTTGCTCGTAAATAGGTATCATTGAAGAATGGTTTATAATAATTTTCATCTCACAGCTCCTTTCTGTATAAACAGTATATAACAGAGTAACGCTGTTGTCAAGTGTTATATGGTGTTTGTACAGAAAGTGAAGCGTGCAAATCTCATTTAGGAAATGCACGCTATATAATTTATCCTACAATCTTCCAGTTACTATCCTTATGTAGCACAAGTTCATACTGCGATATCTGCGTCGCCTTTGTCTGATTATCAAGGAATTTCACGCCTACCTTGACTTTCACATTGTCCCCGTCCTTTGTAAAGATAGGGTTTACCAGTTCAGAATAAAGATAGTCCCTGCCGATAGGTTCAAGCACATTTCCCGATACATAATAGGCAAGCTCTTTTTCCGTAGCTGTCGGGTAGAGCTTAAAGAATGTTTCCAGAAATGCGGTAGCGTCATTCACGGTATCAGCGTCTACACTTGCGTCTGCTTCTGGTGTCTTAGGTTCATAGTCTGATTTTTCGATTGCTGGTGCAAGGGTAGGGTTCTGAATGATTACTATATCCCCGTCAGCGTCTACATGGACTTTTACGGTATAGGTTGCTTTCACATTGCTTGTCTGTTCTCCCTCTTTTATCTGCTGATCTACTTCGTAGGTAGCAGAAAAAGTGTCCGTTCCCGATTGTTCGATACTCCACACAATCACATCTGTAACTGTGGAGCTGGTCGGTATGTCGGTTCTAATGGTATCAACATTTAAGTCCTGCAATTCCTTTGTCAGATAACCGCTGATTGCCTGCGTCCTTGCTTCAATCGCTTCTTTACTGTTATTCCATGTGTAATAGGACTTCGCAAAGTTCTTCACGAAATTTTCTATCCCGTTGGTGTCCTGCAAGCGAAGCTTAATGATTTCTTTTTCATGGGTCGTGTGTTGGTCGATAGCCGTAAAATTCTTATATACCCCAAAGCTCACGCTTGCGATAAGCACCACCCACAACGCAATCACGGTTTTCTTATGTGTGCCTACCTTGACAGTACGCACCTTTTTTTCTTTTGGTTCTTTAATAGTTTCTGTCTGTTTCTTATTCTTCTTAAACATATTTTCAAGTCCTTTCTATTGTTTTACTCGTCCTGCACCGATTAAGTGCTGTTGCCAGTAACTACTGCTTAGGTCTGCATATCCTATCGGGTCGCCTGCATGGTACATCTGGTTATTTCCTAGATAAATACCGACGTGGGTTACATACGAACCAGCGTTATAGGTGGAATGGAAAAATACCAAGTCCCCAGCCTTTGCCTGCGAAAGAGGAAGATGTTGGGTAGCGTCATATTGCATTTGTGCTGTTCTCGGTAAAGAGATACCAGCTTTTCCATAGCACCATTGCGTCAGTCCCGAACAGTCAAAAGAAGTGTTGGGGTTACTGCCACCATACACATATTTCCAGCCTTGATATTTCAACGCTTCATTCATTACCTTTTGTGCCAGTTCTCCCGATACCTGCGGAACAGTTAGATATTGATTGACTAATTCCACATAGAACATATTTCCGTAACCATACCGCCAGCCCCCATTCTTCGCAACAGCTATCGGGTTGGTGTAGGTTACTTTCTTTCCACCCGATTTCTCACGGGCAAAATTTTCCGCAAGATTAAAGGTATGCTTTTTCCCGTTTCCAGTCACATATCCCACATAGCCACCGCCATAGTTATAGGACTGTATCGCTACATTCAAATCGTCGATACCTTGATTTTGGCAGGAAGAAAGCAGGGACGCAAAATATTTACACCCCTGCTTGATTGAGCTTTCCGTATCTAAAGAGTTGGGCGGTAGTCCCAGACTTTCTGAACTTTGCATAACATCTTCTGCCGTACCGCCACTTTCTACTTGAATGATAGCCAACAATACATTGACATACTCAGAGATACCGTATTCTCTGGCGTATTTTTCTACCATAGGCTGATGTTTCAAAACTTCTGCGGATAAGTTCATACCCGTAATGCCAGAAGAAAAGTTGCTGTTCTCGTCGTCGCTGTCCGCACTTATCAACACCCCAAAAAACAGCACCAGCGAAAAGAGGATAGGAAACAGACTGCCAATGATAGCGATATGTTTCAGTTTCATTTTTTCTTCTGTCCTTTCTTCGTTACAAGGTTACGGTTCTTCTCGGTATGTTCCGTTGTATGCTTTGATTGTTCAAAGGTCTGTGTTTTTGTGGTACGCTCTGTTTTGTAATTCTGGCGTGTTTCCTGCGATACCACTTTTTCTACATTCTGCCTATGTACTGGCTGTGCAGGTTGGGTCGCTTTTCTATCAGAAGCACCAGAAGATAGCGGACGCTCTTTGATAACATTTGCTTTGACTGGCTCACTTATCTTTGAAGTGGTCGCTGTGGCAGGACGTTTGACTTCCTGCATTTTTTCAGCACCCGTCTTTGAAACGCTTGAAGCTGTGGCTGGTCGCTCATGGGGACGGGTAGCTCCCGTTGTCGCTGATCCGTCAGCCTTTCGCTGTGCCTGCCTTGCTTCTTGTGCCTTTTGAAGCTCCATACGCTTGTCAGCGATATTCTGCCTATGCTGTTCCTGCTTTTCCAATCGTCCCGTCTGTCTGGACTGCTGTTCCTGCACCATGCCACGCTTGAAGTCGGACACGCTGGACTTTGCCTTTTCCTTTGCGGAATACACCGCATAAGCGGTCTGTGTCGGCATATCCTTGATGTTTTCTTTGACAGCATTTGCCTTGTCTTTCACTTTATTTTTCGTATCTAAGACAGCACCCACCTTTGAGCCTGCACGCTGTCCCATGCTGGAAGTGGTATTGCCCCGATTTTCTTTAGAAGCTGTATTTTTTCTTTCAGCTCTTTTGCCAGCAACAGAACTACCAGCCACCGCACCAGCAACACCACCAGCAGTAACCGCACCAGCAAGCCGTCTTTCCATACGCCTAGCCCTATGTGCCAAGTATAGATACGGTCTGCGGAAAATTCTTCGTCCCATGCTTTGACTGTCGTTAGCGTTCAAAGAGAACATACTCATTAAGTCGCCCAGCTTCATATAGATACCTGCGAAACATACTATCTGCAAGAACGCCACCATGAAAAACGGGTAATCTGTGGAAATGTTATAAAACATACTGGAAATACTGAACGCCACTGTTACAATGAGCGTTATTCCTGCCCGTGTCATTATGGTATTAAACACCCTTACGATTGCCTGCTTTGCCATGCTTTCATAGCTGGGTATCATGGAAAGTAGAAAGCTGATAGGTAAAAACATTGCAAAAATAATAAAAAGTATCTGGCTAAACAACATCATGCCCGTAAGCAAGAATACAAATATCGTTATCCCCAAGTTGAAGAACAAGAGGAAGAACACCATACCTAAACGGTTTACCACCTGCGGTATCGTCAGATTATTATTGTCGTTATCCTCGATTTCTATTTTCACGACTTCCTCTCTGGTCTTTCCGTCCTCGTCCTCTGGACTTACTGATACCAGAGCTTCCACACGGTCTGTCCCGATTTCTTCTATGTTGCTGTTACCGAATTGCAGAAGTAGCCACGGCTGTTCCACTTGAATAGAAAATAGGCTGTCCCGTATCAAGTCCACGCTGTCCTTGCCCTCGCTGTCGGAGTTGGGGAGCATGATTTTTGTTCCCAAGTCCAAAGAAGCGGTACTGATGTCTGATGAAAATTCATTTATCTTCTTGATGTAGTCGGGAGCGTAGGCAATAAACGAAGCGGACAGCACGAACACCACCACAAAGTTGATAACAGCGTGAAGTGCCTTGCTGGTTTCCCGTTTAATCAGTCCCGTATAAGCAACATACATTCCCACCACTAAGATAATGAGAAGCAGGAAACCAACATAGAAGCCCGTAGAAGAAAAGCCGTTCTCGGTTACACCTGCAAGGGTCTGTATGCTCTTTCCGATACTGTCTGCCATATCGTTAATAAAATCAAGTTTATAGGCTTCCTGCACCACATAGCCCGTGGCATTGCTTAAATAAAGGCTTATCGTCCAGACAAAGTTGGTAATGCAGTAAAGCCCGTACTGTACCGATTTTCCAATGCCGTCCAGCCAGTTCCACGGCAACCACGACCAGCTATTATCCACATAAAAATCAAGCTGGTAGTTAGATAGCGGATATTTTGAGTAAAGATTTTCTGCATTGATAGTATCGTCTACAAGTCCCGTTGCATGAGCCACCGTCCCCAAAAGTGAAAGCAGGATAAGGGAGAGTGCCACCACGAACAGAGCCGTTTTGAGAAAGTGAAGTATCCTCCTTTTTGTGAACGCACCTTTTATCCTTTCTTTCATCACTCCACCTCATTTCTCTGTACGGGCGGTCTGGTATCAAAGGCGTGTAGCAGTTCTTCAAAAACTGGGTGTATCTGTACCACACCGACACGCCCGTATAAGTCCTGCAATAAGCATTGTCCGTTCTCCAAATCACGAAGCCGTTTCTGGTTGTTTTCATCGTCCTTGTCGATACCGAAAAATTCTAAGGTCTGTTTTATCTCGTTGATGTCAGTAGAACGGAAAGCGAATTTTAAGCCGATATTGTTTTTCAGACTTTCCTTTGCCACGTCCCCAGAAGATTGTGTAACGAAATAAACGCCTGCCTGCATAGCTCGTCCAGCACGAACCAGCTTGTTAGAGAGCGTTTCTCCTTGTGCCACATTTAAGAACGCCCACGCTTCATCCAAATCGACAATCTTAAAAATACTTCTGTCCGAATGGATAAAATCAAGGGCAAAGGTACTAATCACAATCAGCATAGACACCGACAATAATTCAATAGTCGTGTATTCCTCAAAGGTCGTGTCCTTATCTGGCAGTACAAGGTCGGCTACTTGAATGATATTGAGCTGGTTATCAAGGCTGATTGCATTTTCCACCGTACCGTCTGAAAACAGCAGATGTGCAAAGTCGTAGTCCGTGAAGCTGTCGATATGGTCTGCGATATTTCTTGATATGGGCGTATCTTCACTGCGTAGCTCGTCTATCACATGGAGCAAGCCCCGACTGTCGCTCTGGGTAACGGAGCGTACCGCCTTACGAAGTACGGGGAATTTTTCGCCGTCCCTAGAGGAAATACCCGTAAGAAATGTTAAGATGTCGATTGCCAGACTTTCAGCGTCTTTTACATTCTTCATAATCACAAACGGGTCAAGAAGTCCTGCATTGTCCTTATCGCTGGTTAGGTTTACGATATTGATTTCATGGGCGATTTCTGGGAGCGTTTCTTTCCAGTTGCCACGCTCACTTTTAGGGTCTAACAGAAGTGCTTGACCGCCAAACAGCACCGCATAATATACCAGAAGATTATTGCAGAACGACTTCCCACCGCCAAGAGAACCGACAAAAGCAGAAGCAAGGGCGTTGGTAACTGTGCCTTTTACGCCCTGCGAAGCTAAAGACGGTTGCAGGTACACATTTCTTCCCGTATCAACGGAATAGCCCATATAGATACCCGTAGTTTCCCCTAACTGCTGGGTTGCTCCAAAGCCAAGTCCAGCTAAAAAATCTGATTTTACATACTGCACATAGTCATTGATATATCGCTTGCTGGCAGGAAGAAATTCAGAATGAAGCCCCAGCATATCCCCAGCAGGACGCACCAGCTTTACATTGAGGTCGTCGTAAAAGTCTTTGACTTCATCACAACGGCGTTTCAGCTCGTCAAGATCGGGTGCAGACACCCGTATCACGTAGCTTAACTTATACATACTTTCTTTGCTCTGGTCTAAGTCTGTTTCCAGCTCGTCCACGCTGTCTAAGGCGTCTACCACATTCGAGCTGGTTTCACTTCCTGCTTGATAAGCGTGATTGTCAAGGTCTTTCAATTCCTTTTTCTTATTGCGGACGGTTGTTAATGCTTTTCGATTTTCTACGATTTCTACATTCATAGAAGTATCAACGGGGAATGTGAATTGCTGTTGCTGGAAATAGAAGATTTCAGACGACGGAAAATCAAGCTCGCCGACAATCGCATTGACGGTAAAATAGGACACATAACTTTCCTTGTCCTCATGTTCCAATCGTAAATATCGCTGGCTTTCTTCAATCACACACCTTGTCGGACGGATAAGGTCATAGTATTTTATCAGCGTTTCTTTTTTATAGTTCTTCTTTGGTAGCTGATAGTCATAATCTTCATAAGCGATACCGTCCCTGCCGTAAAGATGTTCCATGAGATACCCAAAATCATTGATTTCCAAGCGACGCACCTTGAAGCGACGGGAGATTTTATTTTCCAGTAACTTTTCCATTTTCATGTAACGGTTGATTTCATCATTCGGCATGGAAACAAAGTCATTCATCAGCGTGTGGTTCACTTCATGGAGAAACTCTTTGAATGTCAGCCACGCTGATTTTTTGATGTTCTTCAGATTGAGCTGTTCTTCTGTAACCATGAGCTTAAAGCCAAGAAAAAAGCGGTAGTCCACTTGATTATCCCCAATCATTGATACTAACGCTTCGGTCTGTTCGTCTATTTTCTGATAAGCAACTTCCTTTAACTTCCCCGTAACTAACTTCTTTGACTGCTCCTGCATACTTCTAATAGAGCTTTCCGTGGCAACCTGCAACGCATGAATTTTACCCTCACGGGACTGTGCGATAAGCTGGCGAAAGCTATCATGCACGATAAATTTCTGCTCTGCGGATAGAAAAGAATAATTGTACGGTATCAGCTCATAGTAAGCGAACACCTCATTGTCCTTGTTCCAGACAAGGTTGTTGTCAATATATTTTATCGGGAACATAGTTCACACTCCTTACTGCCGTGATTGTTTCATTGAGTATCTGCTTATGCAGTTTTACGGCTTTTCCTGCATAAGTGATTTTTGGTCGCAGGGCATAGGTTATCTGTGATTTCAAAAAGCTGTACGGCTTCTTTCCGTCAAAGGTTTTCTGCGACATAAACCAAGTGAGAGCAACAGGAATACCGAAGTATTTGAGAAATGCTCCCTCAATCATGGAAAGTGGAGGAATATCCCCAAACAGAATGATGATAAATTCCGTAATCACAAACCATGTAATCTGTGTAAAAGTAACGGGAAAGGGTAAGTTAAAATCATTGATTGCATACAAGACTTTTTCCACGTTCCAGATACCCGTATAAGATTTAATCTTTTTCAAGTTCTTTCAGCTCCTTTCGTAAGTTCTTCAAAGAGAAAAGGACAGCCATTTTCAGACTGTCCCTTAAAAGAGAAATACGCTGTCAGTAGCAACAATGCTTGTCGCTGATCTTCCAGCGTTAGTATGGTATCTCGCACATACCTCGGCTTGTTTCAATAAAGCAACCGCCCATATCCAAATCTCGCCCGTAGGCTTCATAGTCAATGTAGTTCTGTAAGCTGGGTGGAATATCCCCTAGTGCCTGCAATTCGTCTATGTAGTAGTAGGCAATATCTGTCATGGTTTCACAGTCGGGATAATAATAAATATCGTCCTTGTGTTCCACAACTTCTTCCAGCGTCCCATAGTGACTGATAAATTCGTCCAGACACTCTACAATATAGTCGGGAAGTTCCTCTATCATTTCATACATCTCATTGAGTTCTTCAATGGAAACATACTCGCCAATCGCAATGGGGAAGTTGTCGGTATCATGGATAGCGTATTCCTCATACTGTTCATTCAAGCCGATTTTTTCTTTTACATCTTCCTCGTCAATAGGAAATGTGAACCAAGCACCGACTAAATAGCCCTCATTGTATTTGCCAAGATTAGCAATGTAAACCGCCATATCATCAATCATAAGCACCACCTCATTTCCTACTCTGGCAGTTCAAAGATACCGTGTTCTGTTACTAAAAATTTCCCGTGTTCCTGCAAGTGAGAAGCATAGGCTTCAAAGTCAAAATAGTAGGCTTGACAGTCCTCGGATAAATGTTTGAACGTCGGGTCGTTCATCAGCTTTTGCTTTGCAACATCTATCATGCTTTTGCAGTTGGGATAAACCGTAATCACATTCCTGCAAATATAAAGTGCTTCTAAATTTTCAAACACCGTAAGTAGTGATACATATTCTTCCTGCATATCACTTGAAAGCTGGCGGTACATAAAATCTAATTCGTTGAGCTGGTACACGCTTGTATGTTCGTGGACTTCATCAGCATAAGGCAACACCTTTTCGATAATACGGTAATCCCCACTTTCTGCACCGACACCTAACTTTTCTTCAAACTCGGCAACATCTATCGGCAGTTCAAACCAGTATGATATTGTTTCTTCGCCAGTTGTTCCTCTCGTTTCCACCAGCACCCTTGTTTCCTGCATTGTTCCTCACGTCCTTTCTGTTGTTTCATCACATCTTTTAAGGTCTGGTACGACATACCAAACACATACTTTGAAAAATCTTCTAACTGTCTTTCTTCATAATTGGCAGGGTTCAGTCGTTTCATTTCCTGCCACACCTTACGCTTGTAAGAGGGCAGGTCAGAAAGATAATCGCAACCGACTTTTACCTGCATATCCTTAAAAACATCGTTCATTTCATCACTCCAATCTGAAATTTAGGTACGAAAAAAGCAGTCAATCCTAAGACTAACTGCTTTTTGTGTAAATATTTTTGTTAGCACTAGAGAAAAATTCTCCAGTTGAATAATAGAAATTCTCCTAAAACTGCAAGAGTTAAATATACAATAGGTTCTAGTTTAGAAAGAGAAATAGATTTATGGTTAATATTTTTAAATAACCTTTTTGTCAATTTCCAAATAAAATATCCAATAACTGCCCCTAGCGTATTCATCATTAAATCATCAATATCTGTATTTCTCCGATTGAATAACTGGCAAAGTTCAATGGATAATGAAAAACCGAAGCCTATCATAAAAATTTTCAGAGGATTTCTGTATCGTTTCCAAATTAAAGGAATTAAAAAGCCCAGAGGTAAAAACATTATAATATTTAAAACATAAGTCATTATCCCCTCAGACTGAAACGGTAATAAATTGATTTCCTCTAATCTTATAATCGTATCATAATGTCCAATATCCCAAATACTACCTATACCTGCAACAGAGAACGTCAAGTAGATATATAACAGAAAAATATATACCCATACAAAATGAATTGCTTTGTTTTCTTGTTTTTTGTTTTGACGCTTGCAAATGATAAGCTGGTATAAGGAACAAGGAACTATAATACATAGCAAAGCATAAATTGTAGATAACATAGTAATCGTCCTTTCACAGTAATTTTAAATAAAATGATACAGTAAAAATCTTAAAAAGCACGAAAGAATGTATTTTGTTTTTATGAAAGATTTTATGTTATCATATCATTTTTTGCTCTGCAATTAAAGATAATTTCAATATTTTATGCACCGATAATCTTATTGAACAGCTCTAACAGTACATCTTTCACACCGCCAGCATTGAATACCAAGCCGACAGCAATTAAGGCAACTACCAAGAAGCCGATAAGTTTGGAAAACTCACGCTTGAAACCTAAGTAGATACCGATAACCACGATCGACATAAGCACCAAGCTCTGTGCATTTGATAAAAACCATTGATACAAATTTTGTCCGAAATTCATTTAATTGTCCTCGCTTTCTTTTAATTGTTTCATTTCATAGTCAGCTTCTTTGCCGACATTCAAAATACACATCAAGACTACGCCGATACCCATTTCCATAGATACCAGCAGGAAGTCTTTTAATAATACCCACATTTTTTATCACTCCTAACTTTCCACCAAATCTTTTGCAGGGGTCGTCTGCTGTTTGATTATCATTTCATGCTTTTCTGTGAGCTTTGCCTGCTGTTCGATTGTTTCCATGTAGTCTGTACCGTTTCCTTTATCAATCTTTTTCAGCATTTTCAAGGTCGGTGCTACCTGCCGTTGTACCCACCGCAATGTACGGTCTAAGGTGTAAGGCTCTGGCTTTGTCGTCAGCTTCAAGCTCTGTCTGTTATCGCCGATAAACCAAGCCCAGCGGTCATTGAGTTTCCAGTCATTTTTTCGCTTGTCTGGTTCTTCATCAACAAACCTCACATACTGGTTGATGATAGAAAAGGCAGTCTGCTCTGCGTCATAATACGTCAGCAAATCTCGTACTGCATAATAAGCTCGTTCATTCCGAAGTCGTATCTCAAAACGGTTGATAATGTCGGCTTCTTCAAGTGGCGTCCCCAGCTTGACGTACTGTTCATAGTCTTTTTCATAGATACAGAAATACACATCTGATTTCAGCGAACCAAGATAAAGGGTACGTCCCATATATTCTCTGTCGTCCTCTCTGTGCTTGATAAGCTCGCCAGACTGATAAAACCTATAGCTTCTGGACTTTCCGATATATTCCCGTTTCCTGCATTTTTCCGCAAGCTCTGGAATATCCAAAATGCCCGTATGATCGTTGATAGCTAGGTCGATACGCTTCATCACACCACCGTCTACGAGTGCGTCCATGAGAAAGTCATACCAGCTTCTTTGTTGTGCCAGCAGGTAACTTTCAAACTGCCTGCAACCACGCCCCTTTAACTCTAAAAGGACACCTTTTTCTTCGTCAGCCGACGTATAGATAAAGATGTCCCCTAAAGAATAATGCTCCGTATAGCTGTAATGTCCGTAATCTTCATGGAGCATATAATTGATATTCAGTTTTAATATGTCTTTGATGATGTGCTGTATATCCAGCGTGGGAAAACGAATTTTCACATAATCAAACAGCATAGTAAGCGGTGCTTCTGGATTGAACCTTGCCAGTTCTTTATGCAAAGTTTCCAGAAGTTCCTTTGACGGCTTCATTTTTCCGCTTTCTATCTTGTTGAGATATTCCCTTGTGATACCAGAAGCCACCGCCAGCCTGCCTTGCGAGATACCGTAAACAACCCGTTTCTCCCGTAATTCTTTTATCCATTGTTCTTCATTCAGAACCATACCCCCAATCTGTCAAGTGTGAAGTTTTTTAAGGCGACTTCACAACCGATTTTTGCTAGGAAATCATGCCAGAAGCCTTATGTTTCCTATGTTTTTTGTCTATTGTCTATTTGCAAACGTACCCCTCTGTTAGATACCGAGGGGTTTTACCTGCTGGCGTGGCTTACGCCACACCAGCAACGGCTAGTCCGTGCCGTCGCCTTTCGCTTCGCACGTCGCCGTCCCGTCCTGCCTTGCTCGTGCAAGAGAGCCGATAGTCTGCAAAAAATCATGTCCTTTCGGGACTAAAGGCGTGTAAAATTCGCTTATCACGCTTGTTCCCACATCACAATAGCCACGCCCCTTGATACGCTTCTGGAAAAACTGCTTTTTCACATCTGAACCAAACAGCATACCGTAACCTAATTCGCTGATACGCCCCAACCCCACACGGAAATTGAAGTTATCTCTGATACCGTCGCTAAAATACTTTGCGTCTGGACGCTGGCAGGCAACGATAAGGAAATAACCTGCTTGTCGTCCTAACATAACGATTTTCTTTAACTGGCTAAGTAAGCTCACGCTTTCTTTCGTCCCCAGCATTTCAAAAAATGCCACATATTCATCAAAGATAAGAAAGCAGGGTGGAAGTCCCAGATAGGCGTAGTTTTCGCCCGTTTTATAGTTCGGGTGTCGCTTCATTTCCTCACTTCGCTGTACCATGCCCTCATAAAAGGCATTGACGCAATCTATCATTTCTTCTTTGGTGTGATACACATTTCCCATAACTGTCCCTAAGTCTGCAAGGTCAGCGTTCTTCGGGTCTAAGATATAAAGGACAGCGTTAGTATGCAGTAAGGCTTCAATGAGCGTCAGCAGAAAATAGGTTTTACCGCCACCAGTCCCACCAGCAATCAGAGCATGAGGGAGTGCGTCATATTCCCAGACAAGATTTTTCATCAGTCTAAGACAGCCGTTTTCTGCCCGTACTTCATCAATGGTAATGCGGTTCGCTATCATATCATAAAGCAGGGTATATTCGATATAGCCGTCATGCAGGGTCTTGTCGGTCAGCTCACAATACAAGCCACTTTCCAATTTATCCTCTAACCGTAAAAGCTGGTCTTGATATTTTCCTAATGTGATTTCACATCGGATATGAAGCAGTCCCTTTTCCATTTGATAATAAATCTTTGGAAACCAGACGATTTTTTCCCTTGATCTGCTTTGCAGGTCAGTAAAAAAAACGCTGTCTTGTATGGTATCGGTTTCATACCACTTATTTTCCAGTATCATTCTTGCCAGCTTTTGACGGTGCAGGAGCTTCTTGAAACTGTCGTAACAGAATCGGTAATACAGAAAAACGACCAATGCACAAACACCAGTCGCTATCAGTATGGTTATGAAGTTGTAAGGGGAGAGCGTCAAGCCGTTTTCTAACAAGCTGAAATGCTCCCAATCGGTACGCATGAGCTGTTTTATATTCAGTAGCAGAAGAACCGCCACGAATATAAACAGAAGCGTTCCTATGGAAAAATGGTAGACAAGGTGCTTGTCGCTGGCTCTGATACGGTGTCCTTTGTTCCAAATCTTACGCATAAATCAATCACTCCTTTCTGGGTAAGAAAAAAGCAGTCAATCCTAAGACTAACTGCTTATATCATTATTCGTGTTTTTTCCCAACAATATAGGTTGTTACTAACATTCCTATCAGCAAAATAATTATAGCTGGATATTTTACAGTATTCCATAATGAAATGCCACCAACTAAAAAACTGATATAGCAAATAATAGGATATAGAATAGCAGTTCCTAATGTAAATACTCTAAATACTGTTAATACATATCCCCAGTTTGCATTATTAAAAGATAGCCCTGCCATGTGTATTCTGAAAATTCCTTGTGATACAAAATTAACTTTATTTGTATCATAATATGTCGGTAATAATTCTTTCGCAAAAATGCAAAGCCAACTTGCAAACAAAAGCATTAACAAAGATATATACAAACTATCTCCCATTTGTTCTATGGAAATTCCAGAAACAGTTAATAATATTGCCTCTATAACTACCACACCGATTGAGATAAGAAATGCAAATATCCAGTTCTTTTTTCGTTGATGAATTGTATCACGCAACGACAAGTCTAACGAGTTTACAACAAGAGTTTCTACCACATCACTATTTAATGTCTTGTTCTCTTTTAATTTTTCTCCTTGTAAAAGTTCTGTTACTGTAATACCAAGTATATCAGCAATAGGGATAAGTAATGTAACATTTGGCATACTGTTTCCACGTTCCCATTTACTAACTGTTTTATCCGACACAAACAACTTATCTGCTAAGTCCTTTTGTGTCATTTGTTTTTCTTTTCGCACTTCGGCTAAAAATTGTCCAAATTTTTCATTGTTGATTTGATACATTTGTGCCACCTCCTATCGTTATTTTAACCATTTACGATAAGGTAGGCAATCTACTAACGGGAGAGTACCTCTATTTTTCTAACTTATGAGGAGAATTTTTATTTTTTCGGCTGTCCCTGCGGTGTATGGTTCTGTGGACTTCCTGCGTTCTGGTTTCCTTTATTCTTCAATACAATATCCTCTGCCTTTACATACCAGTCCACATCTGCACCCGTATAGGTCTTTCGTGATACCGTATCGGCTACGGGATTGACAAGCTCCACAACTGCATTGTACGGAAATTCCCTTAACGGTACTTCTGGCGGTATAGACACGGGGATAATTCCACCATGCAGACTACACTTCAAATCATAGATACGCTTTTTAAGCTGGGTACTCGGTGTCCCGTCCTCATTCTGTAAGAACACATCACGCACTGCTGTAAATTTTAATTCTCCAAATGTTTTCTCTTTGTCAATAACAAATCCGTTTGATAATCTCATAACTTCTTCACTCCTTTACTTTTCTTCAACTGCTACAATATCATCAGCAACTAATACATAATCGGTATGTCCCATATCCCCGATTGCGTAACCTCTGCCGTATAACTTCGGATTGACAAGTTTTACTTTCTGCTCATACTTGAACTTCTTTTCGCCAGCCTGCACGGGAATTTCTACCACAACATTTTCGCCTTTCTGTACGTCGGAATAAAGGTTATAGCTTCGTCTGGCTAAGACCCTGCGATTATTTTTATCTCTTTCAAAGACTGGCTCGCTTTCGCCTGCAAATTCAAGAGTTCCAAAAGACTGTGCCATATCTGGCACGACATATTTCATTTCCATATTGTTTTACCTCGTTTCTTTCTATATTTGATAAGTTTTTTAATTGTGATTTCTTATTCTGGCGGTTTGGGAAGTACCAAAGTACCAGCAATCCCCCAGATAGTAAAGAGTAAAATCAATGCTTACGCACCCTTGACTATCCGTGTTCTTGCAGGTTGTAGGCAGACAAGCCAGAATAAGCAAAAATCTGCCGTTTGACAGCTTCGGCGGAGAGCGTGATTTTTCTTTCATCATACCGTTACCGCCTTATGATTTCTTCATTTTACGGCGTTTGTAAAGATATGTTCCAGCCAGTCCACCAGCAGACGCAAGCAACATCACAACAAATGCCATTACATTTGTACTGTCGCCCGTTTTGGGACTGTCGCTAGGTCTGTTAGGCTTTTCTGGTGTCGGTGGTGTTTCGGGTTTCTCTGGTTCTTCTGGCTTTTCCTTAAAAGTAATCGTCTGTCCCTTATCCTCAATATCCTTATGCTCGGTAACTTTCTTCGGCTCGTCTGGATTGCTTAAATCGTATAATTCCTCAAAAGTTACAAGCTGTTTGCCGTCAAGAGAAGTAGCGTCAAACGTAAAAGCAACTTCCACTTTCATAGTTTCGCTGTCAGCAATAAAAGTGTAATCACTTTCCACACGTTTTCCATTGATAAGAAGTTCTGCATTTTCTTCTTTCAACATCTGCCAGCCCACAAGTTTGTACTGTGTACCGACTTCTAAGCCCTCTAAGGTTACGGTATCAATGATTGTAACGTCTTTTCCTGCTTTAAGCTCTTTGTTGCCGTCCTTATCGGTAGCGGTAGTATGTATCTTGATGATACGCTCTGTGATAAGTACCGTTTGCCCGTCGTCCTCAATGTCTTTGTGTTCTGCAACTTTTACGGGTTCGTCTGGATTGCTGAAATCATATAATTCTTCAAAGGTAACAAGGTTTTTGCCACCTAAAGCAGACGCATTGAATGTATAGGAAATTTCCACTTTCATTTCTTCATCATCAGCGACAAAGGTATAATCGTTTTCTACACGTTTCCCGTCAATGATAAGCTCGGCGTTTTCTTCCTTTAACATCTGCCAGCCTTTCAACTTATACTTTGTGCCTTTTGTAAGTCCGTCTAATTTGACAGTATCAACGATTGTAACCTCTTTTCCTGCAAGGATAGTCTTTTCGCCGTCTTTGCTGGTCGCTGTGGTATGAATAGAGATTTCTTTCTCGTATTCATCAGTCAAAGTCCCTAAATCAATCACAAGATTATTTCTTGATACCACGATTTCAAAAGGTGGGATAAGCTCAAAGCCTTTGTTGCTTTCAGAGCGTAATTCCTCGATGATGTAGGTATCATAAGGTAACGCACCCTTGCTGTCGTCTGGTTCAGAAGTTCCAAACCATACACCGTTCTCGCTGGTCTTGCCTGCGTTGGTATTGTGCTTATGTGAAGCCCAGTCAGAAGAAGTGGAGAATTGCCCGTTATTATCAGTTACCACTACATGATTTTCGCCCGTCGTCTTGCTTGTGATCCTAAAGGGAACATCAGCAAGACGCTTGTGTGTGCCTGCACCGATTTTTACACCCTCAATATCTCCACGCTTAATCTGATTATAGATAGAATGAGCTTTGTCGGTTAAGTCCACGATTTTTCCATTTTCTGTGATTGTAAAATCAATCGGTTTTGCACCGTCAGTTAAGTAACCGTCGGGAGCTTCACTTTCAACGATACGGAATTTTCCATAAGGTAAGAGGTCAGCAGAAGTAGAAGCGATACCCTCAATATCGGTACGAATTATCTTTACCACTTCATTTTTCTTGTATAACTTACCCTCAACCAATACTACATTATCATTTAAGGAAATGATGTCAAAGGCAGTATCTTTCAAAGTGGCACTTCCTTGTGGTTTGGTATCGCCCGTTTCTAAATCTCGTTTCTGAATTTTGACACCGCCACGGATAACCTTGTCAGATACGGAAAACTGGTTATTTCCAGTTAATACGGCAAGGTCGCCGTCCTCGGTAATCTGTGTAAGGTATAAGCCTTTTTTTCTTGTTTCAATACTGATGTGCTGTACCATATCTTTGCATATCTAGGAAAACTGGCGTATCAAGGCTCATTCAATGGTAGTAAATAAGTAGTAAATTGATGTATTTGTTCCCTTGAAAATGCTGATAGATACTGTGTTTTAGCGGATAATCAGATTTTTATTGTGTTTTTAAAATAAAAGATAATGGAATTGGAATGTCAGAAGAATTTATAAAAAATGAATTGTTTACTCCATTTGTATAGGCAGATAATTCCCCACGTTCTGATTATAATGGGACAGGTCTGGGAATGCCCATTGTGAAACAACTTGTAGAAAAGATGGGCGGAACCATAACAGTTGAAAGTAAGCTGGGTGAAGGGAGCTGTTTTAGTGTAATACTTCCATTTGAAATTGATACGAATGCACGACCGGAAGAAAAAGAAGATTTCAATGCAGATCTATCAGGTGTCCGGATATTATTGGCTGAAGATAATGAGCTGAATGCGGAAATAGCAGAATTTATGCTGATGGAAAATGGGGCTGAAGTAGAAACAGTGAAAAATGGGTTAGAAGCTGTTCAGCACTTTGAAGCCTGCGAATCAGGAACATACGATGTTATTTTAATGGATGTCATGATGCCGGTGATGGATGGGCTTACTGCCACAAAAACAATAAGATCCCTGGAACGGCAGGATGCAAAAACAATCCCTATCATTGCTATGACTGCAAATGCGTTTAGGGAAGATGCTGAAAAGTGTATGGAAGCAGGAATGAATGCACATTTGTCAAAGCCGATTGTGATTGAGGAAGTTATAAAAACGATTTTAAGGTATGTTCATAATGATTAGCAGGGTTCATGAATTAGTGGAATACAATTGACAGAAGGACTAAAAGATGACAATGCAGGAGTGCTATAAAGCTATCGGAGGAAACTGTGAGGCTGTTTTGGGACGCCTTCACAGCGAAGCAGTGCGCACACATTGAAAGGGGTGTGTCAGAATCTTTCCTTTGACCGTCTGTATGAGGTTAGTAATGAGTTGACAGAACTTTTGAGAGATAGAACCGGAGAGAAGCCGGGGATACCGGAATCAAACGCTGTTGTCTGATGAAGGTGCAAATCTGACAGTTGCAGAAGATGGACTGCAGGCGGTCAGAATGTTCCAGGAGAAACCGGAAGGTTATTTTGACGCAATTCTGATGGATATCATGATGCCTGTAATGGATGGGATTACTGCGACAAAAACAATCCGGTCACTGAAACATCCAGATGCTGAGACGATCCCGATTATTGCCATGACAGCAAATTAGAAGATAGCGGTTTGGCGAGCCGATCGATAACTGACAATGCAGGCTGGCATACGCAAAATACACAGATTTTCTATCCAACATTATTGACGTGTAAAAATTTTTATGGTATTTTTATTTTAAAAACACAATAAAAATCTGATTATCCGCTAAAACACAGTATCTATCAGCATTTTCAAGGAAACAAACACATCAATTTACTACTTATTTACTACTAACGAATGAGCCTTGATACGCAAGTTTTCCTAGATATGCAAAGATATGGTACAGCACATCAGTATTGAAACAAGAAAAAATTGAATAACTTATAGACTATGGAACGCCTAAAATGACGTTCCTTTTCTATTTTCAGCCGTTCATTATGGACGGTTATTTTATTACCAAAAATGAAAGGAGCATTAGATTTATGAAAAAGATGTTAAAACGATTGTGTACGGGCTTCTTAGCTCTTGCAACTGTCGTTACTGCTTTGCCGACTACACCCGTTCATGCAGAAAGTAAGCAATACTGGACGGAGTCAAAACAGCGTGTCGGTATCGTTGAAAAAGTAATGAATGACGGTTCGATTGGTTCTACCTTTAATGAGGGACATTTGACCGTTGAGGGCGAGGACGCTTACTGTATCGACATTAACACAGACTTTAAGAATGGCTACAAGACCAGAGCTGACGCAAGCACCCGTATGAGTGCCGACCAGATTTCAGATGTGGCGTTATCCTTAGAATATATCAAACAGTATGGCGAAGCTCACAAGGAACTGAACTACAAGCAAGTTTATCTGTTGGAACAATGCGTTGTCTGGCAAAGATTGAGCGTACATCTTGGCTGGCAATGCGATAACGTGCGAGCTTCTTATAATGAAATTCCAAAAGCTACGCAGGACGAAGTTTTCTCTGGTGCAAGAGCCTTTGTCAAAGAGAATAAAGGACGCTATGAATGTGGCGGTTATATCTACTCTGGCGAGGGGCAGGAATTGGGACAATTCTGGGCGAAACTCAATGTTGGAAATGCGAAACTTCAAAAGACTTCCAGTAATACCAGCATTACAGACGGTAACGGGAATTACTCTATCGCTGGTGCGACATACGGTGTCTTTGCTGATAAGGACTGCACGAAACAGCTTGCCACCCTTACGACTGATGAAAACGGAAATACAGATGTCGTAGAGGTAAAGGCTGACACAGTCTATATCAAGGAATTATCCGCACCAGCAGGATATAAAGTGGATAAAACTGTATATTCCTTAAAGGTTGAAGCTGGAAAGACAGCAACATTGAAAGTATCTGATACGCCAAAAGTAACGGACACTTTGATTGAGCTTTTCAAGATTGATATGGAAACACAGAAAGACAATCCGCAAGGGAGCGCTTCTTTAGCAGGTGCGGAATTTACATGGAAGTATTATGCAGGCTTCTATAATAAAGACAATCTCCCTGCCGAAGCTACTCGTACATGGGTTACAAAGACAATCGCTGAAACAGACAGCGACGGGACAACTCACTACATCACAAAATTAGCGGACGCATACAAGGTATCTGGAGATAGCTTCTATATGCAGGACGGCAAGGCGGTTCTTCCACTTGGAACGCTAACCGTTGAGGAAACGAAAGCTCCAAACGGCTACTTGTTAGAGGGTGCATATATGCAGGCTGGCGATAAGTCCGAACAGATTAAGGGCTTATATGTAACACAGATTACCGAGGACGGCGACCTTGCCGTATTATCTGGAAGTAACCAGTTTTCCGTATCAGACAAGGTTATCCGTGGCGGTGTCAAAATTCAGAAACGAGATTTAGAAACGGGCGATACAAAGCCACAAGGAAGTGCCACTCTGAAAGATACTGTCTTTGACATCATTTCCTTAAATGATAATTCTGTTTTGGTTGAGGGCAAGCTATATAAGAAAAATGAAGTCGTAAAAACTATTCGTACAGATATTGAGGGTATCGCTTCTACTTCTTCTGACCTCTTACCTTATGGAAAATTCCGTATTGTTGAGAGTGAAGCTCCCGACGGTTACTTAACTGACGGTGCAAAGCCGATTGATTTTACAATCACAGAAAATGGAAAAATCGTGGACTTAACCGACGAAGCTCATTCTATCTACAATCAGATTAAGCGTGGAGATATTGAGGGTGTAAAAATCGGTGCAGGCACACATAAGCGTCTTGCTGATGTTCCTTTTAGGATCACAAGCAAGACAACGGGCGAAAATCATGTTGTGGTAACTGATGATAACGGGCAGTTTTCCACTTCTGCTGACTGGGCTTCTCATAAGCACAATACAAACGCAGGCAAGACCAGTGAGGACGGTGTGTGGTTTGGGACTTCTGAACCAGACGACAGCAAGGGGGCATTACCTTATGATACCTATATCATTGAAGAATTACGCTCTGATAGTAACAAAGGCTTTGAACTTATCCCACCATTTGAAATCGTAGTATCAAGAAACAATCTTGTGATTGATTTAGGGACTTTGACTGATGAATACGAGAAAGAAATCTCTATCCATACCACAGCAACCAGCAAGGACGGCGAAAAGACTATCCTTGCAGGAAAAGAGATTACGATTGTTGATACTGTAAAATTGGACGGACTTACAAAAGGCACAAAGTACCAGCTCAAAGGCTGGCAGATGTTAAAAGAAAAAAATACAGAGCTTATCATTAACGGAAAGCGTGTGGAAAATGATTATACCTTTGTCGCTAATGACGAAGAAATGAAAGTGGAAATTTCCTATACATTCAATGCGTCTGCTTTAGGTGGCAAGAACCTTGTTACCTTTGAAGAATTGTATGATTTCAGCAATCCAGACGAACCCGTAAAAGTTGCAGAACACAAAGACATTGAGGACGACGGGCAGACCGTACTTATCACAGAGCGTATCATCAAAATTCATACGACTGCTACCGGTAAGGACGGCAATAAAGAACTTGAAGCAGGAAAAGACGTTACAATCATTGATACCGTAACCTTAGAGGGCTTAGAAGTCGGCACAAAATATCAGTTAAAGGGCTGGCAGATGTTGAAAGAAGAAAATGCAGAGCTTCTTATCAATGGAAAGCGTGTGGAAAGTGATTATACGTTTACCGCTGACAGCGAAGCTATGAAAGTGGAAGTTGCCTTTACCTTTGACGCTACTTCCCTTGACGGCAAACAGCTTGTAACTTTTGAGGAATTATACGATTTAAGCAATCCAGACGAGCCGAAGAAAGTTACCGAGCATAAGGATATTGAGGATAAGGGACAGACGATTACCTTTAAGGAAAAGCCAGAAGAACCAGAGAAACCCGAAACACCACCGACACCAGAAAAGCCTAACAGACCTAGCGACAGTCCCAAAACGGGCGACAGTACAAATGTAATGGCATTTGTCGTGATGTTGCTTGCGTCTGTTGGTGGACTGGCTGGAACATATCTTTACAAACGCCGTAAAATGAAGAAATCATAAGGTGGTAACGGTATGAGGAAAGAAAAATCACGCTCTCCGCCGAAGCTGTCAAATGGCAGACTTCCGCTTATTCTGGCTTGTCTGCCAACAACCTGCAAGAACACGGATAGTCAAGGGTGCGTAAGCATTGATTTTACCCTTTACTATCTGGGGGATTGCTGGTACTTTCCGAACCGCCAGAATAAGAAATCACAATCGAAAAACTTATTAAAAATAGAAAGAAACGAGGTAAAACAATATGGAAATGAAATATGTTGTGCCAGATATGGCACAGTCTTTTGGAACTCTTGAATTTGCAGGCGAAAGCGAGCCAGTCTTTGAAAGAGATAAAAATAATCGCAGGGTCTTAGTCAGACGAAGCTATAACCTTTATTCCGACGTACAGAAAGGCGAAAATGTTGTGGTAGAAATTCCCGTGCAGGCTGGCGAAAAGAAGTTCAAGTATGAGCAGAAAGTAAAACTTGTCAATCCGAAGTTATACGGCAGAGGTTACGCAATCGGGGATATGGGACATACCGATTATGTATTAGTTGCTGATGATATTGTAGCAGTTGAAGAAAAGTAAAGGAGTGAAGAATTTATGAGATTATCAAACGGTTTTGTTATTGACAAAGAGAAAACATTTGGAGAATTAAAATTTACAGCGGTGCGTGATGTGTTCTTACAGAATGAGGACGGGACACCGAGTATCCAGCTTAAAAAGCGTATCTATGATTTGAAATGCAGTCTGCATGGTGGAATTATCCCCGTGTCCGTACCGCCAGAAGTACCGTTAAGGGAATTTCCGTACAATGCAGTTGTGGAGCTTGTCAATCCAGTAGCCGATACGGTATCAAGAAAGACCTATACGGGTGCAGATGTGGACTGGTATGTAAAGGCAGAGGATATTATATTGAAGAATAAAGGCAACCAGAACGCAGGCAGTCCACAGAACCCTACACCGCAGGGACAACAGAAAAAATAGGATTGCCGAGTAAAAATTATATTGTAGAGCATACTGCATAACGGTATAATTATTTCATATCAAATATAATGGAGTGATGAAAATGAAGCATATCTTAATTGTTGATGATGATATTCATATAAACAAAATGTTGGACGAAGTTTTAGTACATGAAAGATATATGGTTTCCCATGCTTACTCTGGTACAGAAGCTCAATCAAGAACATGGAATTACCGTTTTGATTTCTAGTCATATATTAGACGAGCTATCAAAACTGGCAACATACTATGGCTTTATTGACAATGGTAAAATGATAAAACAGATTAGCTCTATTGAATTGGAAAGTAAATGCCGAAAATGTACTCATTTAAAAGTATCAAGCACAAAAACCCTTGCTTATGTTTTAGACACTATGAACATTGAATATAAAATACTTTCTAATACAGAAGCGGATATTTTTGAAAAAGTTAATATTTCAAAATTAACGACAGAATTATCCAAAAAAGATTGTGAAGTTATTTCGATACATGAACATGATGAAAGTTTAGAAAGTTATTTTGTTAGCTTGGTAGGGGGTGCAAGACATGAATAAATTATTATCTGCTAATTTCTTTCGATTAAGGAAAAATAAATGTTTTTGGGGTTCATTAGCTTTTATGTTTGTGATTGGAATAGCTAGCCCACTATTGAGATATAGGGATATGAAACAGTCTGGATATATCAATAATCTTGACAATGGATTTTTCATGTGTGCATTGTTCATAGGAATTATTCTTGCTGTATTTTGTAGTCTTTTTATCGGTACAGAACATAATGACGGGACAATCAGAAACAAAATTATCGTAGGACAGAAAAGAGAAACTATTTATTTATCAAATATGGTAACTTGTTCTATTATTGCAATTACAATGTGTATTGTGTTTTTTGTTCCGTATCTCAGCGTTGGAATTCCTTTACTTGGATTTTTTGTTGCTGATATGAAAATGATTGTAATGATAGGAGTAACTGTCTTGGTTTTATCAGTTACATTTGCTTCTCTTTTTACACTTGTAGCAATGCTCTCTCAAAATAAAGCTATTATTGCAGTAGCTTGTATTCTATTTTCATTTGGGCTTTTTGCGTGATTTGGAGAACGGACAATGTTTATTGCAGGACTTATACGGGCGTGTCGGTGTAGTACAGATACACCCCGTCTTTGAAGAATTGCTACACGCTTTTGATACCAGACCGCCCGTACAGAGAAATGAGGTGGAGTGATGAAAGAAAGGATAAACGGTGCGTTCACAAAAAAGAAGATGTTCCACGTTTTCAAAAGAACTCTGTTCGTGGTGGCACTCTCCCTTATCCTGCTTTCACTTCTGGGGACGGTGGCTCATGCGACGGGGCTTGTGGACGATACCATAAACGCAGAAAATCTTTACTCAAAATATCCCCTTTCCAACTACCAACTTGATTTTTATGTAGATAATAGCTGGTCGTGGCTTCCGTGGAACTGGCTGGACGGTATCGGAAAATCGGTGCAGTATGGACTTTACTGTATTACCAACTTTGTCTGGACGATAAGCCTTTATTTAAGTAATGCAACGGGCTATGTGGTGCAGGAAGCCTATAAACTTGATTTTATTAACGATATGGCAGACAGTATCGGAAAGAGCATACAGACCCTTGCAGGCGTTACTTCAAACGGCTTTTCCAGCTCTGGCTTCTATGTTGGCTTTCTGCTTCTCATTATCTTGGTGGTGGGACTTTATGTTGCTTATACGGGACTTATCAAACGGGAAACCAGCAAGGCACTTCACGCTGTTATCAACTTTGTGGTGGTGTTCGTGCTGTCCGCTTCATTTATTGCCTATGCTCCCGACTACATTACTTTAACTCCCATTCGTTAAGCACATCCTCCGTTATATTATCTTTAAACACACCAATATTTTTTCCCTCAAAAGAATCCAAATTTCCTGCTGTAAGATCCATATTGGATGCATCCGTATAGATGTAATATTTCTCTTCCCCCATAGGCATATCGGAAAAAAGCATATTTTCAGCACGTTCGTCTGTATAGGAAATGCCACCAAGAATATCAATCTCTCCATTTTCCAACTGTGTAAAGCAGTTTTTCCAATCACTTGTTATGTATTTATATGTCCATCCTGCATAACCTGCAATATCTTGAAGATACTCATAACCATATCCACTTCTTTCCCCCTTTTCATTGACGGTATTATAAGTTTCTTCAAAAGATCCTACCCGGATAACATTGTCAGAGTTTTCTTTGGCAAATGTAGGAACGGATAAAACAATAAAACATATAATTGTGCAAAATATAATGTAACAAAATTTGAAATTCATTATATTCTGTACTAATTTGCACTTCTTCATCTTTCTCCCACCCTCCAGGCTACAGTCGCTTGCTTGCTTCCAGATTTTAATTTTACATTCATTAATGTTCAATACCCCCACAACATTTTTATAAATATCTTTGCGACAGCTTCTGCTGTCCATCATTAACCATTGTAATTATTGCACCTTCATCTTCTAAAAGTATTTCTGCAACCTCGGCATTCAACTTATTATCCTCTACTAACATGAGATTTAAACCGTGAATGCTATTCTCTTTATCCGCCTCTTCTTTCTTAGATTTTTCTGGTGCAGCTCCCATCTCAAAAGGCAATTCAACTACAAAAGTGGATCCCTTTCCCACTTCGCTGGTAACAGAAATCGTGCCTCCCATTTTATTCACCAATCAAGAGAGATATCCGACAATTCCTATATATCCATCTTTCTTTAAAGTAGACCATAAGGTATGCAGTTTCAGATCATACATCTGCCTTTTATTTTCCACCTTTGCCATTAACTGCAATGAGATTTCTGTATTCTGTATTGATGTCTGGTCCAGTAACGCTCTGATATGTTGAATATCTTCACTGCTTACTTCAAACAGTTTGAATATATCAAATTTCGGATCATCTCTCTGACACAGTATCTGCCGGTTTCCGTTAATTATAATCAGCCGACCTGAAATTGCATTATACTCAATGGAAATTTTGCCACTGTCCATTTTAAAAAACTCTATCTTTTCCCGCATGAGCTTAATGACATGCTGCGAATAATTTTTACGGGGTAAAGACTTTTCCTTTAGTATTTCGTCAGAGAGCCTCTGTGCTTCATAATACTGTGTATTATCATTCGTTTCATTCTTATACATCTTGGAAAACTGAAGGCTTAGTTCTTTCAGGCACTTAAGAAGAACCGGATTGAACTGCCCGCATTGCCCGTCCAGAATCATCTTGATTGCGGTATCATGATCAAATGCTTTCTTATAACATCGTTCACTGGTAAGAGCATCATAAACATCCACAATAGACACCACCTGTGCAGAAATTGGTATTTCTTCACCTTTCAGACCATCCGGGTAACCCTTTCCATCCCATCTTTCATGATGCCATCTGCAGATTTCCCACGCGGTATGTACCAGTGGATGATCTTGTAAAAAATGCATATCCCAGATCATGGATGCTCCAATCTCACTATGAGTTTTCATAATTTTAAATTCTTCATCGGTCAGTCTTCCGGGTTTATTCAGTATTTCTTCCGGAATGCGTATTTTACCAATATCATGAAGCGAAGAAGCGGTTGTGATTATAGCAATATCGGTCTCCGTCAGATGATAAGCATCCGTTGTTTTTAACAGTTGTCTCAGCATCATTTTCGTCGCAGTACGGATATGTAAAATATGTTCGCTGCTCTCACTGTTGCGTGACCCTAATACATTGCTCAGAATCCTGAGCATAATATCATTGTTTTCTTCTTTTTCATAAACCTGATCAACAACCACATTGATCAGACGCTTTTGGTTCGCATAAAGTTCTAGGGTATTCTGGACTCTTTTCTTTACAATAACAGAATCAAAAGGTCGTGTAATATAATCTGTAATTCCCATTTCATATGCTTTACGCATAGCATCAACAAATTCTTCAGCAGAGATCATAATAACTGGAGTTTCATCAATACACTGGCTTCTTTTCATTATTTCCAAGACTTCAAAACCATTCATCTGTGGCATATTGATATCTAAAAGCATCAGATCAATTCCAATATTTTCTCCTAGCATCTGGATTACCTGATTTCCATTTTCAGCTTCCAGATAATCATAGGTTTCTCCAAGAAATTCTTTCAATATATCTCTGTTAAACTTTGCATCATCGGCAATCAGTATTTTTTGTCTTTTATTCATATTTTCTATTTCCTTTATTCTTGTGGTCTTTAGAAATCCTATAAATTAAAAAAGGCACTCTCTATCGATAGTTTTTTAATCACTTTCCTTAAGAATGCTAATTATATTTCTTGCATAACTGTTTATTTTTATACATATTAGCATCTGCATCATCCAATAACATCTGCATTGTACACGACATATTATCGGAGGATAATGCCCATCCGCATGCATAGTCGATTGGTATTTGATTTTCATAACTATTTAATCTATCTTTTTCTCTGTACAAACCTTTTAATATTTCCTTAATTTCCGCCTCATTTGTATGATAAATGGCTGCTATAAACTCATCTCCGCCATATCTTCCAACAAAATCCTTTTCTGGAATAACACTTCGCAAAAACTTTGAGAAATTCATTATTAACTTATCTCCTGCGGAATGTCCCATTGTATCATTTACAGTTTTTAGATTATTTAAATCAAACATTATGCATGCTGTAGAACCTGTAATTATATCTTTTTTATTAAGAAGCTCATTACAGGCATTTTTATTTGGCAGCCCAGTAGGGGCATCTACGAATGCTTTCTGTTCCAGCAATCTGTTTTGCATTGCCATCTGCATTGCCTTTAGAGTCTGCATAATAACCAATATCACCAGAGTCAACATATCAAGTGCCGACAAAAGCTCTATAGTACGAATCTTTATGGCGATCTTTTCTGAATAGCTTTCTGCGGCAGAGACAGTTTCATCTGCCATCGTAAAATATATTTCACTCATATTAACAATGTCTGTATTTTCGTATCCCTTGTTTCTTACTGCTTCAATTTCTGTTTTCAATTTATCCCAGTAATCACTCTGGATTTTCAATTTCCCCTGATATTCTTCGTCATTGAGTTTTACCAGATTATAATGTCCATCCTGATATCTCAATCCAAGAAGAATGTCATCCAAATATTTAATTAATTCATCATTTTGGTTTCCTGTAATTTCTAATTTTACTTCGCGCTGTGTAGCTCCACGTACCAGACCTGCATAATTTATTACGCGTGCTGTCCCTTGCAGCCTGCTAATCTGAATCATCATAAAAATAATAAGAACCACTAATATCAATATAAGGAAACTCTGTATAATACCTATTATATTTTTATTTTTCTTGATTGTCTGCATTTCACCATTTATCCCGAATCTTAAATAATATTTATTTCGATAACTATGCTATTCTTTTACTTTCTCCCTATATTAGGGACAAATATCTTTAATAGTATTTTTCATCTTTTCAATATCCAGAGGTTTTGCCAAATTTGTAATATCAATTTCTCTCACGATATCAGCCTTCATATGATCTGCATACGTTACTGCGTTTAATTCGGCTCTTGACCTTGTCAAATCCCTTTGACTGCTATCTGCACGAATGCCTATATTCACCAGAACAACCAAACCGAAAAAGAGCATTGTCATTGTAGACAATGCATCTTTAACGTGGCAACTGGCTACCATTTTACAGGCACTATAGCTTTGCGTCGCAGACTTTGATCTGTTTTGCCGTTTTCCTTATTATAGCTTTTAAACATATGAAAAAACTGAGTTTATTATACTCTAATGCTCGACTATGTACAAGAAAAACATTACCGTTTTTACGCTTAAAAGCCAAAAAAGAACAGCCGATACATATACTCGAACTGTTCTTCTGCTTCTGAAGTCCACGCAGCATTGACATCACTGTTTCCTGCTCATGATTTTTAACCAGAGTTATTCTTTGTTGCTTTTTAATTCCTGCGATTATTCTTTAAATTCCACAGCATGCTTTCTCTTCCAGATCGGAAAAAGATTCCTCTGACAGACATAATTCTCCCGCTCTTTGATCCCGATCGTATGGAAAAATGTCTTCCACATCCCAGTGTATTCATCTTCGTACTCTTCTGTTTTCCGAAGTGCCTCAAACTCTCCGTCCGTCAGATAACGAAGATAATTTTCTCCGTCTTTTGGATGGACACAGACGGTCTTCCGGTTATCGTCAACGATCATCCAATATTCCGATGGCATACGGTCTGCGAAATGTCTTCCAACCAGCATGATCACATCACTTTTGGGTTCCAGATGGCTGACATATACATGCCCGTCGAGACTTTGAAACCGGGCGAATTCACGGAAATGATGGCTTTCATTTCCGACACTACGGTACAGTTCTATTATCCGCATTACATGTGGATTGGTATATTTTTCGAGTACACCCGCTCCTATGGCAAATCCAACTCGTAAAAAATTATAGATTGCCTGCAGTGCGTCTTCTTCTGCTGAAAGGGATGCGTAATACACATACAGATATGCTCTGGAAGAAATATCTCTGCGTATAGATCGGGTGACTTTTTCTGCCTTTGAACAGTCTCCGTCTACATGGATATATTCATCCAGCAGTGTCGCCTGGAAAATCGGTTCTTTTTTCAGTCTTATCTGATCATGACCGATTAGCAAAGCATCTGCCCATGCATCATAGATACAGGTCATAATGTCTTCCAATCGATCCTTACAAGTATATATCTTCATAAATTTCCTGCTTTCTCATATTGCTATAAGTATTTTCTGCCCTAATGATGTAACTATCCAATTCCAAAATCTGCAAGTGTCATCTGTGAGAAGCCTTCATTTGCATGAGCCATTTCCCAGGATTCCTTCCGGTCTACGCTGACCAGTTGTCTTGTGATATAAGTCTCTTCAAGTGGTGTGTGATACATCTGTTTTCCGCCACAGGTGATGAAATAGTGCGCTCTTTTCAGCACAACTCCCATTTTCTTCAGACTTGTGAAATCCATTCTGCCATATCTTCGTGCATTTACAATACGGCTGGCTGATTTCGGTCCGACTCCGGGTACGCGAAGGAGTTCTGCATAGCTTGCCGTTTCTACTTCAACGGGAAATAATTCCAGATGGCGTAATGCCCAATCACACTTTGGATCCAGAAGTTCGTTAAAATTCGGTTTCTCTATGGTTAAAAGTTCATCTGCCTGAAATCCGTAAAACCGGAGCAGCCAGTCTGCCTGATAAAGCCTGTGTTCACGCAAAAGCGGCGGTGGAGTTCCAATCTCAGGCAGAACAGGATCTTCATTCAGCGGGATATATGCCGAATAAAAGACACGTTTCAGATCAAATCCCTGATAAAGCTGCTGCGTGGTTTGTAATAAGGTATAATCGCTTTCGCCTGTCGCTCCGATGATCATCTGGGTGCTTTGTCCTGCCGGTGCAAAGCTGCGTTTTAATCTGGACATATCATGTGGTGCAAGTTGATATGCCTGATTCCAGGTGAAGGAAGAATCCAATAGCGCAGGATTTGACTGTACAGTAATTGGGGATACATCTGCTGCTTTTTGCAGCGCTGCCCTGCTATCCAGTTTCCTTTGGAACTGTTGTTTGGAAGTATCAGAAAAAATTCCGTTATGCAGGAATTGATTTCCACGTCTTCTTTCCATATATGATGATTTTCCGATTGCCATGCGATGTGCGGCAATGGTATTCTGCACCTTACCCATCGGACTTAGGATTGTCTGCATAGTCTTGTTCGGTGCCAGCTTACGAAGTCCCTCAGAAGTTGGCAGTTCCAGATTCACGCTGACACGGTCTGCCAGATAACCGGCAGCCGCAAGTAATTCATCCGAAGCCCCCGGAATCGTCTTCACATGAACGTAGCCATTAAAATGGTATTTTGTGCGGAGAAGTAACAGTGTCTCGCACATCTTTTCCATCGTATAGGTTGGATTTTTCAAAATACCGGAACTTAGGAAAAGTCCTTCTATATAATTCCGTTTATAAAATTCGACTGTAAGATCACAGATCTCTTCCGGAGTAAACGTAGCTCTTTTTACATCATTGCTCGCACGGTTAATGCAGTATTTGCAATCGTAGACACAATGATTGGTCATTAAGATCTTAAGTAAAGAAATACATCTTCCGTCTGCTGCAAAGCTGTGACAAATTCCACATGAAACGGCATTGCCGAGTTCTCCTTTCTGTCCCCGGCGGCTTGAGCCGCTTGATGTACATGCGACATCATACTTTGCAGCATCAGCAAGAATATGTAATTTTTCCTGTATTGTATAATGCTCATTTGTCATTTCTGTATTCATATTTCTATTATACAAACATACGTTCGCCTATGCAAGTGTTTTTTACAGTTAAAACAGAGGCAATCAAGAATTGACCTGAATATACAGACAGGGTATGTACAGCTTCATTTGCCATACATACCCTGTTTTAGTAAACATATTTTCTTTTATTTAAGAAATAATTTTGATTCATGCTTCATGCAACTCATCAACGGATGACATTATATAATCCGGCTGATGTTCGTATGCCTTTGCTTCTTCTTTTGTTGCCTCACCGGATAATACCAGCACCGTCTCAACACCGGCATGATATCCACATAAGATATCCGTATACAGGCGGTCTCCAACGATTAAAGTCTGTTTCCTCGCAATCGCTTGTTACGTGGATTTTATTTTTTTGAGTTCCCGGATAAAGGACCGGGTTCCCAGCACATAGATCAGTTCTCCGGCATGATCTTATGCTTCTGCTTCTTTTTTGATCTGCACTGCCATGTCTGGATAATTGGTGATAATTGCAGTTACTCCTGCATCGATCAGCCATTTCATATCCGCTTTTTCATTGACTGTCCAGACACGGACATTCAGATTGCTGCCCAGATATTCTTTCAGGAAATCTGCCATTTTTACATGATATACTGCCGGATGCAGTCCGTCTACTTTTGTATTCTTCGCATACTCTGCAACATTCAGGATCACATCACTGTACAGATAAGCGGTTTCTGCTTCCGGCACAATTTTCTTCATCTGCTGGATGCTGTAATGGTTAAAGGAAGAATAAATCACCCGCTCTTCCATTCCGGCTTTTTTTACAAGATCCGCAACCTTCTGCTCGATTTCCGGATACCAGTAAATTCCTGTTTTCAGCTCAATATTGACCTGGATACCGGATGCTTTTACCGCATCCAGTACTTCTTCCAGGGTTGGGATCTTTGCTGCGGAATACTCCGGGAATTTGTCTTTCAGTACTGTAAGCTTTTTTAACTCTTTTAAGGTATAATCCTTGACCCATCCCTTTTTTTCTGTAACTCTGTCGATGGTTTCATCATGGATCACAACCGGGATTCCATCCTTTGTAAGCTGTACGTCAAGCTCGATTCCGTCAGCACCCTGTGTGATTGCCAGTGCAAATGCTTCCAACGTGTTTTCCGGTGCATATCCGCTTGCACCTCTGTGTGCAAATATTTTTGTTTTGCTCAATGTTTACTACCTCGATTCTTTTTAATTATTTACAGTATTGTAGTCAGTGATCGCTTTGTTGATCGAATCTGACATTTTCTGTACTGCTGTAAAAATTTCGTTATAAAATTATAGGTATAAATATTATGCTCTCTTCCGTTCTTCCAGTGTTCTGGATATTTCTTCTGTCTTTTCATCTGTTAATATGTAATGTTTTCGGAACACAAGTAATCCGATCAGCAATACAAGAATCGGAATGATCGTCATACACATCCGAAGTCCCAGCCTGGAAGCCGGTGCGATTACCGTCAGTACTTCTGCCGTTTCATCCTTCTTGATCTGGAAGATCTGAATAACGATCGAAGCCGCAAGTGCAGCCACGCCAGATGCCAGCTTTACCACAAAGGTCTGCATCGAAAAGATTACCGATTCGTCACGCCGGTTATTTTTCAATTCCCCGTAATCTACCGTATTTGCAAGGAAAATCGTCACAATAACATTCAGCATACCAATTGCCGACATAATAAGGAATGCCGGAACCAGAAGCAGATAGACACCGGTACTTCCGGAGAATGCAATCACAAGAAGGATCAGATATCCTGCAAATGCCATAGAAAAGCTGACATAAAAAAGATTTATCGTATTCATAAATTTCCGGAACAGCGGAAACAAAATCATCATCGCAAGGATCTGGAATGCACCGCCAAAGGTATTAAAAAGCGTATAATTGCTCTGCCATGCTTCCGGACTGAAATCATATTTGAAAAAGTAAATGACCAGATTCGATGTAATATATAATGCGGTATTGATCATAACAATTGCCACAACCATGGTCAGTGCCTGGTCATTGCGAAACAGTGCCCGGAACATTTCTTTTACCGTTGCTGTTTCCATATTTACCGAAGATTTTTCTTTAATAGAAAGACAGGTAATCGTGATAAAAATGAAAAACAAAACCGCAATGATCAGTGCAAAATAGCGATATCCAAGCCGTTCAATTTCCGATGCACTTTCCCCGCCTGCCAGTTTGCCAAGCGTGGATACGGAAAGTACGGTGATGATCGTGATAATTGCAGAACCAACGCCGGCACAGGAACGTGCCATTGCAGAAAGATTTTCGCGCTCTTTTCCGCTTTCGGTAAAAGCAGGAATCATGGACCAGTATGGAATGTCCATCATCGTATAAGTTACGCCCCAGAGTATGTAGGTTACAGCCGCATAAGCAACCAGTCCTCTGCCTGAAAGAGAGGGCGGTGCAGCAAACATCAGATACAAAACAATGGCATTTGTCAGTGTACCGATAAAGAGCCACGGTCGGAACTTGCCCCATCTGGTTTTCGTCTTTGCTACGATGATTCCCATGATCGGATCATTAAATGCATCAAAAATTCGGGCGATAAACAGGATCACCCCCATTGCCACAGCACTGACACCCATGATGTCCTGATAATAATAAAGGACATAGGACGCTGACAGCATATAGACCATATCTTTCCCTACAGCCCCGATTCCGTAGGCAAACTTTTCTTTTCCTTTTAGTTTCTGTACTTCTCCCATAATAAATTCCCCCTTGTCAGATTGTAATGCCATCGATCAGAATGGATACGACTTCATCTAATGCCTCATGATAAGAAATTCCATTCTGGACCAGCACGTCTCTCTGAAAAAACTGTTCTAATGTGGCTTCCATCATGGTTTTTAAAATTGGAATCTGGATATTTCGAATTTTTCCTTCTGTGATGCCCTGTTCCAGTAATGAAATCGTACTCTCCCACCCGGTTTCCAGACGGGATTTTACTTTTTCATAAACTTCGGGATATCTCTCCTTTAGCTGATAAAGCTGTCTGAGATCAAGCTCCCGATACCCTTCCGGTAACACACCAAGAATTGCTCTGATTTTACCAACCGTATCCAGACTCAAATCTTGAAGAACTTTTTGTTCACTTTCTTTGATCGAGGAAAAACAATAATCAACCATCTCCAGAACCAATGAATTTTTGTCAGGGAAAACAGTATAGATTGTTTTTTTGCTGATTCCTAGAAGAGATGCAAGATCATCCATTGTAAATTTTAACCCTTTTTTCTGAAATGCCTTGATGGTTGCTTCGAGAATATTGCCTTTTAAATTTTTATCTGACACATCATCATCTCCTTGTGGAAACTATTTCTCTTGTAATAGTTTCCTTGATTGTAGCATCTTTGCGCACAAAAAAACAAGCAACTAAATTCACAAAAATAGTTTCTTGTTTTTGGTAACTTTTTAATATGGAGCGAATTCTTTTTCTGACGGATATATTTTGATTTAAAACTCTCTTGGTTGCAATTTTTTTTATTTTAAAAACAGCTGCGGAATTGCTTCCACAGCTGTTGCGTGCTTGAAACCGTACCTCTACACTGTGAACTGACACAGGTTTTTTACAGGGGGATTTAAAAATTTAAATTGTATACTTTTCCAAAAATGTTTCTATGAACAAGAACACATAACCTGATAACAAATAACCAATAAACGATGACATTGAACCATAACCAACCGTCTATAAGCTTTGTTGAAGATATACCCTGTACGGAAATTCCTACTTAGATATCCACATCAAACAATACTGTCTGATTGTAACGATCCAGTGCAATCTGCATTTCCATAATTGTATTGGAAATACGGTCGTATTCCTGACGGATTACTTCCAGATCATAGTTGATATATTTATATTCCGGTACCGATCCGGATGAACTGAAGGAATTACTATACACACGCATTTTCGGAAGCCGCTTGCGCATATCGTCAAGAACAGCTTTTCTTTTGTTAAGCTGCGCCATTCGGATCAGAATGCTGTCAATGCTCATCTCCTGATTGCCAATCTGCACTTTTGCGGTGGCATTTGTCAGGTTCAATGTATGTTTGATAGTAACAATCTTCCTGTCGATCTCGTCAATCGTATTCGCAATGGTCATGTAATCGTATTCCGGAATGACCGGCTCCTCATTGACCGCTGCCACATAGGTACTGGATGCTGCCTCCTTGTTTACCCAGAATGCTTTATCTTCCTCAAGGCTTCTCAACATCTTGTTTGCATAAGCTGATGTAATTTTCTTCATGATTTTTGCCTCCCATACTGTTTTCTTGCTTACAATATAAATGATGTAACCGGATTGCTCCATTGCTATGCAATTCTCGAACACCATATAAATAATATCTGTTCCTCAACTTCTGATTTAATTATAATTATATGATAGCTGTTTGTCATTCAACCAACAGTTTAAAACTCCACAGAAAGAACAAAGAATGTGCGAAGCACATTCTAGCGCCTGTGGCGGTCGCTTGCGACATCTTCATTATACGCCGCAGTGCGCATCCTGCCGGAGGCTTTTATTATATAGAAAATGAAATTTCCTATGTAATAAGAAATATCCCCGTCAATGACGAGGATATCTTCAATTGAAGTATGTAATAATCTACTTAAAATAATGAAATTGTCTATACTGGGTAACGATTTGCCGGAAAGCCATTTATAAATGGCCTGCGGATTTTCAAATCCAAAAGCTCCCTGGATTTCCCGAATTGTATATCCTTTTTCCAAGAGTAGCTTTCTTATGCGTTCTCCAGTCTTTTTCGGCTGGATTGACAAATACATGGGTTCCATACTTTGTGCCTCCATGATTCAGAATCAAGTTCCCTGATAACTTATACATTATAACACAGAAAGCATCGGATCACCAGTATCAGTCTCCAAAACATCAGAAAATTATCCTTTCGCAAACATGATTTTTCTGTTTTTCGTAAAAATCGTTATCCTCTGTTTTAAGCAATATTTGCTTGTTTCAGACGATTAGTAGTCTAAATAAAACCCGAATTTTATTTAGTTTGGAACTTGTTGTTTCTATCATAAATCGTTGGATTCCTCGATTAAAGAGGCTCATGTTTCATCTGATGAAGAATCTCTTGCTAAACTTCGTAAAGAACGAGAAGTCATAATTCGCCTAAAGATGTTTTATAAGAACCATCATTTAGATTTTAACAACCCATTGCTTTAACAATATCATCGTCTTTCAGCTCAACACCGACTCTTATTTTTTCAATAAGATCTCGCTGCCAATCTTCTAGTTCGTCCACTCTCCATTCACTGATCTCTTGTGCAACGAAGCAGCGTTCCCTATCCCATATACTTTCTTGCTTATCCTTGTCTGTATATGGGATAGATCTGTAATACGTTTTCTCACTAAATTCATACTTTACATTGAAATATAGATATCGGAAATATTCTGTGTAATGTATTTCTTTTGGAATTTCTGCACCATAATATTTGCCGTTTACTTCTTTGTAATGATATAGCTTCTGTTCAGAAAGCCGTATGTCAAATAACTCTTCGATTGTTTTATCTTTGTCTTCCGGGTGTTCTTTAAAGTGCTTTTCCTGCCACTCATTAAATAGATCAAAAGTATATGGTTGTTCGAATAGTCTTGATGTTTCTTTGCCACATATTTTTTCGCCAAAGAAATCTGCGCCACTTCTAAAACGCTCTATAATCCTTTTGTCCCTATTTGTTAAGGGCTTATTCTCCTGTATTTGTTGCTTGAATCTATGTGCCATAGACAGTTTAAGAACCCACTTTGTATATTCTGTATGTTCTTCTTCTGTCCATTCCGATTCAGGCTTTTTGGATTTTATGACATCCGGTTTAAAATTTTTCATAATATATCCGGCATAGTCTGCGACCGGAATTGTTTTAGGTATTTCGTTATTTATAATTATATTTCCTCCACTTGCATTAAAAAAGCGTATCACCGGTTTTGCCAGTAATACGCTTCGTTTTGTTGGTTGGTTTGCTACAGAATAATTGTTTTTACAAATTATAGAAAAATGCTAGTTACTTCTGTACAAAAATATATTTACAGATCTTCCGGATCCACCTGTTTGCCATCGCTCCAGATTCTTTCCAGATCGTAGAACAGACCCTTTCTGTCCTTGCTTCGGAAATGGATTTTATTCAATCAGAAGTTTATAAAAACAGCTTTTTCCTGGAAACCAAAATGAGTAGAAATCCTTAAAACCGTTAGAAACAAAGATTGTCCAGCAATATCCCCATAAGATATGAAAAGCAAGGATAACATTTTTATGTATATTTGTTGTTTTTGTTGTTTTTTATATACCTCACGTAGTTTTTTACATGGGTAATCTTGATTTTTTTGTTATAATAATATCATGAATTTAACTAGAAGAATATTCACCAATTTCAATGTAATTCGGTAAAACGCTAAATTTTTTGTAGGCAGAAGTGTGCGCATTGGTTAGGATGTGTATATGTACTAATATAACTTGCTGTAATATATGCAAATTGTATAAAGAATCGTGGCGTTTAATATTTATGGAATGGAGAGAGGATAAAAATGAGAATTTACAAAGCAAAAGATTACGTAGACATGAGCCGCAAGGCTGCCAATATTGTTTCTGCACAGGTTATTATGAAACCAAATTGTGTTCTGGGGCTTGCAACCGGATCTACTCCGATCGGTCTTTATAAGCAGTTGGTGGAATGGTATAACAAAGGTGATCTTGATTTCTCAGAAGTTATGACGGTAAACCTTGATGAATATAAAGGACTTAGCCGTGACAACGATCAGAGCTACTACTATTTCATGCATCAGAACCTATTTGATCATGTGAATATTCCAGCTGAGAATACACACCTTCCAAACGGAATGGAACCGGATTCTCAAAAAGAATGCCAGGAATATACCAATCTGATTCAGTCTTTAGGCGGCGTAGATCTTCAGCTTCTCGGAATCGGTCATAACGGTCATATCGGATTCAACGAACCGGGGGAAGCTTTTGACAAGCAGGTTCATTGTGTAAATCTGACTCAGTCTACCATCGAAGCAAACAAACGTTTCTTTGCTTCAGCTGATGATGTTCCGAAGCAGGCTTATACAATGGGAATCAAGACGATCATGCAGGCAAAGAAAATCCTGATCGTTGCAAGTGGCGAAGATAAAGCAGAAATCGTAAGAGATGCTTTCTTCGGTCCAATCACACCGAAGGTTCCTGCTTCTGTTTTACAGCTGCATAATGATGTGACTTTGGTAGCTGACGAAGCTGCACTTAGCAAACTTCCTTTATAATCATGTCTGCAAGGAACGGAGGCTTTGAAAATGATCATTAAAAATGCGTCAATTTATACAGAAGATCATACTTTTGTGAACGGGAATGCAGTTGTAGAAAATGGCAGATTTGTAAGTTTTTCGGATTTTTCGGAACAGGATGCCCAGATCGTGGATGCCCAGGGACTTTATATGATTCCGGGACTTGTGGACATTCATTTTCACGGATGTATGGGAGCAGACATGTGCGACGGTACAAAAGAAGCACTGGATATCATTACGAGATATGAAGCGTCCATCGGTGTGACTTCTGTCTGTCCGGCTACCATGACAATTGCTAAAGACGAGCTTTTAAATGTCATGAAAAATGCAGGTGATTACGCCTACAATGGCGGTGCACACCTGGTCGGTATCAATATGGAAGGACCATTTATCAGTGCTTCCAAAAAAGGTGCCCAGGCAGAAGAAAATATCCTGCATTGTGATTATGAATATTTCTGCAGGCTTCAAAAGGCGGCAAAGGGACTGATCAAACTGGTGGATCTTGCACCGGAAGAACCGGGAGCCATGGAATTTATCGAGAAAGCAAAGGATGAGGTGGTTATATCCCTTGCGCATACCGCATCGGATTATGATACTGCAAAAGAAGCCATTCAGCGTGGTGCTTCCCATGCAACCCATTTGTACAATGCAATGCCACCATTGAATCATAGAAATCCGGGCGTAATCGGTGCAGTCAGGGATTCTGAAACATGCCATGCAGAGCTGATCTGCGACGGTGTACATATTCACCCGTCTGTGATCCGCGCAACCTTTGCCATGTTTGGTGCGAAGCGTATGATCCTGATCAGTGACAGTATGCGAGCAACTGGTCTGGATGATGGAGATTACACCCTTGGCGGACAGCCGGTAAAGGTAAAAGGCAATCTTGCTACTCTGCATGATGGAACAATTGCTGGTTCTGCTACGAATCTTATGGACTGTGTGCGTTTTGTGGTTAAGAAAGTCGGCCTTCCGTTTGAAACAGCAGTCATGTGCGCATCTGAAAATCCGGCAAAAGAAATCGGAATTTTCCATGAGGTCGGAAGTATCTCCGCTGGTAAGAAAGCAGATTTTGTGCTTTTAGATAAAGATTTGAATATAGTAAGCGTCTATGTAGATGGAAAGGAGATCACATGTTAGGTTTATTTAAAGGAAAAAATAAGGGGAATCTACTCCACTCCCCGTGTAACGGAAAAGTCGTACCGATCACAGAAGTTCCGGATTCGACTTTTGCGGATAAAATATTAGGAGACGGATTTGCAGTCATTCCTTCCGAGGGAAAGGTCTATGCACCGGCAGATGGGGAAGTGAGTATGGTATTTGATACTCTTCACGCCGTTACTATGACAAGCACCCAGGGAACAGAGATTCTGATCCATATCGGTCTTGATACCGTTACACTGAAAGGAGAACCTTTTACCCCCCATGTTGTTGCAGGTGACAAGGTAAAACAGGGAGATCTCCTGATGGAAGTTGATTTGGATAAGATCCAGGCAGCCGGATTAAATACCATTACTCCGGTACTCATCTGTAATACAGATACTTATGGAAAAATAGCCCTTCAGAAGAAAGGCGAAGTCACACTGGAGGATGCTGTGCTTAAATTATCCTAGGATCTGTGCTTTTTCAATCGAAGCTAACTGGAATGGTCCAGTTTAGTGTATACTTTTATTTTATTTCTAAGGAGGAGAAAAGATGAAATTCTTACAAAAACTTGGTAAAGCGTTAATGCTCCCGGTAGCTATTCTTCCGATCTGTGGTATCCTCATGGGTATTGGATACAGGTTATGTCCGGCTACGATGCAGGGTGGAGACATCCAGGGTGCAGTAAATCTGATCGGTCTGTTTTTAGTAAAAGCAGGTGGAGCTTTGATCGACAACATGGCAATTCTTTTTGCAATCGGTGTCGGTGTCGGTATGTCTGAAAAAAATGATGGTACAGGTGGTATCGCTGCTCTTGCTTCATGGCTTATGATGACAACACTTCTTTCAACAGGATTTGTTACAACGATCATGCCTTCTATCGCAGACAGTGCAACAAAGACACTTGCATTCGACAAAATTGAAAACCCGTTTATCGGTATTCTCGCAGGTATCATCGGATCAATGTGCTACAACAGATTCAAAAACACAAAGCTTCCGGACTGGTTGGCTTTCTTCAGTGGAAAACGCTGTGTAGCAATTATTGCAGGAGTTGTTTCTATTCTTGCATCTGTTGTTTTATTATTCGTATGGCCATTACTTTTCGGTGCACTTGTTGCTCTTGGAAAAGGTATTGTTGGTCTGGATGTTGTAGGAGCCGGTATCTATGCATTCCTCAACCGACTGCTGATCCCTACCGGATTACATCACGCACTGAACAATGTATTCTGGTTTGATACCATCGGTCTTGGTGACTTACAGCACTTCTGGGCCGGTGAAACATCTGCAGACGTATCTTGGAGCCTTGGAATGTACATGTCAGGATTCTTCCCATGTATGATGTTCGGTATCCCGGGTGCAGCTCTTGCTATGGTAAAATGTGCAAAACCGGGTAAAAAGAAAGTTGCAATCGGACTTGTAGCTTCTGCAGCTCTTTGTGCATTCATCTGTGGTGTAACTGAACCGTTCGAATTCGGATTCATGTTCCTTGCACCTGTACTTTATGTAATTTACGCAGCACTTTACGGTATCTTCACAATGATCACAGTTGCACTTGGATTCCGTGCAGGATTCTCGTTCTCAGCAGGTGCGATGGACTTATTCTTCTCTGCTTCTCTTCCGGCAGCAGCTAAGATATGGCTTATTATTCCGCTTGGAATCGCAGCATTCTTAGTTTTCTATTTCGTATTCCTCTTCGCGATCAAGAAATTTGATCTGAAGACACCGGGTAGAGAAGATGATGATGATCTGGAAGCAGAAAAAAATGTAGAACTGGCAAGTGATGACTTCACAGCTATCGCAGCAAAGATTCTTGAAGGTTGCGGCGGAAAGGAAAACATTGCAAGCATCGACAACTGTGTAACAAGACTGAGACTGGAAGTAAAAGATATGACTGCAGTTAACGACAAAGTGATCAAATCTGCAGGTGTTGCAGGTGTTATTAGACCTGGAAAAACTTCTGTACAGGTTATTGTTGGAACTAAAGTACAGTTTGTTGCAGATGCATTCTCTAAACTCTGTGAATAATCTTATAAATCTTGAATAATTGTATCAGAAAAGCAGGGCGCATGCCCAATGTCATTAAGTTAATTTAAAAATTAAAAAAAGCAGAATGCAAGTAGGTAAAATCTCACTTGTATTTTGCTTTTTTCATTTTGTTATCTGTTTTTTTGCACGGCAAACAGACAGATGGATTGTACATTTGTCTATAATCCTATATAATGATGAATGGTTATGCTACCCTGTATAGAAAACTTACTGACGCCTGAAGTTTGACTTTCCGAGGGTCTCGACGCCCAGGTCTTATTGGTAATATATGTTTTTCTATCAGTTTAACCACATCAGGTGGACGAAGTTTCCGTTTGCGTCGCAGATATTCTCTGCAAATGTAAATGGCAATAGTAAAGTTCACCTGATTTTTCTTACTTATATTTTCTGTGTGTTCAACTACATATGTTGTAATTAATTCGCAGTAATTATATAAGGCCAATCTTGCAAATATTTCTTGCTTTATGTAATCCACTTTTTTGGCATGAAAACTAGTTAGCCCTATAGCATATTTCAATTCACGAAATGATGTTTCTATGCCCCATCTTAAGTGATATAATTCCTTAAGTTTTTCTGCCGAAAAGCAAAAACGGTCCAAGTTTGTAATTACCGTTTCGTAGGAATCATCTGCTATTTTAAACCTTGCAATTCTAAAGGAGATAGGATAATCCTCTTTGCTTCCTATTGGAAGATAATCAAAGGTTTGTACTGTTGGCATGAATTTATATCCTGCTTGTTTCTTTGACTTAGTTTGATTTCGTGTCAGAATCAGATTGATATCCATATCAAAAACTGCCGTTTGTGGAAGTTCTAAGCCTGATGCAATGCCATTGCTGTGAACATCTTTTATTCTAATCAAAAATTTCCAGCCTTTTTCTATTGCGTGAGACATAATGTTATAGTTTTCATATCCTCTATCAGCAATTAATATAACTTTGTCCAATGTCACCCTTTCTATCATTTGAATGCATGCTCTGTGTTCTTGATACGTAGAGGCAGTTTGAACCAATGCATCAATATAAGTTCTGTTTAAAACATCATACAGGGCATTTAGATGTAAGTGATTACCGGTTGCACCAAGTTGATTTGATTTCCAAAGAGTTTCCGGGTCGTTTAGATTCGGTGCAATAGTTAGATTGCTGCCATCGCAAGCCAAAAGTTGATATCCCTCATATAAGTTTTTTGTTTGAGCATTTTCTTCTGTAAACGCATGAAATAAGTATTCAAATGCTTCTGGTAGAATTTTAGCCCGCTGCTGTGTATACGCTGAAACAGTAGGAGCATTCACATCAAAATCGAAAAAATCCAAGAGTTCTTTATTCAGCGTGCAACCGCCGGAATTCATGGTAATGCCAACACATGTCTTAAAATTAATTTTGCGGTTTCTTGAAAAATCAGTATCTGGATTTTTCAAGAACAAAGATGGATTTCTTGCCAATTCTGAAATTAGATTTTCTAGTGAAACCGTAACCTTTTCAATATAGTGACTCATAATGTATCCTCCTTGCAATCAAGATATTCCTTAATTACAAGGGCCGCTTTCGCAACCTTAATATATATCGGTAGCGAAAGCGGCCGCACATTCTATCTTGTTTGTCAACTATTTTTACAAAATAAAAAGACTCCTATATTATTTCTAATATAAGAATCTAATTATTTTTCCTTAACTTAATGACATTGGGCGCATGCCCTGCTTTTTACATTTAAAAAAAGGGGCTGTGAAAAAAGAATAGTCCCCCAAAAAAGAAAGACCAAGAGTTTATAATGAACTCAAGGTCTTTCTTTCTGTTATAATTAACTTGCAATGAAAATTAATAACATAATCTATTCTAACCCAAAACAGGCAGTTTTGCCAATGCTAATTCAAGATTATTTGGACATCTGTGATCCAGTGCTGACTTTTGATAGATTTATGGGAGAAATCGAACTGGAGAAATATCTGAAAAATATTCCTCAACATGATACAGGAAGACTCAGGTATGACCCGGTCAGCATGCTGAAAACAGTTTTGTTTGGATTTATGGCGAATGGCTATATATCATTGCGTGAACTGGAGGATCAATGTAAAGTCAATCTCCGCTTCATGTATCTTATGGATCATCAAGCACCTTCTTACCGCACTTTCGGCTACTTCATCAACGAAGTTCTTGCTGATTCTATTGAAGAAATATTTCAAGACATAAACAAAAAAATCTTCGAGACAGAACATGTGGATCTTCAACATCTATACATTGATGGATCCAAGTTTGAAGCAAATGCGAATAAATACTCCTGGGTATGGAAAAAAGCAACCGAAAAATCCAGATACCGTCTCTTTGGTAAGATCACTACACTCTTTGAGAAAATCAATGAGGAACTTTCATGTATAGGTATGAAACTTTGTATCAATAGTGAGTACGCACCAGAGTATCTGAAGGAAGTTGCTGAACAGTATGCAGAAGTCTGGCAGATTAATGAAGCAATGTTTGTTCATGGCAGGGGACATCGCAAAACTACACAGCAACGTCATTATGAGAAACTCAAAGGGTATGCTGCTAAGTTGGAAGAATACGTGGAAAAAATCAAAATCTGTGGAGAAGATCGCAACAGCTACGCAAAAACAGATCATTCGGCCACTTTTATGCGAATCAAGACAGACTACATGGGAAATGACCAGTTGCTTCCAGCTTATAATGTACAGGTCGGTGTTGCAGATGAATACATTGCTGTTATTGATGTAAATCAGTATCGCTCAGATATGGATTGTTTTATTCCATTAATGAACAAGTTTTATACTACATATGGCTTCTATCCGAAGTACCCAGTAGCAGATGCCGGATATGGTTCTTACAACAATTACATCTTCTGTGAGCAGCAAGGAATGGAAAAATATATGAAGTTTCCCATGTTCAAGAAAGAAACTACTGACAAGAAATACCATGAAGATCCATTTCGAGCAGTAAATTTTCCAATCGGGGAAGACGGAATCATGCGTTGCCCAAACGGGAAAAACTTTTATCTTCAGTATCGAAAAAACGTAAAAGGGAACAAGTATGGGCGACAGGAAGAAGTGTATCAGTGTGAAGACTGCTCCGACTGTCCATACGCAGAACAATGTAAAAAGACAGACAAAAACCGTACTGTTCGGATCAACCGCGAACTTACAGCGATGCATCAGGAAGTGATAGAAAATCTCGAAAGTATCCAGGGAGCGCTTCTAAGGATGAACAGATCCATTCAGGCAGAAGGTACCTTTGGTATCATGAAAAACGACCGGTGGTACAAAAGAATTGTCCGAAGAGGAATAAAATCTGTATTGCTTGAAGTATTTCTCGTTTCTATCGGACACAATCTTTATAAATATCACAACAAACAGAAAAAAGTTGTAGCTGCCGCATAGGAGTTCATAATAGCATTCTTATGGGGTAAGGGGAACTATACCCTTTTTTATGCAATATAACTATTATTATAACCATAAGCAAAAGGACGCATGAAAAAACTCTCGTTTTTTCACACGCCCTCATTTTGAATTCTTTTATAATTCTTCCGGATCAACCTGTTTTCCGTCTCTCCAGATTCTTTCCAGATCATAGAAAACACGGTTTTCTCTGTCAAATACATGAACGATAATGTCGCCAAAGTCAAGAAGCACCCAGCTTCCGAGTCCATAGCCTTCACGCTGTTTGACTTCGTATCCTGCTTTTCCGAGTGTCTCTTCTACATTGTCAACCAGTGCTCTTACCTGGCTTTCGTTGGTTCCGTTTGCAATGATAAAATAATCTGCAAGCACAGAGATTCCTGCAATGTCAATTACACGGATATCTTCGCCTTTTTTGTCAGCGAGTGCTTCGCAGGCAAGTTTTGCCATCTCTCTTGACTGCTCGATTGTCTGCATCAGTTTTTTTCCTCCTTTTCGGAATCACTGTTTTTCAGGTTCTTATAATATAAAAATGTCTCTTCTGTCGCAGGGTCTAACGTTGCACCTTTTTCGGCAAGATATGCAAGTGTATCTTCCAGAATACGGTAAAGACATGCATCGATATCTACAAATGCAAGCGCACGTACTTCCGGAAGATTTGGTGCAACATCTCTTCCAGGCTCAATATAATCTGCGATATAAATGATCTTATCAAGCAGAGACATATTCGGACGACCGGTTGTATGAGACTCGATCGATCGTAGAATCTCTTCATTTTCTATTCCATATTTTTCCCGGGCAAAAAATGCGCCCAGCTTTGCGTGCAGAAGTCCCGGATTTTTGTACTCTGCATCGGAAATTTCGATATGATTTTTCTCGCAGAGCTTAATCTTTTCATCTGCCGGCACACATTTTGCACAGTCATGTAAAAGTCCTGCCGTCAAAGCCTGCTCCAGATTGGCACCATAACGCATGGCAAGGCAGCCTGCCGTATGCATCACACCGATCGTATGATCATAACGGTCTTTATCCAGGTACCGTTTTACTTTTTTCTGCATCTTAAGTATTGTTTCCGTCATGTTCACTCACCTGATATAATCTGTTCAAATCTATATAATCTGCAACCTTTTTCGGAATCGGAAGATCTTCTGTCTCTCCTCCTCGGATCATCTGCCGGATCTCACTGGAAGAAACCGGCATCACAGGGGTACGGAGAAGCCGGATATCACATGCATACTTTTCTTTCAAATATGTGATCTGACGGCGCATTTCTTTCGGCGCTCCTGCATCATCTCGATATGCTGCCAGGATGACCGCTGTTTTCAGAAGTCTTTCCGGACATTTCCAGGTTTCCAGATTGAAAAGAGAATCCGCACCGATGATAAAATAAAATTCATCCTGCGGATAAGTCTCTTTAAAATACTCCATTGTCTGATAGGAGTACGAAGTTTCCTTTCGATCTATTTCATAGGTACAAAGCCGGAAATACGGGATTTCTTCAATTGCAAGGCGTGTCATTTCGGCACGGTCCTGTAAATCTTTTCGTATTTCCGGATTTGATTTATGGGGCGGATTGCCGTTTGGCATATACCACACTTCATCCAGATGGAACTGCTGGTATGCATATTCACCAAGCATCAGATGCCCGTTGTGGATGGGATCAAATGTTCCGCCCATAATACCGATTCTCATAATCTATACTCCACTCATTAAGGAAGAACGATTTTCTTCTTGTCGTCTTTTCCCTCTTTATAAAGAACGATTTTTCTTCCGATAACCTGTACCACCTGGGAACGTGTACGCTCTGCAAGGATCTCTGCCATTCCACGCAGATCATCTCCACAGTTCTGAAGAACGTGAAGCTTGATCAGTTCTCTTGCTTCAAGCGCTTCTGCAACAGCTGCGGTAAGTTCCGGTGTTACGCTGGATTTACCGATCTGAAGGATCGGATCCATTGTCATCGCAAGGCTCTTTAAATAAGCTCTCTGTTTGGAAGTCATAAAACTTCTCCTTTCTGAAATTATGTTCTTTTCTAACGGTAATATTCAAACTGAAGACCGTACATACGGATAGTATCGCCTTCCTGAACACCTGCATTTTCAAGCTGCTCAAGGATACCGGTTTCTTTCAGGAATTTCTGGAAGAAAGCAAATCCCTTCTCGGAATCCAGATTGGTGTAACCAAGCATCTTTTCGATCTTTGGTCCCTCTACTACAAATACATCGTCTTCTTTTTCCACGGTATATGGAAGATCCATGTGGATGATCTCTTCTTCCGGGAAATATTCCTGTTCAAATACGATCGGCTTGTCATCCAACTTCTGAAGTTCATTATTTACATAGTAAAGAAGATCAGAAAGCCCTTCTCCGGTCACACCGGAAATCGGGAATACCTTGATTCCTTTTGGCTCGAACTCATCTCTCAGTCTCTGGATCGGATCTTCATCTTCGGAATAGATCAGGTCAACCTTATTCGCTGCAATGACCTGTGGACGCATGGAAATTTCTTTGTTATAGGCTTCCAGTTCAGCGTTGATCTTGTAAATGTCTTCAACCGGATCACGTCCTTCGATACCTGCCGCATCCACAACATGGATCATCATCTTGGTACGTTCAACATGACGCAAAAATTCATGTCCAAGTCCGACACCTTCTGATGCTCCTTCAATCAGTCCCGGAATATCTGCAATAACAAATCCCTTTGCACCTTCCAGATCTACAACTCCAAGGTTCGGGCTGAGTGTTGTGAAATGATAATTTGCAATCTTTGGTTGCGCATTGGTTACACGGGAAAGGAATGTGGATTTACCAACATTCGGGAAACCTACAAGCCCAACGTCTGCGATCACCTTAAGTTCCAGATTCACCCAGAGTTCCTGTGCAGGCTTTCCCGGCTGTGCATACTTCGGAACCTGCATGGTAGAGGTTGCAAAATGCATATTTCCAAGACCGCCCTTACCACCTTTTAATATAATCTGGCGCTGGTTCTCGCCCGACATATCGGCAATGACTTTATTGGTTTCTGCTTCACGGATAACTGTCCCTTCAGGAACTTTCAGAATCAGATCCTTTGCATCCTTACCATGGCAGCGCTTTTTGCCGCCTTCCTCTCCGTCCTGTGCTTTATATTTCGTTTTGTGACGGAAATCTACCAGTGTGTTAAGACCTTTGTCCACTTCAAAGATTACATCACCGCCGCGACCGCCGTCGCCTCCGTCCGGACCGCCATTCGGAACATATAATTCCCTGCGAAAGCTGACGTGACCGTCGCCGCCCTTTCCGGATCGGATATATATTTTTGCTCTGTCTGCAAACATAATATGTCCTCCTTATTTATGACTAAAAACAAGGCTTCAAACCAAAAAAGTTTGAAGCCTCTGTTAAATCTGCTTATTCAGCTACTGGATAGATAGAAACCTGTTTCTTATCTCTTCCTTTTCTTTCAAAACGAACAACACCGTCAACCAGTGCAAATAATGTATCGTCACCACCGCGACCTACATTGATTCCTGGATGAATCTTTGTTCCGCGCTGTCTGTAAAGGATGTTACCAGCTTTTACAAACTGTCCGTCTGCTCTTTTTGCTCCAAGTCTCTTAGATTCAGAGTCACGACCGTTCTTTGTAGAACCAACTCCTTTTTTATGAGCGAAAAACTGAAGGTTTAATTTCATCATGGTTGTTACACCTCCTCGTATGTCAAATCCATATATTCTCTGTAGTTCTCATCTTCTGCAATCTCTTCCAGACCAAGAACCATCGCGTCAAGCAAAAGCTTTGCCTCGCGAGTCGGATTACCTTTAAGTCGATAGTCAATGAGTCCTTTGGATTCATCGGATACAAGGCTTGTACGGTCATCCGCAAATTTCTCAATGGCATTCAAAGTATTGATCGTAAGTACGGAAACAGCTGCGCAGACAATATCCTGTCCTTCTTCACTGAATCCTGCATGACCATGTGCTTTGAAACCTACACATTGATGTTTTTCATTTTTATAAATGGTTACTCGTATCATATAACCACCAGCTTCTTACGCGTTGATCTTTTCGATCTTAACTGCTGTATACTGCTGTCTGTGTCCGTTTTTCTTGTGGTAACCTGTTTTTCTCTTATACTTGTAAACGATAACTTTTTTAGCTTTTCCGTCACCAATTACAGATGCTTCAACTGTTGCACCTTCTACTACTGGTGTTCCAACTTTAAGCTCGTCACCACTTACTGCGAGAACCTGGTCAAAAGTATAAGACTGTCCGGCTTCCACACCAAGCTTTTCTACTTTAATGATATCGCCTTCGGCTACTTTGTACTGTTTACCACCTGTTGCTATAATTGCGTACATATGGCACCTCCTATTATCATTACTCGCCAACTACGGTGTCTGATCAAATCAGGACTTATAACCTCGTTGTGCGGCATACCTCTGTATTATACAGTGGCATACCGCACAAAGTCAACCCCTAATTTGCGATTTTTTTAATTTTTTCATAACAATATCCGATAATGTCTTTTCTTGTGATGATTCCTATGAAATTCTGCTGGTCATCAATGACCGGAACAAAGTTCTGATCCATCGCTTTTTCCATCAGATCCTCCATATTGGAATCGGCACTTACCGGCCGGTAATCTGCTCTTCTTGCAATCTTCGTGATTGCAATGTCTTCTGCTTCTTTCAGATTCAGGATGTTCAGCTTCTTAAGTCCCCAGAGCAGGTCTCCTTCGGTGATTGTACCGACGTATTTACCTTCCCGGTTGATCATCGGAATGGATGAGTATTTGTGGTACTCCATGATTTCCATTGCCTGTCTGAGCGTGTGGTAGTCATATACAAATGCCACTTCTGCTTTTGGCTTCAGGAAAAATAATATATTCATTTTCGTATCCTCTCTTGTATGAATATTCTGTACAGGGGAGTTTTCCCCAACACCTGTACTATACCATATTTGAGGATCGAATTGAAGATTTACAGCTGAGTGTTAACAAAAATATCATAAATTGCTTTGATTGCTGCTTCAAAGTCGTGCTCTCTCACACCGATGATAATATTTAACTCACTGGATCCCTGGTCGATCATTTTTACATTGACATGTGCATGTGCCAGTGCGGAGAAAATTCTTCCGGCTGTACCGCGTGTCTGACGCATTCCACGTCCAACAACAGCGATCAGTGCAAGATCGGATTCCAGTTCGATGTCATCCGGATTCACGGCACGGTGGATGCCCGCAAGCACTTTCTGCTCATGTTCTTCAAATTCATCCTGATGAACGAAGATAGTCATAGTATCAATTCCTGACGGCATATGTTCAAAAGAAATTCCTTCATCTTCAAATACACCAAGAACCTTGCGGCCAAATCCGACTTCTGAGTTCATCATTGCTTTTTCAATTGTAATAGAAGCAAATCCACGCTTTCCTGCAATACCGGTAATTGTATACTTCGGCTTTCGGCAGGTTCCTTCTACGATCAGAGTACCCTTTTCTTCCGGTGCGTTTGTATTACGGATGTTGATCGGGATTCCTTCTTTACGAACCGGGAAGATTGCATCTTCATGTAATACGCTGGCACCCATATAAGAAAGTTCACGCAACTCTTTGTAAGTAATTGCTTCGATTCCTTTTGGATTCTTGATGATACGTGGATCTGCAATGAGGAATCCGGATACGTCTGTCCAGTTCTCATACATATCAGCATGTGTGGCTCTTGCAACGATCGATCCTGTTACATCAGATCCGCCGCGGGAAAATGTCTGGATCGTTCCGTCCGGACGTGCTCCGTAGAATCCAGGAATCACGGCACGCTCTACTTTTGAAAGTCTGTCTGTAAGTACCTGGTTAGTTTCTTCTGAAAGGAAGTTCCCATTTTCATCGAACTTGATCACTTCTGCCGCATCGATAAACTCATATCCAAGATAAGCTGCGATTACACGTCCGTTTAAATATTCTCCACGGGAAGCAGCATAATCTCTTCCAATCTTCTTTGCAAAATTATCACGGATGGTGGCAAATTCTTCGTCAAGAGAAAGAGTGATTCCAAGCCCTTCAATGATTTCCTGATATCTCTTCTGAATGTCAGCGAGTAATTCTGTAAATTTCTTCTCTTTTACAGCTGCGCCGTAACAACGATACAGCATATCTGTTACCTTGGTGTCGTCGGAAAAACGCTTTCCCGGAGCAGACGGTACAACGTAACGTCTTGATTCCTCTGAAAGAACGATCTTTCCTGCCTTTTTAATCTGTACTGCATCGGCAAGAGAACTTCCGCCGAATTTCACTACCTTAATCATCTGTTGGTATTCCTCCATCTCTCAATTCATGTATTCTGATCTGCACATGGCAAACCTGCATTTTCTGTAGAAACACCGGGCAGATGTTTCTACACTTATGTAGTTATTACTTTATTACGCTGACGTGAAAAATGCAAGATTTTCTTTTGGAATCTGTTGAAAATCTTGCATTTTGTCTAATAGAATTTCTTTTTTTGAAAACTTTCTATGCATGAATTACATCTGCAAATGTAGCATCCGCTGCTTTTCTCAAATCCTCCGGTGCAAGTGTCAGTTGTGCACCGATTCTTCCGGCACTTACATAGACTTTCTCAAACTGCTGTGCACTTGCATCAATGACCGTCGGAAAATGCTTTTTCATTCCGATCGAAGTGCATCCACCACGCACATAGCCGGTAAGCGGTGTTAACTCCTTTAAATGAAGCATTTCAATAGATTTTTCACCAACCGCTTTTGCAGCCTTCTTAAAATCAATTTCTGCTTCGATCGGAAGAACGAAAACATAATGTTCGCCACTTTTCCCTGTTGTGACAATGGTCTTGTAAACCTGTTCGTGAGGCAGATTCAGCTTATCGGCAGTTTCAATTCCATCCGTGAATTCATCGCATTCATAGGTCTGATATTCGTAAGAAATTTTCTTTCTGTCTAAAATTCGCATTGCATTTGTTTTGACTTCTTTTTTACCCATGTAAACTTTCCTCCAGTGTTTTTCGGATTTTCTTTCGTGTAATTTCCACCAGCTGCAGTTTCGTCATTCCAATCACATTTCCCGGATTTGGGTCCTTCTTTAATTCCAGCTGCAGATACGCAAGAAGTTCTTTCTTCTCTTCTGCTGATTTCATGTTGATAAAATCAATAATAATGATACCGGAAATATTGCGGAGCCGGATCTGGCGGACTGCTTCTCTTGCTGCCTCCCGGTTGATCTCCGGAAAATGAGAATTCTTTTTCAGACATTTTCCGGAATTGACATCGATTACAGTCAGCGCCTCGGTTGGCTGGATCACCAGATAAGCCCCGGATTTCATCCATACCCGTTCTTGTCTGGCTTCTCGGATCGCCCCTTCCAGGTTATAGCATTTTACAAGTGGATAAGACGCATCCGTATACGCACGGAGAAGCGGAAGTTCATCTGGCATTTCCGTTTCCAGATAAGTCTGAACTTCTTTATACAAAGCTCCATCTTCTACCGTTTCCTCTACAATAATTTCCGTCAAATCTTTTTTGTAAATATCCCGGAGTGCCTGTACGCACGGATCCGGTGCACTCTGCAAACAGCTGAAGCAGGTCCGCATCTTGCCATATTCTACGATTCTGTGATAGTTCTCTGTCAGTTTGTCAATTTCGGCACGGATCTGTGTTTCTTCTGCTTCCACACAATTTGTCCGGAAAATCAATCCGAAATCACAGTCTATATAGTCCTGTCCCAGCTTTTGCAGTTCTTCTTTCCGGGCACCGTGAATTTTACCGGATACACCAATGGTACGATTGCCGGAAGTCAGTACTACATACTGCCCGGTGAAATTTAAGTTCCCGGTCACGACAGGCTGCTTGGTTTTCACTGCTTCTTTCTCCACCTGAACCAGAAGTTCATCACCGATCACAAGTGGCTTCTTTCCGATCTTATTGGTGAAAACCGGGGTATATTTTTCATCCAGCGCAAAATAGCATTGCTCACCATTTGCAATTTCAACAAATGCGCCACCGATATTCGGAAGGATTTTCCGTACTCTTCCGACATAAATTTCACCCAGGCGGCAGCTCTTTTTTTCTCCGCTACTGCCAAAGTGAAATTCCGTTACTTTCTCATCCTCTAAAAGTGCAAGCACCCGGCGGTTCATGCATTCCGTAAGGAGTACTTTTCGTTCCATCTATACAATCTCCGTTCCAAGCGCATCCAGTGGAACCAGAATCATCTTGCCCTCCATGTTTTCGGATTCCGCAAAAATTTCCAGTCTGTGGTGGGTAAAGGTCACTTCCTCCGCATCCATACCAAGATAGCGGACAAACGCTTCTGTGACAAGCTCCGGCTTTAAGTTCTGGACACTTCCTGCTGCCACACGCATATAAATCTTTCCGTCCCGGCATTCCAGCTTGTAGATCATCGGACGAATGTCCACTTCTTTTTCACTCTTTTTCGTCTTTTTGACCACACAGATTTCATTCTGCGCATAAAAAGCTTCCAGCTTTTCAGCAAGATCTTCCGGCAGGCTGCCATTTTTTACCGAAGATAAATAGTCGGCACCTGCTACGATTGACATTCCTTTGCTTTTCTTATCATCCGGGATCTGCACAAAGCTGACGATCTCCATGCCGTCTACCATCTGTTCATTCAGCCGTCTGACCGCTTCTTTGCTGGCGATTGACTCGGTCAATTCGATATCAAAATATTCTCCGTCACTGGTAAGCCCTACACCAAGTGGATTAGCGAAAGACATGATCATATGCGGGCTGTAACCACTGGTAAATGCGATCGGAATCTCGGCACGGCGAATCGCTTTCTGGAAATACCGCATGATATCCAGGTGTCCGATGAACTTCATCACTCCATTTTTCCGAAATTTAATTCTTGCCTTCAAAGCAGACACCTCCTCCGTAACTTGCTGCCCCACAGCCGGAACATTTTGCACGGCAGTTCGGGGTTACATTCCCTTCCATTGCATTCTTCCATTCTCTTATAAGGAAAGATTTTGTCACGCCACAATTGATGAAATCCCATGGGAAGATTTCATCTAATTCACGCTTTCTGAGATTATAGAAATCCATGTCTACACCTGTATTTTCAAAGGCCTGCAGCCATTTATCATAATCAAAATACTCATCCCACGCATCGTAAATACAGCCAAGACGGTAAGCCTCTTCCAGAACCTTTCCGACCTTCCGGTCACCGCGGGCAAAGACGCCTTCCAGAACGGTTACTTCGGCGGTATGCCAGTTGTAGCGCAGACTCTTGCGGTTCAGCTGGTTGCGGAATGCTTCCTGTACAATTCCTGCACGGCGGATATATTCTTCCATCGGCTGCATGGTCGCCCATTGAAGCGGTGAAAATGGTTTCGGTACAAAGAAGGAACTACTTGCCGTGATCTGACATTTTCCATTTCTCTGATCCTTCGGAATTTCATAATACCGGCGTGCTACTTTATCTGCAAGAACAGCAATTCCTTCCATATCTTCCTGTGTTTCGGTCGGAAGTCCAAGCATGAAATAGAGCTTGACCTTCGTCCATCCACCTTCAAAAGCCTGTCCGGCTCCATTTAAAATGTCATCTTCCGTCAGACCTTTGTTGATTACATTACGCATTCTCTGTGTTCCGGCTTCCGGGGCGAAGGTCAGACTGCTCTTACGCACATCCTGCACCTTGCTCATAACGTCCAGAGAGAACGCGTCAATACGAAGAGACGGCAGGGAAATGTTGACTCCCTGTGTGTGGAACTCATCGATCAGGAAGGTGACGATCTCTTCCAGTTCGTTGTAATCACTGGAACTTAAAGAACTTAAGGTGATCTCTTCATGTCCCGTATTCTTCAGCATTGCACGTGCCGTCTCTTTGAGCATGTTGATATCACGCGGACGTGTCGGACGGTAAACCATTCCAGCCTGACAGAAACGACATCCACGGATACAGCCGCGCTGAATCTCCAGAACCGCTCTGTCCTGGGTTACTTTGATAAACGGAACAACCGGCTTTAACGGATAAGTTGTCTGGCTCATATCTGCCGCAACTACTCGTTTGATTTTTCCCTTTGCATGCGGATTGTTTGGCAGGAAAGATTCGATCGTGCCGTCTTCTTTGTAAGTGACATCATAAAAAGAAGGAACGTAAATTCCCTCGATCTCTGCTGCCATTTCCAGAAATTCTTTCCGGCTTTTTCCGGCTCTCTTCCACTTTTTGTATGCTTCCAGAAGCTCATCATAAACCACTTCGCCCTCTCCGATATAGAACATATCGAAAAATTCAGCCAGTGGCTCTGTATTGTAAACACATGGGCCACCGCCAATGACAAATGGATCTTCTAAAGTTCTGTCCTCACTGTGAAGCGGAATACCGGATAAATCCAGCACCTGCAGTACATTGGTGTAACACATCTCAAACTGTAATGTGATGCCAAGAAAGTCAAAATCCTTTACCGGGTCCTGAGATTCCAGGGCAAAGAGCGGGATATGTTTTTCACGCATGATCTTGTCCAGATCAATCCATGGAGAGTAGACTCTTTCGCACCAGGTATCCTCCCGGCGGTTGAACATATCGTACAGAATCTGGATTCCCAGATGGGACATACCAACCTCATATACCTCCGGAAAACACATTGCAAACCTTATATCCACCGCATTTTTATCTTTCATTACTGAATTGACTTCGTGTCCAATGTAGCGGGCAGGTTTCTCTATATTCAGTAAAATATCATCATCTAATGCTAATTTTTTCATTTTTCCTCCGTTTTATCTGTTGTTTTTGTGTGTTTTCGCACAATTACAAGTATTAAAGTGACATCACATTTGAATTTTCTAACGCAAAACACACCTTATTTATCCACTATTTTTACAAAAAAATGTGTTAAAAAACATGTCTTTTTTGCTATTTTACGACCGTTTTTCGGTCGTAAGAATTTATGATCCGACTTACGACCGCTTGTCATTCTATGATACTTCAAAAGCCTGTAAGTGAAAGGATAAAATAGATATTTTATAAAAATCACTTGTTTAATAATAGCTTGTTTAAGTAAGAAAATCAACTATTTTGGACAGATCAACTACTTCTGATGCAATTTTATTATCGCTTTCCTGAATCTTTGAAAATATTGTCTTTGAATAAGAATTCATAATGTTGCTTAAATCGATGACATCATTCTGATCATCAATATAGACATCCTCAGTTATCGTTGTATTTGCATGCCCCAGCATTTTTGAGATCACTTTCAAATTATTAAACTTGAATAGAGTAAAATGCTCGCATCTATCATTTCTAGCAAGAGAAAATGAAGTGAAATGCTTGCATTCTCTAATGATTATTATGGATTGTTTTTTAGGGCAACACAATCCGTCGAATTATTTTGCGCTTACGAAAAGCATTACCATTTTAATATTTAAAAGTAAAAAGAGAACAGCTGATAATATATTCGAACTGTTCTCCTACTTCAAAGTCCATGCAACAATGACATTACTGTTTCCCGCTTATTTGTACCCAGTTTCTGCAAAAGTCATTTTCGCTTGTATCTTTATTATATTTTCACCATATGCTTTATGGGATACGGTGATGTAACAAGGAAATATTCCCTTTCTTCCATTTTTCCCATTGTCCGTTGCGGAAATTGGGTTTTACAAAAAGGTGTGGTAAATCCATTTCAAATTCTTACTAACCCAAACGATATACTTTATCAAATAGCGGAAGATTTTCTTCTTTCATATGATGCGTGATTAGGATTAATGTCAGATTTTTGCATGCCAAAAGTGCCTGCTCGATTACCATTGCATTTTCTGCATCAAGCGCAGAGGTGCCTTCATCAACAAACAAAATCTGTCTGTCATGGGCAAGTGCCCGGGCTACGGCGATCCGCTGCTTTTGTCCTCCGGAAAAATTCTTTCCATTTTCCCCTGCTTTTGTTTCAAGCCCATCCGGAAACTTTTTGATTTCTTCTTTTAAAGCACTCATTGCCAGAATCTCTTCTAATTTTTCTGCGCTGACTCCATCACCCAGAGTAATATTATTACGGATGGACGTGTCAAAAAGGAAAATACTCTGCTCTATATAAGCCATTTGCTCGTAAAAAGAATCTACATCATATGAGGAGAGTTCTTTTCCGTCATATAAAATCTTTCCTTCGTATCCTTTCAGCTGACCAAGCAGCAATTTCAAAAGGGTTGTTTTACCACAGCCGCTCCTTCCAACAATCGCATATTTTCCACCTTTTTGGAATGTGAGGTTTTGTCCTTTCAGTACTTCCTTTTCGCCATAAGAAAAGGACAGATTCTCAACTTTGATTTCCTTTTGTAAGGAAGGAAGTGCTGCTTCTGCCTTCGGTTCTTCGTCAACTGATTGCATTTCGGCTTTGGCAAAATACGGGCGTGCTCCAGCCATTTTCAAACGGTAAGAAATAAGTTGTCCAAAAGAATTTCCTACCTGGTTTGTCAGATTGATACTTCCGAAAATAATCTCCGGTGCAATGATACGTAATACACAAAGAACAAATGTCAGCATGTTGATCGCATTGATTCCGAAAATGCTGATTACCATTGCCTTATAGCCTTCTTTTCCTTGTTTTTCAGCGAAGTTGCATCTTTCCTTTTCCAGTTCATCACCGGAAGCATTAATTTTGCTTTCAAACCGCTCGGCAAGACCAAAAGCCTGTGTCACAGATAATCCGGCAATCTGTTCTTTGATTCTGTCGGTATATTTTTCCGTTGCCGCTGACACTTTTTTTGAATACTCCTCTACCTTATCGCCAAATTTCCGGCTAGTATAAAGTGAAATCACGGAAACGACAATTGTCAGCAGCAATATTTCCCAGCGGATAAATAAAAGCGAGACTGCTCCGAGAATCAGCTGTAATGCTTCTTCCATGCAGCTGTAAAAAACCTGGAATCCCTGGTTTTCCGCTTCACGAACATCATTTGTGTACCACGACAAATATTCTCCGGTATCCGTGGAGGAAAGCTTTTCAAAAGAAGCACTCATGATTCGTTTACTGATATCGTTTCGAAAATCCTGATTCATTTTCGCGATGAGATAGGTTTGATATTTATTCTGAATATAGTATAAAATACTGTTACTAAAAATCAAAACGGTATTGCACACCACCGTGATCAGTACCATCCGGAAATTTCCTTCCATGACCTGTTTACCGATATACATCTGCAAGAAGGCATATCCGGTCGACACTCCACTTGTAAGAACTAAAAGCAGAAAAAGAAGGAAGTTTTGCCATTTATATTTGATCAGATATTTTTTCATGCGCTCACCTTCTCTCCAAGATGATATACCTTTGTATATTTTTTCATCTCATTCTTTTCCAGATGATGACTTACCAAAATCAGCGTAATATCCGGTTCTTCCAGCAGAGATTTCTCGATTATTTTAGCATTCTCCTTATCCAGAGCAGAAGTGCCCTCATCCATGATCAGAATCTTACGGTTATGGATAAGTGCCCGGGCTACGGCAATCCGCTGCCGTTGTCCACCTGAAAGTTTTCTTCCGTTTTCTCCGGCATCTGTATTCAAACCATTCTCAAAAAGTTTAAGGTCTTCATAAAGAGCACTGTTTCTTAAAGCCTCTTCAATCTGTTCCTCTGTGAAATCCCCTCCCAGAGTTATGTTTTCCCGGACTGTTGTGTGAAAAAGAAATACATTTTGTTCAATGTATGCCATCTGATCACTGAATGTTTTCGGGTCATAAATAGACGCATCCATCTGATCAAATAAAACTGCACCTTTATTTGCCTGTAATTGTCCCAATAATAATCTGAGAAGCGTTGTTTTCCCACTTCCACTTTCTCCGACAAGGGCATATTTTCCACCAATCTTGAAATCCATATTCAAATGTTCAAAGACTACATGCCCCGGATAAGAAAAACCAAGGTTTTTGATTTCGATTTTTTCCTTTACCGGCGGTAATGGTTCCTTTTTCTTATCGTTTTTTTCCTGATAAATGATTTTATCGAAATACGGTTTTGCTCCTTCAAAAGTGATCTTAAGCTCTGAGAGTGAGAGTATTGCATCCTTTACCTGGTACGTCAGGTTGCCACCGCCGAAAAAGATTTCAGCCGGTATGATTCTGAAGGCACACATCCCAAAAAGAACAAGATTATTGATCAACCCTGCCAGTGCGTTTACCGCTTTCATTTTGAGGGATGCTTTACCCTTACATTTTACATAGCGGTATCTTTGATTTTCCAACTGCTCTGAAGCCTGTCCGATCCGGTTTTTGAAATCCTTTTGATGTCCGAAATATTTCAGAACAGTCAACCCCTGCAGCTGTTCTTTTACAATCTGTGTAAAAGATTCCCATTCACCGGATACTTTCTTTGATTCCTCACTCACATCTCCAGGGAAAAAATGAGTATATAAAAATACCATTCCTGTTGTCAAAATGGTGCACAAAAGCAGTTTCCACTGAATCATGGCAAGTGTTACCGTTCCTATAATCAATTTGATGATTGCATCAACACCATTATAGAAATTTAGAAATCCCTGATTTTCCGCCTCTTTCAAATTGTTCGTATACCAGGAAATATATTCTCCGGTATCATTTTCCCCTAATTCCTGTGTCCCTGCTGCCAGAATCCTGCGGTTAAGATCCCTTCTCATATCCTGATTCATGCAGGCAATCACTTTCGTCGTATGCACATCATTTTTCCAAAACAGAAAATGCAGAATCAGATAAATAACGATTATCAGCAAAGAACAGATAACGATTCCCTTAAAATCACCATCCATAACCAGCCTTGCCATCCGCATGGTGATAAGCGTACTTGCAAGCAACAACAGATTCGTGCAAATCAGCTCTAAGATAATGAGCAGATTCTGGAATTTATATTTTTTTAGATATGTTTGCAATTATTCTCTCCCTTAAAAATTATTTAATGTAGTTTGTGTAAAAAAACTTTGGTATTCATTACATTTATACTTTTGTACAGTCTTTAGCTTTCTCTATCTTCAAGGTATTCTGCAAGACTGTAATACAGTTCACCTGCAATTCCACGTATCTGCTCTGCGGCGGTCATGGAATTCAAGATTGCCTCCTGCTCTGCTTCTGCCGCAGCAAGGAAAGCACGGTCGATTATATTTTCCGGAATTGCTGATATTTGCACAAGTTCCTCCTCATAACCGGATGGGATTCTGTTTGCAGTCGTAAATCCGATCATAACCTCTCCGCTGCCATGGCCTGTGTAACCGCCGGTTCGTGCGATACCAACACCGGTTCTTTTCAGAATCCGTTTGAGCTGACGACTTGTCACTGGAAGGTCTGTAGCCAGAATACTCATAATAGAACCTTTATCTTCTTCAGATGCAGCCATATCACTCTTTTCCTGCTTCCATTCCAGAATCTTCGGACCAACAGCTTCTCCGTTCAGTACAAAATCTTCCGTTGCACCAAAGTTTGACTGAACCAGAACACCAATGGTGTATTCTTTTTCACCAATCGTGATCACGCGGGATGCAGAACCGATTCCCCCCTTCATGCCATAGCATGTCGTACCGGCACCGGCACCTACATCACCTTCTTCGAATTCTTCTGATGCTGCCGCAAAAGCCTCACGCACTTCCTTTTCGCCAATCGCCCGTTTCTGGATATGATTGATCCGGCAGTCATTGCACTCGCCAACAACCGGATTGATACTCTGTGGCTCAATTCCGTCCTTACGGCTCTGTTCGATCACGACATCAACCATTGCATCCAAAACCTTTCCGACATTTAAGGTATTGGTAAGAGCAATGGGTGTCTCGAGGGTCCCCAGTTCCTCTACCTGCACCACGCCAGCACTTTTTCCAAATCCATTATGAATGTATGCAGCTGCCGTATAGTGTTTGGCAAATGCATTGTCCGGTCCAGGAACGATCACGGTTACACCGGTATGATTTTCTTCTGTCTTCACCGTACAATGCCCTACCCGTACACCTGGCACGTCCGTAATCGCATTCCTTTCTCCTGTTTTTACTCTTCCGGGTACAATCCCAAAGTCCCGAATCCGTTTTTTCCCCATTTTGGTTTCCTCCTTGGATTATGTTGTATTTTTCAATACATGCTGGTTATAGTATAACACATCTCCGTTATTGAAGGATTTATTTTTTATTTTATGCGTCTGACTTTCGTGATCATCTCGGTTTTTACCGGTCTGTGATAGACAAATCCTGACTGCGGTTCAATGGCTTCTTCTACTTCTACATGTTCCAGTCGTTCAATCTCATCCCAGCCATCGATCACTTTTCCGATTACAGTGAAATTACCATTCAATCTCTCAGAAGCAGCAAGAGTGATATAGTACTGGCTGCCAGAACTGTTCTCTGGATCTCCTGCCATGGCAACAATCCCCCGTTCAAAAACGATTTTGGCATTTTCAGGATTGGTTTTAAATTCCGGTTCGACCATGATATCGATCTGTGGATCAACACCATCAAAAAACAGTGGCTGGAGGACAAATCCCGGTTCCAGACGTTCAATGGCTCTTCCGTCAAATATTTTCTTCTCTGCGAGCTGCATAACACTTCCGCAGGCAATCGGTGCGATTTCCGGCCAGAGTTCAAAGTGTATCACAGCATTCTCATTTACAGTTATTTCGATGATTGGTTTTTGATTCCCGGTATAATTGAATTTACCATCATTTTTCTCTTCCAGCGCTTTGATCATATGATAAGTATATTCATTGTACGGCATAGGGATTCCAAGCTCCTTTCCCATCCGCACAAGCGCACCGGAGAACATATCGATTTCCGTATGACGTCCGGCATCCATATCCTGTAAGGTAGAATATCTGGCTGTCGGAGGAACTACGCTTCCGCGTCCGGATGAACTTCCTGTTTTACTCATATCGATTCCTTTTGCCTTCGCTACCATTTCCAGTTCTCTCTTTAATCCATCACTGATTGCTTTCATGTGGACACTGTCGCGGTAACATCCAACGCTTGTCCCCAGAATTGCCTGCGGCAGATTGTTGCATACATTCAGGCGAAATTTACACCATATCTCCTCCTGAATGTACTCGGTCGACCGGAAATGAATCCCAGTATCTGTAAACAACGCTTCCACCGCTCTCACACGCTCACTGTCAAACGGTGCAGATGGCTCTCCAAAAATAATTTCCAGTGTGGTCAGCGGATCAAAATGATAACCATCATCCTCTTTGTGTGAAGCCACTTTGATCAGTGCCGGTAAGACATGCTCCGTGCCCACTGTTCTTCCGATTATTTCTTCACTGTCGACTCCATTCATCAGGCTCATGACCACTGTATGTTCACCCGTTGTTTTTTGTATACTCTTCAATGTGCCTTCCAGTGAACCGTATTTCAAAGCAACCACCAGCAGATCCACATTATGTGCTTCTTCTGGTGACCACACCTCCGGATGGTAAATCCTGCCATTATTCGCACATCCATTTTTCCTTAGACGATCCGCTCTTTCTCCCTCGGCAATCACGCCAAGCCGGACTTCCGGTTTCTGTGAAAGTCCCCAGATCACATAGGAGCCTACCGCCCCTGCACCTAAAACTGCAACTGATTTTATCTTCATCTTCTATCTCCTTTCGTTTTACGGATACTCATATTCTCATTATACTTTTTTACAGAAAATAGATCTCTTCATTCCGCCATATGTATCATATATTAACTTGCGACTCCAATCTTTACAACAAAGATTTTTTATTATAACAGGAACAAATATCTTCATGTTTTTGCAGAAAAAAAAGAGACTCCACAAGGCAATGTCATTAAGTTAAGATGACCAATCAAGATCTTAGCATCAGAAATGATGCTAGGACCTTTGTAATTAAGAACATCTTGATTGCAAGGATGTAACGCATATGAGCAATTATATTAATCAAGTTTCAGATTCTCTAAAGAATCATATTTCGGAATTAGCTAACAATCCATGTTTATTTCTTCGAAACCCCAATGTCGATTTCTCTCGAAAACGGAAAATTGATTTCAAAACTTTTATTTGAGATGGGGAATAGAAACTTCATTCAGAGAATTAAACTATGCCATAGGATTAACAAGTTTCCATGCACGAAAACCAGATTTTATTAAACAAGGAATATATGCGCGATTACTTTTGTATAACTATTGTGAATTAATAACAACACATGTAATAAAACAAATGAAAAACAATGATAAAACAAAACAGGTGAACTTTACAATCGCCATTTATATTTGTAGAGAAGGACGCATGAAAAAACTCTCGTTTTTTCACACGCCCTTTCTGATATTTTTTGATTCTCTTTTTCTGTCGCAAAATAATAAACCACCTCTTGGTGAGCAGACCAACTTTTTTCGCATATTCAGCTTTTTCCTTGCGCTCTAAAGCGAGTTTTTCTTTCAGATTATCCTCTCGTGTGTCATCAAAAACTACGGATGCTTTATCGAGGAACTCCTTCTTCCAGTTTTGGAGAAGATTCGGCTGAATATTGTTTTCGGTTGCGATTGTATTTAAGTCTTTTTCTCCTTTGAGCAGTTCAATCACTAATTCTGATTTGAATTTGGCGGAGAAATCCCTATCCTTTTATTCAATCCCCATTACTTCTCCTAGTGCAAGCACCGCATTTCTTACGCATTCCGGACATTCACAGAGTACCTTTCCTGTGCCGACGCCCTTCAACTCCCTACAGATCGTTGCTCCGCATTTTTGCTGAAACTTTGCAAGGATTTCTTTGGAATAACGAGGCGTTCCGGCTCCGGCGGTCAGGATTCCGGCGGTCATCACAGCTCCTATGAGTGCCCCGCAGGTTGCTTCCAGACATCCCATTCCAGCTGCATAGCCTGCGGTTAATTTCATCAGTGTCTCATCGTCCAATGAAAGCTTATCTTCAAATACTTTTACCACTGCCTGGGAACAGTTGCATGCTCCGGCAGTTTTTAAATCTGCAGCTTTTGCTGCGCGTTCTTCGATTGTCATATTCAGTACCTCTTTTATTTTATTCAATCTGGTAAAATTTTTTCAAAGGCTTCGCCTCAGTCTTAGCTGCTCTCTGAAAAAATTCCGGTATATTCTCCATATACCTGTAAATATACACAGGGAACAGACTGATGCCTGTTCCCTGCCTGTTAATTTCTATTATAACATAAATCTGTTAGAATCCCATCCACTTTTTCAGAATACCGGGACACATTCTTTTAAATTTGATACATTCTGAATCCTAGATCATCTCTAAAAATGCAGCAATTCGTGTATCCAGCTGTCCGATATCTGCCTGAGAATAATCGGTCTCTACATGGATATACGGAAGTCCTTTAGATTTTACAAATTTCTCAATGCTCTTTGCCTCAATATTGTAAGTATGACATGCCTGAAGTGTCATTTCTACTACACCCTCGATATTATACTCTTCAAGGAGTCTTCCCATCAGTTCAATACGGTTGTTATCTGGTGTCATAACGGAACATCCGATTGCAAGATATCTCTCTGCAATTGCTTTGTAGATGTCCTCTGCATCTTCATCGATGAGACGGTCAACAGATTTTGCACCTCCACAGTTTTCATAGACTACAACATTTCCACCGTGTTCTTCGATGGCTTTTACAACCTTCATCGGTGCACCGCTGCTTGGACATCCGGTTAAAAGGATACGTTTCTTTCTCTCTGGTTTTTCCTTTTCTTCGTATTCTTTCATCAGCTTTTCACGAAGGGCATCAATTTCTGCCGGCATTTTTTCTTTGTCGAATTTGAACTGGCTTCCATAGAGAACACCGAACAGCTGGGAACCGTTCATCGGAGCCGGATCATTTTTCATAACTTCGTAGAATTTCTTCAGTGCAATACGTCCCTGGTTGGATACATGAACAGCATGGCGCACTTTTTCTTCTGTGATCTCTACATTAAATGTCTTTTCCAGATATTCTTTGAAACGGATGATCTCTTTTGTCCACAGCTCCAGGGAATCTTCTCTCTGTGAGTTTGGAAGTTCCATGATATAGACATTTTTGAATTCTTTCATCAGTTCGTACATCTTTTTCTTTCCATCACAGGTTGTCTCTCCGACTACCACGTCTGAGAAATAGAAGAATGGACATTTGTCAGATACAGCAAAACCGTAACTTGCCTTTACCATCGGGCACAGATTCTTCGGCAGATCCTTTTCTGCGATCGGGATCGTTTCATCGGATGTAGAGCAAAGTCCTACGGTAACTGCTCCCATAGCCATTGCGATTTCCTGTGGGAAGTAGGTACAGTACGCACCTACAACCGGAATTCCTTTGTCCTTTACTTCTTTCATTACCAGGAAAGATCTCTGTCTCTGCTCTGCAAATTCTTCAAAAATCTCCGGCAGCTCTTTTACTAATTCCATTTTTATTTTCCTCCTTTATTGTATGCATTTTAAGCATTGAATACATATTTATCCAGACGGTCAAATGCTTCTTTCACTCTGGATGTCGGCAGTGCAAGGTTCATACGGATATACCATTCACCATGGAATGGCTTTCCGTTCTGCCAGAACACACCTGCTTCATATCCCATTTTCAGAACGTCTTCCAGGCTCTTATCATGTGCCTTGCACCATTCTTCACAGTTAACAAACAGCATATAGGTTCCCTGCGGTCTGGTTACGGAAACACCTTCAAAATGTTTGTCAATATAATCACATGCATAAGCGACATTTTCCCCGATCACTTCTCGAAGCTCGCCTACCCATTCCTGTCCTTCTGGTGTATACGCACCCATCAGTGCATGCATGGACAGCACATTCATCGAATTGTAATGGCAGAGGGAGGACTCTTTTAAAACTCTGTCTTTCAGGCGTTTGTTGTATATAATATGATAGCTTCCGATCAGTCCGGCAAGGTTGAAGGTCTTTGATGGTGCGTATAAAGCAATCGTTCTGTTTCTTGCATCTTCAGATACAGACTGGGTTGGAATATGCTCGTTTCCATATAAAATAATATCGGACCAGATTTCATCGGAAATGACGGTCACATCGTATTTTTTATAGATTTCCATTGCTTTCTCGATTTCCCAGCGCTCCCATACACGACCGGTCGGATTGTGCGGTGAACAGAAAATGGCTGCATGGATCTTGTTTTTCACGATCTTCTCTTCCATATCCTCAAAGTCCATCCGCCAGATGCCTTCTTCGTCCTTTTTCAGCGGACTGTGGATGATATGGTAGCCATTATTATTCAGTGTGCCGGTAAATCCTATGTAAGTCGGTGCATGGACAAGGACATTATCACCCTGTGAGCAGACCGCGTGAAGTGCACTTGCCACGCCGCCTAAAACTCCATTCTCATAACCGATATGTTCTTTTTTCAGTCCGGTCACATGATTCCGTTCTTCATGCCACTTGATGATGCTGTTGTAATACTCATCTCTGGTAATAAAATATCCATAGGTCGGATGTTTCGCTCTTTCAATGATCGCTTCGGTGATCTTCGGGAGTGCCGGAAAATTCATGTCCGCAACCCACATCGGAATGTAATCCAGCCCTTCTCTTACTTCTACTTTTTTCCCCGGCCCAAGCATATTTGGAAGGATATCCACTGCAAGGGCATCTTTTCCTTTACGGTCAATAATACTTGTAAAATCATACTTCATTTTTTCTTTCTCCTCTGTTACATACACTTTTTTCTTTTAGTCATCATACAGGTGACATGCCACCTGGTGACCTTTGGATACTTCTTTTAATTCCGGGCGGACTTCCCGGCAGATATCCATACATTTGCTGCATCTTCCGCAGAAACGGCAGCCTTTTGGTGGATCAATCGGGCTTGGCACATCTCCGGTGAGAAAATGACGTCCCCGACTTTTTGCCAGATCCGGATCGGCGATCGGAATTGACTCCAGAAGTGCCTGCGTGTACGGATGATACGGCTTTTCATATAATTCCGCAGCCGGTGAAATTTCCACCAGCTTTCCAAGATACATCACTCCGATATTATCGGAAATATGCTTTACCATGGCAAGGTCATGGGCGATAAACAGCATCGTCAGATGCCGTTCTTTCTGCAAGGTCATCAGGAGGTTCATGATCTGCGCCTGGATAGATACGTCAAGTGCTGAAATCGGTTCATCACAGAACAGAAATTCCGGGTTAACTGCAAGTGCCCTTGCAATTCCGATTCTCTGGCGCTGTCCACCGGAAAATTCATGGACATTTCTGGTAGCATGCTCGGCATTTAAGCCAACCATCTCTAGAAGTTCCATCACCCGTTTCTGCTCTTCTTCTTTACTTTTTGTCAGATGATGGATCCGCATCCCTTCACTTACGATCTGATACACTTTCTGGTGTGGATCCAGCGAAGCATACGGATCCTGGAAAATGGTCTGCACCTTCTGTGTAAATGCATTTCTCTCTGCTTTACTCATCTGATGCACATCTTTTCCCTGATACAACACCTGTCCGTCTGTCTTCGTAAGGATTCCGGTACAGGTTTTCCCGCAAGTCGTCTTTCCACATCCTGATTCTCCTACGATTCCGAAAGTTTCTCCTTTATGAATCGTAAAAGACACGTCATCAACTGCCTTTAAAACACGTTTATGACTTGCCGGAAAATATTTTTTCAGATTTTTTACTTCTAATACAACTTCTTTTTCTATCATGCGTCTGTCCTCCCGAACGGAACACCGCTTCTGTCAGCACGTGGATCCATCAGCCAGCACGCAACGCTGTGCTCATCCGTAATGTGCGTAACTTTCGGTTTTTCTTCTTCACAGATTTTCATTGCATATGGACAGCGCGTGCAAAAACTGCAGCCTTTTGGCGGGTAGATCATATCCGGTATATTTCCCTCAATGGTATTTAAAATTGTTTTGTCTTCATCATCGATCCGCGGAACGGACTGGAGAAGTGCCCATGTATACGGGTGCTGCTGGTGATAAAAGATATCCCTTGCCGTTCCTCTTTCCACGATTTCTCCGGCATACATGACGATGATCTCATCAGCCATATCTGCAACCACTCCAAGATCATGTGTGATAATAATGATGGACATACCAAGCTTTTCCTGCAACTCTTCCATCAGCGCAATGATCTGTGCCTGTATTGTCACATCCAGTGCTGTTGTCGGCTCGTCTGCGATCAAAAGCTGCGGATGTGTCACCATAGCGCAGGCAATCATCACTCTCTGACGCATTCCACCGGATAACTCATGGGGATATTTGTTCATACACCCTTCCGGATCCGGAACCCCGGTCTGCTTCAGCATTTCCAACGATTTCTGATAAATTTCTTCCTTCGAAAGACTACTCTCGTGATTCTTCAGATTTTCTGCAATCTGCTTTCCAACCTTCATCGTCGGATTTAAGGATACCAGTGCATCCTGGAAAACCATCGAGCATTCTTTTCCACGGAAGGTATTCCACTCTTTTTCCGTATACCCGGTAAGCTCTTTTCCCTGGTAAATGATCTTACTTTCCGGCTTTACCTTTCCCGGTTTCTCGATCAGTCCCATCAGGGATTTGGCAGTTACGGATTTTCCACATCCTGATTCACCTACCAATGCAGTTGTCTTTCCTTTTTTTACATCAAATGAAATTCCTCTTACAGACTGTACTTCGCCTGCATATGTAAAATAGGATACAGATAAATTCTCTACTTCCAATAATTTTTCCATCTTCTATCCTCCAGGCTTACTTTACAATCTTTGGTTCCAGTGCGGTTCTAAGGACATCACCAAGTAAATTGAAACTCAGTACTGTACACAGAATCAGAACTCCCGGAAATACCGCAAGTCTCGGTGCATCCAGAATATGTCCCTGCGCACTCTGCAGCATACTTCCCCAGGAAGCTCTTGGAATCTGTACTCCAAGTCCAAGGAAACTTAAGGACGACTCCATCAGAATCGCATTGGCAATTCCAAGGCTTGCCGCTACGATGACCGGTCCCATAATATTCGGTACAATATGTTCCACTGCAATCCGGAAACTTCCGGCTCCCAGATTCCTTGCGGCGGTCACATAATCTCTTTCTTTGACAGACATGGTTTCCGCCCTTGTAATTCTCGCCACCTGTGCCCAGGAAAAAAGACTGAGTACTGCGATCAGAGTAAACAGGCCCGGACGCAAGATCGTATTCAGTACAACCATCAGAAGCATACTCGGAAGTGCCAGGAAAATATCGGTGAAGCGCATCAGGAACATATCCACTTTTCCACCAAAATATCCAGAAGTAATACCGATTGCCGTTCCGAGGATTACAGTCATGATCATCGAACAAAAACCAACCGTAAGAGAAATACGTCCTCCGTAAAGTGCTCTGGTAAAATAGTCTCTTCCGTATTCATCTGTCCCGAAAATATGCTTTGCAGAGATTCCCTGCAGTTTTTCAGCAACATTGATCTTATTCGGATCATATGGACTAAGCGGTGCCAGAATGGAAGCTATGATAATGATCAGGAGAATGACGATACTCACCAGTGCAATCTTATTGGAAAAAAGCTCTTTTTTGATATCTTTCCACACACTGTGATCATATGAAATCAACTCCTGGGTTTTCTTTTTTTCAATTCGTTTAAATCTAGTATCAGTCATTTGCCATATCCTCCCTCTTGATTCTCGGATCTGCAAATGCATACAGAATATCTGCAATAAAGTTACCGACAACCAGAATAATTCCGGACAACATGACGTATGCCATAATCACCGGATAATCACGGACACCGATCGCAGTCATTGCAAGGGTACCTATTCCCGGCCATCCAAAAACACTTTCAATGATAAACGATCCACAGACTATGGATGCCAGATTCATTCCAAGCAATGTGATGATCGGAAGCAGTGTATTTTTCAAAATATGTCTTTTTAAAAGTTTTCCACCTGTCGTTCCTTTTGCTTTTGCTGCAAGAACGTATTCTTCTCCAAGCTGTCCGATCGTATTAGAACGGATATAGCGGATAAAGACTGCCAGGTTGGAAAGGCTCAGGGTGATACATGGCATGATCATATGCTTCACCGTATCCAGGAACGATTCATTTCCCACCGAATGCATACCTGATGATGGAAGAATATGAAGTTTCGCCGCAAACACAATGATCAGCACCATTCCAAGCCAGAAAGACGGAATTGACATACCAATATAGGAAAGTCCACTGATGATATTATCAATCCAGGTATTCTTGCGGTATCCCGACCAGAGTCCGAGTGGGATTGCCAGAAGCACAGAAAGAACCAATGCGGCTCCCATCAGCTGCAGGGTTGCCGGAAGACGCTTGATGATCTGCTCAGATACGGAAGTATGGTTTGCAAGAGAAATTCCGAAATCTCCTTTCAGCACTTCTTTTGCCCATCCCCAATACTGCTCCGGCATACTTTTGTTAAGTCCGAGATTCTCTCTGATTGCTTCTTTTTCCTCATCTGACATCTGTTCATTCAAATACATACCGGAAATATCTCCCGGTGCTGCATAGATCACGGCAAATGAGAAAAAAGAAATCAAAATCGTGACAATAATCAGCTGAATCCCTTTCTTTACGAAATATTTTGCCATATTTCTTTTCTCCTTTAAAAGAGGGACCGGCACAAAGGTCATCTTGTGCTTCAGCCCCTCTTCGTCTGCTAAAATACAATATAATTAGTCTACTTTGATCTTCAGGTAATCAACGAATTCCGGAACAACCGGTACTGCATCCAGACCTGTTACATTTTTCTGAGATACCATCACATAATTGGTGTAAGTAAGTGGGTATTCCCAGTATTCTGATAAAGTCAGATCCTGCAGATCATTTGCAAGCTGCTTTGCTTCGTCTTTGTCTGCTGCTGCGTTTACCTTTGCTGCAAGCTGTCCGGCTTCATCACTGAATCCCCATGCTTTGGAGCTGCTGTTGATGTAGCTGTAAGCCTGTCCAAGACTGCTTCCACGCTCAGAATCCCATCCATTTGTACCAAGATCCCACTGATCTTCTTCCCCTGACTGGAACATAATTGCGAAGAATCTCTGGAAGAATGCGTTGGAATCCAGACCTTCTACATCAAGCGTTACGCCGATTTCTGCGAGCTGCTGCTGAAGAACTGTTGCAACTTCTTCCATGTTCGGACGGTCTGCATTGTAAACATATTTCAGAGTTGTTCCTTCGATTCCTGAAGATTTGGCAAGTTTCTTTGCTTCTTCAAGATCCTGCTCGTAACCTTTGCAGTCTTTGTTGTAAAGAGACTGATCTGGTGTCAGAAGACTGTTTGCAACCGTTGCAAGTTCGTCACTTCCGTATGCGGTATCGATGATCTCATCTGCATTGATTGCAAGGAAGATCGCTTTTCTTGCATCTTCTGTAAGTTTGTCTTTTGCAGGTCCGTAAGGATTGATCTGCAGGTAATTCAGTCTTGCTTCTGAGAAGGAGCTGATATTGTAATTATCGTCACCTTCATATTTTTTCAGTTCTTCCGGAGTTGTAATTCTCATGTAAGAGATTTCTCCGTTTTCAAATGCAACCTGTTTGGTGCTTCCGGAACCGATCGTCTTCATAACAACTTTCTTAACGCTCGGTGTTTCTCTGTAATAATCATCACGTGCAGTATATACGATACTGTCATCATTGATCTCTGCTACCGTGTAAGCTCCGGAAGTAGCCATATCTGTGGAATTAAAGTATCCGCTTCCTTCTACTTTTGTATAATCATTGTCAAATGCGTGTGACGGATAAATCATCATTCTGCCAATTGCTGCTGTATAAGTTGCATATGGTTCAGGAAGGACAATTTCCAGTGTCTTATCATCTTTTTTGTTAAATACAACTTCCTGTTTATTGATTGTATTATAAGAAGATTTTCCACCAGAATTTCTTCCGGCATAATTCATTGTAAATAAGATATCATCTACAGTAACCGGTTCGCCATCGCTCCAGTTTGCTTTCTCATTCAGATGAATGGTGTATGTTTTGGCATCTTCTGAAATATCAAGCTTATCTGCCAGATAATATTCGATTCCATCCTTTGTTTCTACAAATAATGGTTCAAAGATCGGACGAACCAGAGAGGTCTGGTCATCACTGGCTGTACTTGGCTCCAGAGATGTTGGCATATAATTCAATGCAACTGTAAAAGTCCCATCACTTTTTGCCTCTTTCTTCGTGTCTTCTGTCTTTGCGCTGCTGTCTTTCTTGTCAGAACTTCCACCACATCCGGCAAGCATACCGACTGCTAAAATTCCTGCACACAATAATGCGAGTGCTCTTCTTTTCATTTTCCTTTTTCCTCCATTGTATTTTCCTTAAGTTGTTCTGTCTGTGTATCCCCTCGTTAACAACTCTTCAAAAATACTACCAAAATGTTTTTTTCTTTGCAAATTGCTTTTTTCTATCAATTTTTGTACTTATTGCTATCGTTTATCAATAATTCCAGAAAACGTTGATTTCCCGTTATTTTTGTATCTTTTAACAATTTATTGCTTTTATCTATAGTAAAAAATATAACTTTTTTACAATTTCTTTTACCTTTTTTGCAATGTGTATTGTATAATGATTACAAAAGATTTGTTAAATTTTATTCAACATGAAAGGTTTATAAATGAAAAAATTATATGAGCAAAGCCCTGAAATGCAGCTGTCCGGCAAACGTCAGCTGCGCCATGTAAAATGCACGCACCACAAAGGATATCTGATGGAAGATCTTTCCATGATCAAAAGCGGATTTTATGAGATCAGCTTTTGTAAAAGCGGAGATTTTCTGTTCCGCATCGGCCAGAAACGGCATTTTATTACAAATGGCGATATTCTGGTTATTCCACCGGATATTCCACACTACTTTACTTCCAGTGATCTCGTTGCAAACTATTATGATTTTATCACTGTATGGCTGGAAAAATCATATATTTCCAATCTGAAAAGCCAGCTTCCGGCCCTTAAGGAATCTGTTTTCAATATTGACACACCTCATCTTCTTCATACTACCAATAAGCTGTGTAATTTTGAGGAAGAATTTGAAACCTTTTACCGGGAATATGCTTCTTATGGGGAGCTTTCTGAAACCTATGCCTGTGGTGCATCCACCTGTCTTCTGGTAAAAGTCATTAACTATGCCCTGAAATATTCCAACGAATTTATTGAGATCGAATCCGATCAGACCAATCAGATCGTCCGCTATCTGGATCAGCATTTTCTGAAAGAAATCGGTGTGGAGGATCTGGCGCGTACTTTCCATATGAGCAAGAGCAGTCTGAACAAATTTTTTCAGAAACAACTGAATACGACCTGTCATCAGTATATTTTAAAGAAACGGCTGGCACTTGCGGTCTCGCTGATCCGGCAGGATGTTCCGCTTAAAACGGTTGCTGTCCAGTCCGGTTTTGGAGACTATTCTTCATTTTTTCGTGCTTTTAAGAAAATGTATCATATTTCCCCGACCGAATGTCAGGCAGACAATGAAAAACTGAAAAAGATCAAACATTAGCCGGGAGAATGACTTGTCTGAATAGTGTAGACATGCAAAAAACTTCGGATATTCTGGATTTTCGCCAGTGATCCGAAGTTTTTCTTGTTTAATATTTCTTTTTTTGATTGTCTTTATTTCACCAGATGTACTTCTGCCTTCTTCTCATTCAGCTTCTGTGCAGTCTCATGCTCATTGACATAGATACTGATATGTTTTTCTTTGCCGGAAGTATCGTAATCTTCAGCAGTAAATACATGTCCGTCAATGATCACCTTTGTTCCATACGGAATCTCATCCGGGTCAACCGCAATAGTCTGCCCTTCAACAACCGGAGTTCCGGTTGCTTTGACTTTGTTTGCCTTCGCACGGCAAGTCTCGCAGGAACAATAATAATCAATGGTATACTCTCCAATACTGTCTCCATACTGTTCGGCTGTAGCGTTCTGTTCGTTCACATCCGTGCCTTCCAGATTATAATTTTCTTCCAGGATTCTGGTTGCCCAGACAGCTTCCGGAATATATACCGTTCCGGAAATGATTCCCTGGTCTTCATTTGCAGCTTCGATGGTCTTTCCGTCTCCTGCATACATCACAACATGATGGACATAACCATCTTTTGCATAGAAAATCAAATCCCCCGGCTGTGCGTCTTCAACCGGAATCTTGGTTCCATACTGGCTCTGATCTTCGGCTACTCTTGGCAGATTATAGCCAAAATTCTTATAGATCTGCTGTACAAATCCGGAGCAGTCCGCCCCTTCTGTCAGGCTTGTACCGCCCCATACATAAGGATTGCCAATGAACTGTGCGGCAAAATCCAGCATTGCCTGGCGGATCGCATTCCCCGGTGTTCCCGGCTTTACAGAAGCATAACTATAATAAAGTGCCTGGTTATCTTCCGGTGCGATCAGTTCTGTAGCTGTCTGGTAAGCACCTTCGCCTGCTGCTTCTACCTGCGCTTTTACTTCATCTCCAGTCTGAACAGCCTCTTTAGAGACAAACCCTCGGACATCCCCGGACTCCACATAGATCCAGTCTTTCTCTGCATCCGCAAGGATATAACACAGATTACCCTGGGACATGGTTCCGATCACACGTGACTGTCCATTTGCCTCTTCCTGGATTGCTACAGTTCCATCCGACTTTGATGCATCTGCCAGTGCATATTTTTTCGTAGCCAGTGTCTGATTTACGGTTGCACGTACATGGGTAAATGCCTGATTTTCATTTGCCGGAACCGTTTCTTTTGCAAGAGATGCTGTCCCTTCGATTCCAGTATATGCACTCTTGGCTTTTTTTGCAGCTTTTTTTGCCTGCTTCTGGTATCCACTCAGCAGTACCTGTGCGGCATCTCCGGTATAAAGCTCGGATTCTTTTACAAATCCTCTGACCTTTCCGGATTCTACATACAGCCATCCATTCTTTTCTTCTTTCAGAATGTAGAGAAGTCCATCCTGTGAAATTTCTCCGACAGAACGCACCTTTTCGGCCAACTGCCGGGATGCAAGGGACGCATTTAAAGTATCATCCTGCAATGCTACGGCAGTATCCGAGTTTAAGGATGACTTCTTTTCCGAAGTGTCTGCTGTGTTTTTTAATGTCCCGGCAGAAAATGTATTAAGCTGTACTTTCTTTTCCGTTTTCGTCTTTGATTTCTTCGCCTTTACAGAAGTTTCCTTATGAAACAGTTTTTTAGCATCAGCTGTTGCTTCCTGAATATCACTTTCTGTCCGATCAGTATCAACGGCTCCACTGATATCTTCCGGAATTGCCTCACGTATGCTGATCTTTGTCTTTGCAAATGCATATTTTCTCGCAACTGTCCAGAAACGGAAATCTTCTTCGTATTCCGGAAGACTGACGATCTGCTGTCTCTTGACCAGTTCTTCATTGGTCATCTTGTGTTCGCTATCCTGCGCATTTTTTTCCTGCTCCTGCGCTTTGTTTTCTTCTGAGCCTTCTGTCTGGTCTTCCGAAGGCTGCTGTTCATTGTTCACATTGCCATCCGAAGGCTGCTGTGGTGTATCCGGATTGGCCGGATCTGTCGGTTGCTCCGGCGTAACCGGCACATCCGGGTTAGCCGGGATTACTTCTACTTCATCCCCTGTTATCGGATCAACCTTCCATCCTGTTTTCGCTGCATCACGCAGACCGGTATCTTCCAGATATCCAGTCTCTTCATTGTATCTTATTTCTTCATTATGAATCATCTCCAGGACAAGATCTGATACTTCTGTAAGTGTATCACGCCCATCAATGGATTTTGCCTGTAATTTTTCTCCATTTTCTGATTCATTAGAAGTAACCTCTGTAAGACCGCCCTCTGCCGCCCAAGCTGTTGCCGGAGCGCTAAAAGTAAGTCCGAAAACAAGTAATCCTGCTAGAATTTTTGCTCCTGTCCTTTTTGCTACCTGTATATTTCTATATTTCAAAATCTGTTGCTCCTTCTTACAAATTCTGTAAAATGCAGTCCTTTTAGTCGAAACGCGACATTTTTATTTTACTACTCTTTGACAAAACCGTCCATATTTCATTAAAAATATTTCTGATAAAATTTTTCAAACTCAGAGAGTAATTTCTTTCGGAAAATATTTTGGTAAAATGAAAAAAAGGAAATGTCCTGACATATTTTACGTCAGAACATTTCCCTGTTTTTATGGCTTTAGATAAACTCCGAAAGAACAAATTATCCTTCGCTTAATTTTTATTTAACCAGATATACTTCTGCATTCGTCACGCCGAGAGCAAGTGCTTCTTCATGGCTGTTTACATAGACATCAATGTGGTTTTTCTTGATCGCACCACCACAGTCTTCAGCAGTAAATACATGTCCGCCGATGATGACTTTTGTTCCGTAAGGGATTACACTCGGATCCACCGCAATGGTCTGTCCCTCAATGACTGGGGTTCCGGTTGCTGTAATCCCGTCTGCTTTGTTACAGCAGATTTCACATGCACAGTAATATGTAATCGTAAAATTGCCAAGATCTGCGCCGTACATCTCTTCTGTCGCATTGACTGTTCCGATTCCGCCACCTGCAACAGTATAATGATCGTCCAGAATCCGGGTCGCCCATACTGCATCTTTGTCGTAAACAGTTCCGTAAATAATTCCAACATCTTCATTTGCAGCTTCGATGGTCTTTCCATCTCCGGCATACATCACAACATGATATACATAACCGTTCTTTGCATAGAAGATCAGGTCTCCAGGCTGTGCGTCTTCTACTGGAATCTTGGTCCCATACTGGCTCTGATCCTCGGCAACACGCGGAAGATCATATCCGTAAGCCTTGTAAATCTGCTGTACAAATCCGGAACAGTCTGCTCCGTTTGTCAGACTGGTTCCGCCCCACACATAAGGATTACCGACAAACTGGGATGCATATTCAATCATTGACTGGCGGATTTCACCACTCGGCGTTCCTTCTTTTGTAGAAGTCAGCGTATAGTAAAGAGCTTTATTATCTTCCGGATCCATGTTTTCCTCTGCCATTGAATAGGCATCAGCTCCTCTTTCTGTCACCTGTGCTTTGGTTTCAGCGTCTGATTTCAAATACTTCTTTTCCGCAAAGCCTCTGACATCTCCGGATTCTACATAAACCCAGTCTGAATCCTCATCTGCGAGAATGTAGCAGAGCTCTCCTGCTGTCATTGTTCCGACAACTCTGGAATCCGCATTCTTCTCTTCTTGAATATTCAAGATTCCTTTTTTATCGGTATCTAGCTGATCGCTTACCAGTGCCGGTTCTTTATCTGCAACCGTCTGCTTCACCGTCGCGCGGAGATAGGTATATGCCTGATTATCTTTTGCATCTATCAGTGCCTGTGCCGTCTTTGCGGTTCCCTCGATTCCGGTATAGTCTTTGTTTTCTTTGGAAGCTTTTAACCTGGCCTGTGTCTGATAGACATCCAGAAGTTCCTGTGCCGCATCTTCCGTATAAATTTCAGACGCCTTTACAAATCCCCTGACATTACCGGATTCCACATACAACCAGCCATTGTCTTCTTCTTTCAAAATATAAAGAAGCCCGTCCTGCGAAATCGTTCCGACCGAGCGGACCTTTTCTTCCATCTGCTGTGCTGCCAGGTCAGCAGTCACTTTTGCCGCCTGTTCTTCTTTCTGCTTCTGCAGATCCTTCTCAGCCTGCCTTGCTGCTTCAGCTCTTTTTCCAGCTTTCAGATTGGTCTGATTCGACGCCTCTGTCTTTAATTTCGCTGATGAAAAAATGTTGAGTCCGGTCAGTTTGATCTGTGTAGATTTTTTTACACCTTTTGTCGTTTTTGTACGTTTCACTTTTTTCGTGTTGTATTTTTGATTCTCTATATCAAATCCGGCTCTCAGCTCTTTTGCATCTTTTTTTGCCGCTTCAAGCTCTGCTTCTTTGGCTTCCTCGGAAGTATCTGCCCTGCCATCTGCAGCTTCCGGAATTTCCTCCCGTACATTGATCGCTGTTCTGGCAAATGCATATTTTCTTGCCACAGTCCAGAAACGGAAATCCTCTACCATCTCTGGCTGCTTCACAATCTGCTGACGGCTGATCAGTTCAGAATTACTGACTGCAGTTTTTGATTCGTTCTGACCGGCTGCTTCTTCTGCTTTGCTGATCTCCTGTGTATGGTCGATCTCACTTCCCGGAATTGGGTCGGTCTTTGTATCTTTCCGGTCTTCGGAAGAATCTGCCTTATCAGTATCCGGTGTCTGAATCGGATCTTTTGAATCGGATTTGCCGGAATCCGGGCTATCCGGATTTTCCGGAGTGCCTGGTTTTTCCGGTGTCTCTGGAGTTCCCGGAGTATCCGGCTTTTCTGGAGTTTCTGGTTTTTCCGGTGTCTCTGGAGTTCCCGGAGTGTCCGGTTTTTCCGGTGCCCCTGGATTTTCCGGAGTGTCCGGTTTTTCCGGTGTCTCTGGAGTTCCCGGAGTGTCCGGTTTTTCCGGAACCTTTGGGTTTTCTGGATTCTCCGGGGTTCCCGGTGACTCTGGATTTTCTTGATTTCCAGGGGTGTCCGGTATGGCTGGTGTCTCCGGAACATCCGGTGTCTCTGTCAGGCGTTCGCCTGTCTCCGGATCCACTTTCTGACCAGTCGAGGTATCTTCCAGATAGCCGGTTTCATTATTCAGCCTGACTGCTCCGCTTTCCATCATTCCCCGTACACAATCAGATACACTCACAAATGCTTCCGATCCATCTGTCTTTTTTGCCTGCACTGTATTCTCTGCTACAACGACCGTTTCCCCATCATCGGCAAATGCCGCCATTGGCGAACCAAGAGCCATTCCAAATGCCAGAAGACTTGCCAGTGTCTTTGTCCCGATCCTTTTTGCTATAAATTTGTTCCTAAACTTCAATAATTGATCCTCCTCTCGTAAATAGACTATAAGTTGTATGTTAATTTTTGAAGTTTTCAAAAAATTCTTCTTTGCATTAACAATTGCATTAATAAAATGTATGAAACATTAAATTTAGGGGTTTCATTCATCTTTTATTTGATTATTTTTAATTATAGCATAAATTAAACCATATGTGGTGTTTTTTTAGTAAAAATACACAATTTCTATATTTATGATTCCAGTTCATATTACTTTGTCAATAAGTTACCTTGTTATGATCTGGATGATCGTCTTATCCGTTTCACGCATTCCCTTCTTTGCAAGCTCTCCGATATTGCGGATTGTATTTTCTACACCTTTTTCTACAAGTCCGTCTCCGCCATAGAACTGCTTTCCTATCTTCTCTTACCAGTTCCCAGTCATAATATCCGGTTGGTACTCAATCTGTGACACGATCTGCGAGGGTGTATATTTCCAGATTTTCTCTCCTGTATAATCTGCCGCCACAAACATCCCAAAGATAAGGAAACTGATAAACATCCGTGCAAAGAAACTGCTTCCGCCATTTTCTTCTGAAGAATGTTCTCCATATAATCCCCTGTATACATGCTGATACCTTGGATGCACCGCCGGGATGCTGCCTTTTCTCCATTTTTGACGTGACATCCTAAGCAACTCCTCGCGGCGTTCCTGTGATTCGTTCATTCCAATCTCTCCCTTCTGCTAAAGCATCCAATTAAAATGAATGTGTCTCGGCGCATTCTACACCGAACGCAGTTGCTTGCAACATTCTTCTTTGCGCGAGTGCGCACCTTTGGCAGGTAGTTCTTTTCATTTACCAGAAAGTTCTTTCCCAATTTCAGACAAACAAAAAGGACATATACCTCTACCTCAGTATATGTCCCACATCTTTTCACATATGCAATTTTTACCGTTTTGCCATCTCTTCCATGATGTCATCCCAGGTGATCCCCCGTTCTGCCATCAGCACCATCATATGATACAGGAAATCACACATTTCATATTTGACTTCTTCCTGGTTCGGATTCTTCGCCGCAATGATGATCTCGGCAGCCTCTTCTCCAACCTTCTTCAGAATTTTATCAATACCTTTTTCAAACAGATAGTTCGTGTAAGATCCTTCCTTTGGATGCTCTTTGCGATCCATGATCGTATGATACACGCTCTCGAATACCTGCTGCGTATTGATTTCTTCATACTGATCCCCTACGATTGGCTGGAAGAAGCAGGTCGGATTGCCGGTATGACATGCTGCTCCTACCTGATCGACTTTTGCAAGCAGGGTATCTTTGTCACAGTCGATGGTCAGGGATTTGACATACTGAAAATGTCCGGATGTCTCGCCTTTTGTCCAGAGACTCTGTCTGCTCCGGCTGAAATAGGTCATCCGTCCGGTTTTCACTGTTTTTTCAAATGCCTCCTGATTCATGTATGCCACCATCAGCACTTCGGACGTCTTATAATGCTGTGTAACAACCGGAAGTAATCCATCGGAATTTAATTTAAATTCGGAAAAATCCATCAGACTCTCAAAGGATGTCATACGAATTCCTTTCTGGCTGCACTCTTCTTTGAAATCAGCACAATTGATTTTTCTCTGACTCACATACATTCCAGAAAGTCCTTTCACACCCGGGCATTCCAGGATCTTAAAAAGCTCTTCCTTTTCCAGTGTATCGGTCACAACCACACACGGAATATCCGTAATATTTACAACGGAATTCAGATCCAGACGGTGCATAAATACAATCTGGCTACTGTAAGTCTGGATCAGATGCTGCTGCTTAAATAATGCATCAAAGTCATTCAGTGACACCGCGATCTTCTCTTTTCCAAACCGCTTTGCCACCTCTTCGATCAGTTTCTGTGAATCCGGCTTTGAAAAATTCAGCATGGCACGCTTTGCACCGGTGTAGAGGATTTTCTTGACATCCTCCTGCCGCTTTACATTTCCTCCGGCAACCATCGGAATCCGAATCACGCGGTTGATCTTTTTCATCAGTTCAATGGACTCATCATGATCCTGGTCCGTATTTGACAGGTCAAATACCAGAAGTTCATCCGCCCCGTTATCGCTGTACTCTTTTGCCAGCGCGATCACATCTTCAGATACAACTGTCGGGTCATCAAACCATTTTACCGCCTTCCCTCCAAGGATAAAAATGCAGGGAATCAATCTTTTATAACTCATACGAGAAACTCCTTTTATCTTTTTACAGACTGCCTTTTGTAGACCACACTTCTTTCATCCGTGGTTCTTCGGATACAGCCATATCAAGCGCTTTTCCAAATGCTTTAAATAACGCCTCTGCCATATGATGGTTGTTGCCGCCATCCAGGACTTTCAGGTGCAGGTTCATTGCACCGCTGTAGGAAACAGCATAGAAAAATTCTTTCACCATCTCCGTGTCCAGTTCTCCTAATTTGTCACAGGTAAATGTGGCGCCAAAATTCAGATATGGTCTTCCGGAAAGGTCGATTGCCGAAAGCACCAGCACCTCATCCATCGGAAGCATAAAATGTCCATACCGCTTGATTCCTTTTTTATCTCCCAGTGCTTTTGCAATGGTCTGCCCCAGCACGATTCCGGTATCCTCGATCGTGTGGTGGCTGTCTACCTCCAGATCTCCGGTAACTTTGACAGTCAGATCAAAAAGTCCATGTCTTGCAAAGCCGGAAAGCATATGGTCAAAGAAACCTATGCCAGTAGAAATGTCAGTCTTTCCTGTTCCGTCCAGATTCAGTGTCATCTCGATCTGTGTCTCTTTTGTCACACGACTGCAGGATGCAACTCTGCTCTCCATCTTTTAGTCCTCCTCTTCAAAACGTACATGGATCGAATTGGCATGCGCAGTCAGCTGTTCCGCTTTTGCAAAGCTTTCGATATCCTTATGTACCTTCTGCAGTGCTTCTCTTGAATAAGAGATGATACTGGATTTCTTAATGAAATCGTCTACAGAAAGCGGGGAAAAGAATTTAGCGGTTCCGTTGGTCGGAAGGATATGGTTTGGTCCGGCGAAATAATCGCCCAGTGGCTCGCTTGCATATTCTCCGATAAAGATAGCTCCTGCATTGCGGATCTTGGTCATCACTTCAAATGGATTTTTTGTCTGGATTTCCAAATGCTCGGATGCGATCTCATTTGCCACGTCGATCACATCTTCCATCGTATCCGCAAGCAGAATATATCCGTAATTATCCAGAGATTTGGAAATGATCTCTGCTCTTGAAAGTTCTTTTAAGAAACCATCTACCTGATCGGATACCTCATGTGCCAACTTTTCACTTGTCGTAACAAGAATTGCGGAAGCGAGCTCATCATGCTCTGCCTGGGAAAGCAGGTCTGCCGCAACATATCTCGGATTAGCTGTCTCATCTGCCACAACTAGGATTTCACTTGGTCCTGCAATGGAATCAATGCTGACATGACCGTAAACTGCTTTCTTTGCAAGTGCTACATAGATATTTCCAGGTCCTACGATCTTGTCAACCTTCGGGATACTCTCTGTTCCGTAAGCAAGGGCTGCAATTGCCTGTGCACCGCCGACCTTGTAGATCTTATCCACACCGGCTTCTTTGGCTGCAACCAGTGTATTCGGACTTACTTTTCCATTTTTTCCAGGAGGCGTTACCATGATGATCTCATCCACACCGGCAACCTTTGCCGGCATCACATTCATCAGTACCGAAGACGGATAAACTGCCTTTCCTCCCGGCACATACACGCCGACTCTGTGAAGCGGAGAGATCTTCTGCCCAAGAATGGTTCCGTCCGGTTTACTGTCAAACCAGCTGTTCTGACGCTGTTTTGCATGATAACTTTCGATATTGTCTTTTGCTTTGCGGATGACTGTAAGAAGTGTATCATCAACCTGCGCATATGCTTCTTCAATTTCTGCATCTGTGACTTCAATCGTATCTGCAGTAAGCTCTGCCCCATCAAATTTGGCAGTGTATGCAAAAACTGCCGCATCTTTTTCTTCTTTTACTTTATCTAAAATTTCTTTTACGCTTGCCTCATACTGTCCATAATTGTTCGGACTTCTTTTCAGCAGATCTTCCAGCAGATTTTTCTTTGTATCGCTGTTCAGCTTTTGTATTCTCATGTGCATTAAGCCTCCCTTTTTAATATACTTCTGAGTTTATAAAGAAGTTCCTTGATCCTGTCATTTTCCAGACGCATGCTGACCGGGTTTACGATCATACGCGCTGATAATGGGCAAACCTCATCGAGAACTACAAGTCCGTTCTCCTTCAGGGTGGATCCGGTTTCCACGATATCCACGATCACCTCTGAAAGGCCAACGATCGGTGCAAGTTCAATCGAACCGTTCAATTTGATAATCTCTACCGTCTGGTGTCTGGTATTATAAAAATAATCCTTTGCAATATTCGGATATTTTGTTGCCACGCGGATCAGTTCGTGATTCTCCAGATATTTTTTCGCATCTGCCGGTCCGCATACGCACATCCTGCATTTACCAAAACCAAGATCCAGTACCTCATGTACCTTCTTTCCCGCTTCCAGAATCGTGTCTTTTCCGACCACGCCGATGTCCGCCGCACCATATTCTACATAGGTCGGTACATCCGGTCCCTTCGATAAGAAAAATTTGAGTTTTAATTCTTCATTCACAAAAATCAGCTTTCTGGAATTTTTATCTTTCATTTCCTCACAGGTGATCCCCAGTTCTTCCAGAAGCTCCAGTGTCTGTTTTGCGAGCCGCCCCTTACAGAGCGCAAATGTCAAATATCTTGTGTCTTTCATCGTCTCACCCCTACCCTACAATTTTCTCTTCGCCGGTCATCAGGTTCACCAGCTGCACATCTCCTTTGCTGCGAAGATACAGCATGCTTCCTGCAAGATTGCGTTTTCCATAATCCACATAGAATTCCAGCGACTTATCCGATGCTTTCTGAAGGATCTGGGTATTCTTGTCCTTCCCTCTGAATTCCATGGCAAGCTGGATTGCATCCTTCAACCGTTCTTTATCATATAAGATCAGGGAACTCTTCTCGCCACTTGAGATCTGGATCTTCTGGCGGGAAAGTGCGCTCATCAGTTCATCTACTACGATCGCAAAACCGATCGCCGGCTCTTCTTTTCCAAACTTTTCAACCAGGTGGTCATAACGTCCGCCTTTTACAATGGCATCCCCGGTCCCAAAAGTGTATCCCCGGAAGATAATACCGGTATAATATCCGTAAATTCCGCTCATGCTCAGATCAAACGTAATGTACTGTTCCATTTTGTAGACAGATAAGATCGCGTAGATTTTTTCGAGCCGCCGGATTGCTTTCATCGCTTTTTTGCTTGGTGCTACCTTTTTCGCCTCCTCCAGGATCTCCACACCACCGACCATCTCTGAAAGTGCAGAAAATGCTTTTCTTGACACCGGTTTTGCATCAGCCTCTTCTAAAAGTTCGTCTACACCGAAAAAGTTCCGGTTGTTAATCAGCTCACGCAAACGTTCTTCTGTCTCATCATCAATCTCGGATTCCTCGATCAGACTCTGGAAAAAGTCTACATTTCCTATACTGATCTGAAATTCTTCCAGTCCGGCATTCTTCAGACAGTCAATGACAAGTGCCAGCATCTCCGCATCAGCGTCCGCCGCATCCAGTCCGATCATCTCCGCGCCCATCTGGGTACTTTCCTTTAATCGTCCCTGATAACTGGAATGATTGATAAATGTATTCCCCACATAGCAAAGCCTTGCCGGGAATTCATCATCCTTAAATAAAGTTGCCGTCGCACGTGCGATCTGCGGAGTGATATCTGGTCTTAACACCAGTGTGTTGCCGTCTCTGTCAAAAAATTTATATAATTCCCTTGAAGGAATGGTTCCGATCTCTTTTCTGAATACATCAAAATATTCATACATAGGAGTCTGGATATCATGATATCCGTACAAATGCAGAGTCTTATGAAGTCGGTTCTGAAGTGCCAGCTTTTTGGCGCATTCTTCGTGATAAATGTCTCGGACCCCTTCGGGTGTATGTAATAACTGCTCCATAGATTGTAACTCCTCTTTTTTGTTTATTTGTCACTTTAGCATGTTACCATATTAAAACGTGGCCTTGTTGTATTATACGAACTTTGACGCGGCTTGTCAAGCCTGCATACTCAGAAGTTCTATCCTGCTAATCTCTTTTCCATGCTTCTTATCTTTCTTCCCGGTGATCCAGATCCTTCTGGAGCATCTCCAGATACGGAACGAATACGCCCTGCCTTAGCTGCATAAAATATTCCTCATCCAGTTCTTCAAAGCGTACGCTTTTCCGTCCGCCCTGCTTCATCCGCTCCCAAAACACTTCTATTTCTTCAAAACGCATGTAATAAAGCAGGTTTTTTGTACTGTAATAGATAAGAAAAAAGGAAATTCCATCCTGTTTTTCAAAATCCCGCATAAAGTTCATCTGGTGTTCATGGATATTGTGTAGTGGAAAGGTATCCATACTGCACTCTTTTGCGTCAAAACATACGGGAATTCCCTGTACTGCTCCAATATAATCGACCGTACTGCGCTGGTCAAAATAGGCCAGCGTGATCTGGCGGTGATCTTTGTCCATTCGTACCGGAGTGATCGGCGTCGGGATTTTCTGAATGAGCGCCAGTCCCTGCTGCTGATAGCGTTCATTCGTCCGGTTAATAAAATCCTCCAGGGTTGAACCTCTTAGCCCTCTTGAATTCCAGGTTCCCATTCTAATCCTTCTCCTTTTATGATGGTTGTAAATCCTTCCGGAAGAGGCGCGGTAACCTCCTTTTCCGATACCTTTGCAAGCGCATCCTCTCTTTTCGGGAACTGCATTTTCCATGCATGTAAAAGTTGATATTTTAACGCATATTTTTTCCTGAAAATAGAATTGACCTTTGGATTACCATACTTGCTATCCCCGATGATCGGATGACCGGTCGAAGACAGATGTGCACGGATCTGATGGGTCCGTCCCGTGATCAGATGCACCTTCAGAATCGTCTGCTGACCATTATCCGCAAGCGGAATATACTCTGTGGCTATCGGCTTTGCCTCGCCTTTTGCTTCTTTCAGAATTTTCACCTGATTGGTCATCTCATTTTTCAGAAGATATCCTTCGATCTTCTGACGGTCTTTTATCACCCCATCCACGATCGTGAGATAATATTTTTTCACGGTCCTGTCTCTTAAAATCTCGCTGAGCTGCTGTAATCCCGCAAGGCTTTTCCCTGCGGTTACAAGACCACTGGTATTCCGGTCCAGGCGGTTACAGACAGATGGGCGGAAAGTAGCAAGCTCAGCTAGTTTCAGATCGCCTTTTTTCAGCAGATACGCGATCATATATTCATTCAGGGAAAGGTCAGACGGTGCTGCTTTCTGGGAAAGCATGCCTGATGGTTTGTTCAGGATCAGAATATCCGGATCCTCATAGATTACCGACAGCCGGATGCTGCTTTCCATTGCCCGTGCAAGATCTGCCGGAAGCTGCTTTTCTGCTCCCGGTGCCCCTGCGAATTTCTGCCAGGTATCATCTGAGAGAAATACTTCAACCTGGTCTCCTTTTGTCAGTTTTTCATTTCCCTGCGCTTTTTTCCCGTTTAACTTGATGTTCTTTTTCCGCAGCATCTTGTAAACAAAGCTCATCGGCGCATTACTTAAATATTTTCCAAGAAGCTTGTCCAGACGCTGTCCTGCTTCATTTGCCGAAACGGTTATTTTCTGCATGCTTTTAATTCCTCCTGCCTTTTACAGTGAAATGTCCAGAAGGAGTCCTTTGATCATCTCTTCGTGTTTTCTTGTATCCTGCTGTTCTACAGAAGCAATGTTGTTCATTCCCTCGGCGCGGGTCAGAAATGCTTTGTAATCATGGAAAAGCTTGACCACCACCTTGTCGAACTGGTTTTGCTTCATAATGGATTTGATATGCTTTGCGGCATAGTCCACATCCACTTTTTTCACCGGCACATAGCCACAGATCGTATTGTTATAAATTGCAACAGCTGCTACCGGCATTGCCTTTTTCTCACTGGTGATCACAAGATCGTATGCAACGGTAAGTTCTTCGGTAACAGCCGAGATTTCAAGCTCAGTTGCCTCATCGATGGAATCGTGCGGCATGACCATGATCAGATTGACCAGGATCCGGCTTGCCGGAAGACATCCGAGTACCGCTACTACAGTGAGCAGATTGAGCTTTGTCTTTGTTGTCACATAACCGGCGATCACCAGTGCGGCAACCAGTCCAAAAGAGACAACAGCTTCCAGTATCAATAATCGTTTTCTTCTGCGCAGATAACCTGCATCTCCTTTTTGTATCTTCATCTTGTCTTTCGCTTACTCCTTCGTTATTTTCTCCATCACTGACATGGCTTTTAAGATCATTCCGTGCGGAAGTACTTTGGTAGCAGCTTCTGCCCCTTTCATTGCCATGCCATATACAGAAACCTCTTTTTTATATTTGGCATCAATGAGCGCCTGCTTTACAACCTGTACCGGATCTGCCATCACAGCCTCTTTCATGCCACCGGGCAACTTCCCTGACACTTCAAAAAACGGGGTGTCCACAGGTCCCGGGCAGACCGCTGTGACGAAGATTCCTTTTTCCTTAAGTTCAGCTGCAAGGCTCCTTGAAAAGCTCAGTACATACGACTTCGTCGCTGCATAAACTGCGAATTTTGCCTGCGGGCAAAAAGCTGCTGCGCTTGCCAGGTTGATGATCCTGGTTCCTTTATGCATCCAGGGCAAACAGGTACAGGTCATCTCGGTCAGTCCCCGGCAATTCAGGTCGATCATGCGGAGCTGAAGTTTCTTGTCTTCCTTTGCAATCTCCTCTACTGTCCCGGTCTTTCCGAATCCTGCTGCATTGACCAGCATACGGATATCAGGATTCTGATTCTCCAGCCGATTTTTCACCTGCTTGTATACCAGATCCTCTTCCATGTCCCCTGCAAAGATCCGGATATAGGTCTTGTGGCTTTTCTTGATCTCTTCCAGCTTCTTTTCACTGCGGGCAATCACCCAGATTTCGTCCAGTTCCTTGTAAAAACGTTCAATCTGTCTGACAAATTCTTTTCCCATGCCGGAGGATGCCCCGGTAACAATCGCAATCTTCATAAGCGGTTCTCCTTTCTCCTGTGACTACTTCCGTTTGTGTACATTACGGATGGATTTCTTTTTCTGCGGTCTTGACGAGGACTCACCTCTGCCGTTTCCTGTAGATGCAGGCTTTGTATTCTTATGCCCTGCATTTGAATTTTTATAATTTCCGTTTGTCTTTCCTGGATTTTTGTTATTTCCATTCGGGTTTTTGCTCTTTCGGTCCGTACCGCCATGAGTTCCGCCATGGTTTCTTCCGCTGTATCCATTCTTCTCCTGCATTTTTTCCGAATGAAGCTTTCTCGGACGGATCAGACATTTTTCATCGAATCCTACCAGATCCATACGATCCGCAATTCGCAGTGCCTCCATGACCAGATCATAATTCTTCGGGTTCCGGTACTGGATCAGTGCTCTCTGCATCGCTTTTTCATGCGGATTCTTCGGCACATACACCGGCTTCATCGTCCGCGGATCTACACCGGTATAATACATACAAGTGGAAATCGTAGACGGTGTCGGGTAGAAATCCTGTACCTGCTCCGGCATATAACCGAGATCCCGCAGGTATTCGGCAAGCTTTACCGCTTCTTTCATAGTAGAACCTGGATGGGACGACATCAGATACGGAACCAGATACTGTTTAAGTCCTAGCCTTTTATTGATCTCTTCGTATTTGTGGGTAAAACGTTCATAAACCGCATTTTCCGGCTTGCCCATCATCTGAAGAACCGGGTCTGCTACATGCTCCGGTGCAACTTTCAGCTGACCGCTGACATGATACTGACACAGTTCTTTGAAAAACGTGTCATCCGGATCCGCCAGCAGATAGTCAAACCGGATACCGGAACGGATAAATACTTTTTTGACTCCAGGTATCTTTCTGAGATCCCTGAGAATGCTTAAGTATTCTTTATGATCTGCGATCAGATTTTTACACGGCTTTGGAAAAAGACACTGTTTGTTCGTACATGCCCCATATTTTAACTGTTTCTTACATGCCGGTGCACGGAAGTTCGCGGTCGGTCCGCCTACATCATGAATATATCCTTTGAATTCCGGATCTTCCGGAAATGTCTTTGCTTCAGCGATCAGTGATTCCTTACTTCGTGTCTGAATGATCCTTCCCTGATGGAATGTCAGTGCACAAAAACTGCAGCCTCCAAAACATCCCCTGTTGCTGATCAGACTGAATTTGATCTCCCGGATTGCCGGAACTCCACCTGCCGTCTCATAAGATGGATGGTAGGTCCGCATGTAAGGAAGTGCGTAGACATCATCCATCTCCTGCTGGGTCAGCGGTTTTGCCGGAGGGTTCTGTACCACATACAGATGATCCGAATAGGGCTCAACCAGCCGCTTTCCGGAAAATGGATCTGTGTTGCAGTACTGTCTGTAAAAGCTTTTGGCGTACAGGAGCTTATCTTTTTTCATCTCTTCATACGGTTCCAGAATCTCTGCATCATACACACTGTCCAAATTCTTGACCTTGCAGACTGTTCCATCGATATAGGTAATGTCCTTGATATCCAGTCCGGCATCCAGTGCCTCTGCAATCTCAATGATCGAGCGTTCACCCATTCCATAAGAAACCAGGTCTGCACCCGAATCCAGAAGAATGGAACGCTTAAGCTGGTTGGACCAGTAATCATAATGTGCAAGTCTTCTAAGACTCGCCTCGATACCACCCAGAATGATTGGTGTCTTCTTATATGTCTGACGGATCAGATTGCCGTACACAACTGCTGCATAATCCGGTCTCTTTCCCATCACTCCGCCCGGTGTATAAGAATCCTGCTGCCGTCTTTTCTTTGATACAGAATAATGGTTGACCATGGAATCCATATTTCCCGCCGACACCATAAATCCAAGCCGCGGCTCTCCAAATTCTGTAATACTTTCTTTATCCTTCCAGTCAGGCTGTGCAATGATCCCCACGCGGAAGCCATGTGCCTCTAAAAGGCGGGTGATGATCGCATGTCCAAAAGACGGGTGGTCTACATAGGCATCTCCGCTTACATAGACAAAGTCTACCTGATTCCACCCCCGTTCTTCCATCTCTTTCCTGCTGATCGGTAAAAATCCATGATTCATTATAATACCTCGTATGTCTGATTGGTAATGTCTTCATAGCTGTGAATAAAATAGTCGGCAAGTTCCCGCTTTTTCGCATCCTGTGGGCGTGAAAACCAGTCGTCCACCGCGCATACACGCATTCCTGCATTTTTCCCGGCAAGGATTCCCATCGGAACATCTTCAAATACCAGACAGGCAGAAGGATCTGCACCCAGCTGCCCAGCCGCCTTCAGATAAACATCCGGTGCCGGTTTCCCTTTATTCACTTCGCAGCTTGTACAGATCGTATCGAAAAGATGGGTGATCTGCCTTGCCTTTAAAAATTCTTCCACCAGTTTCCGGTCATTGCTGGTTGCGATTCCTGTCCGGATCCCTTTCTCTTTCAGCATCTCCAGAAATTCCTTTACCCCTGGCTTTAGTGTGACCTCTTTTGTATATTTATCCACAGACATATCATACCATTCTTTTTTGATCTCCTCCACAGTATGCGGAAGCTCCGGAAAAATTTTCAAAAAGTACTGCGCTGTCTCGGTATAGCTCATCCCTTCCATTGCCTCATGAAAATCTTCCGGCGGATTCAGATGATATTTTCTGATATAATCTTCATCTATCGCTGTCCACACCCACATGGAATCTACCAGAGTCCCATCCAGATCAAAAATGACAGCTTTAGTATGCTCTAACATAATTTTTTTATCTCCTCTTCGGTCAGTGACCGGTATTCTCCCTTTGTAAGTGTCTTATCCAGAGCAAGGCTTCCCATAGAAAGCCGCTTCAGATAGATTACCTCTTTGCCGACTGCATGAAACATCCGCTTCACCTGATGGAAACGTCCTTCAGTGATCGTAAGCTCGATTTCCGACTCCTCCCCACTTTTCAGGATTCGAAGATCTGCGCTTTTAGCCGGCGTATCGTCTCCGATATCCACTCCATCTGCAAATGCTTTCACATCAGATTCATCTACCTTTCCCTGTACTTTCGCATAATACACCTTATCCACATGCTTTTTTGGGGAAAGCAGGCGGTGTGCCAGTTCTCCGTCATTGGTGATCAGAAGAAGTCCTTCCGTGTCCTTATCCAGACGTCCTACCGGGAACAGATCATTTCTTTTTTTATCTGTGATCAGATCCAGAACTGTCTTGTCCCGGTCATCTTTTGTTGCGGAAATAACACCTGCCGGTTTATAGAGCATATAATACTCTTTTTTAGCGTATCCAATCTGTTTTCCTTCAAGACTTACTTTCTGTGTAGTCTCATCGATTTTAAGTTCCGGTTTTTTCACCGTCTCTCCATCAACCATAACACGTCCGCTGCGGATCAGCTTTTTGATTTCACTTCTGGTTCCCTGCCCCATCTCGGCAAGATATTTGTCTATGCGCATCATGCAGACTGATTCCTCCATCCAGGCAGATATTTGTTCTTCAAAGTTCCGTTCGTGACTTTTCCCCATCCAAGCGGGAAACCGTCTGTACAGATCAGATGCCAGCCTTTTGCCTTAGCCGGAATCAGATCCTCCACATCGATTGTCTCGCCTTTCAGATAACGCATCAGTCGGTCATCATCAGAAGACAGGTTCAAAGTATGCGCGTACTCTTCCATTTTCAGGTTCATCGCCAGTGCCTGGCTCGGTTCAAAACGCTTTTTCTTCAGTTCACCAAGGAGAAGTCCGCTTCTTAAAAATCTTGCGCCTTTCAGTTCCGGAAGATTCTCCGGCATATAGTACACGCGCTCTCCATGGATATCCAGTCTCCACGGCTTCAGATCCCACTTTACATCACGGAAGAATTCCTCCAGCTCTGCCGGGATTTTCTTCGCTTTCTGCTCTGCGACCGGGGAAGACGGGCAGATTGCATCCTCACTCTTTTTCAGCAGTGCGAGGTAATGTCCCTCCCCTTTCATATGATGTGGAAAAATACGGACAGTCTTAGCAAAATCCGGATCCTTTGACTTGGTTACTTCCGGCCTGCCCGGTGCAAATCCTTCATATTCTGCGATTTCCTGAATCTCGAATTCCGGATATTCACCGAGCAGATATTCGATCGTCCCCTCATTCTCCAGTGGATCAAACGTACAGGTTGAATACAGCATCATGCCACCCGGCTTTAACATTCTTGCCGCCTGGGTGATAATGCTTCTCTGCAGCTTCGAGAAAAATTCCGGTCCATGTTCTTCCCAGGCGCGTACCATCTTCTTATCCTTACGGAACATCCCTTCCCCGGAACACGGCGCATCGATCAGGATCTTGTCAAAATAACCGCTGAAATAGCGTTCCAGTCGTCCAGGTTCTTCACTCATGACCAGCATATTGCCGATTCCGAAAACTTCCAGATTCTTTAAGAGTCCTCTTGCTCTGGAGCTGCTGATATCATTTGCAACCAGAACACCTTCGTTCTGAAGCTTCGCTCCAAGCTCGGTTGCTTTTCCACCGGGTGCGGCACAGACATCCAGTACCCGGTCCCCCGGTTCTACCGGAAGACGGTTCGCCGGTGTCATTGCACTCGGCTCCTGCAGGTAATAAAGTCCTGCAAAATAATACGGATGCTTCGCAGGAGATATCTTCTCTCCGTCATAGTAAAAACCGTTGTCGATCCACGGGATCGGTGTGATCTCAAACGGACAGATTTTCACAAAATCCTCCACAGAAATCTTCTCCGTATTCACACGAAGTCCATAATATCTCGGCTCGTCATAACATTTTATATAATCCTCAAATTCATCTCCGAGGAGTGCCTTCATCTTCTCTTCAAATTCATTTGGTAAATTTATCATTCTTTCGTCCTCCATATCATTTAAGTATAGCATAGTTAGAAAGAACAGGAAAGTTTTTTCTCCCCGGCAAGTCTTAAAATCCAATAGGGATTGTAGCTGGTTTCTTCGCCGTCCGGATAGAGATAAATCCCCAGATGCAGATGCGTGGCAAACATCCCTTTCGTCCCCTCCGGACCATATCCGGTATTTCCCATAAATCCAATGATATCCCCTGCCTTCACCTCGTCCCCCTCCTGATAACTTCCATAAGAGTCCAGATGTGCATAATAGAAATATGCACCGGACGGTGCGGTAATCCCGATCCTGTATCCTCCCTTTTCCAGCCAGCCTCTTGCCGATACTACCCCATCTGTCATACTCACAACAGGATAGAGACCGGGGATATCTTTCGATGCCATCAGATCACAGCCTTCATGTCCCCTTTTTCCTCCGTAGGTGCGCTCTCCCATCCAGCTGTCCACAAAAGATACCTGATACTGTGGATGTTTCGGTGATTCCGGAACAGGAAAATAGCGGATATCATTCCAAAGAGCTGTACAGATCTTTTCAAAAGATTTCCACTCTTCTTTTTCCGACCATTTTTCAAACAGCTCTTTTTCGTTATCCTGTGGAAACAGGCTGTTTTCCAGAAAATAAATGGCATAAAGTCTTCCTCTTTTTTCATGATCTGTCTTCGCAAGAACCTGGAAAAACGCCTCCTCCATCCCAAGCTTTCTGAATTCTTCTGTGCTTCCTGTTTTTAGGTTCAATCGGTTTTTTTTAGCTTTCTCGTTGATCTGTATACTTGCTGCCACGCAAAAAATCAGCAATAAAAAAAGGAGCAGAAGCGATCTGCGTTCCAGTCTTTTTTTCAAGATTTCTCCATTTTTCTTTTATTCTATTCACACTGAATCTCTTCTATGCACATGTGCCCCGGTATATCTGTCTGCGTTTTTTCATAAACTATTGCAAAAGAATACGGCAGGTATACACGATGAAAACAAAAAAACTGTCTGTGTTTTTTCTGATCGGACTTTTCCTTCTGATGCTTTTTTCCCCGGAAACCGTTGCCACAGGTGCCGCAAACGGACTGCTGCTCTGGTATAGGCAGGTGCTTCCGGTGCTCTTTCCTTTTCTTCTTATAACCGGTCTTTTGATCCGCACAGAGAGCATTTCCCTGATCAACCATGCCCTTTTTCCGATTCTGAAGCCTTTTCTTGGCATTTCTGAAAAGGCTTCTTTTTCGGTGGTCTGTGGATTTCTCTGTGGCTTTCCAGTAGGGGCAAAATCCTGCTCTGACCTGACTGATAAAGGGGAAATTTCTTCTGCTGAAGGAGAATACCTGCTTTCCTTCTGTAACAATGTCAGTCCTGCGTTTCTGACCGGGTATGTGGCAGTACAGAGCCTCAAGCAGCCTGAAATGGCGCAGATCTGTCTGCTTTTTCCTATCCTTGCCGCACTGTGCTGCTCCTTTTTGTTCCGCAGATGGTATCTGCCGCGGAATCCTTTTGCGGTCGTAGAAGAACAGGCTGATCCCAGACAATTTCTTCCTTTTTCCGAGGCTCTTGACGAAAGTATTCTGTCAGCATGTGATTCCATCACGAAAATCGGCGGATATATGATCGTTTTCTCAGTGCTCATTTCTTTTATGGCAGAACTTTCCTTTCAGAATTTCTTCTGGAAATTGTTGCTTCTTCCCGGAGTGGAACTGACCGGTGGAATCCGCATGCTCTGTCAGCTGGACCTTACTTCTGAACTGCGGTTTCTTCTCATCATGGCGCACTGTTCTTTTGGAGGAGTCTGCGCGCTTTTCCAGACAAAATGCATGATCCGATCCCAGAACTGGTCTTTTCCTCGCTATATAGCAGAAAAGCTGATTACCGCAATGGTAACCAGCCTGTTCGCTTGTTGCTATATGAAATTGTTCGGATAAAGAACTTATTCTCTCTGTCCCTGGTCCGTCTGTCCGGCTTCTCCGCCGAATTCTGCTTCCAGTCCGCGTGAGGACTTATCCGGAACTTCCAGTTCTGCACGGTTGTTACGGACAACATCATAACATTCCTGAAGGGATGTTACCAGACTGTCATACTTGCTTGTGTAACTGTTCAGTGTATGACCGATGATGCTTTCAGCATTGGCAAGAAGATCATCTGTATACTGCACTGCCCCGATACGAATATCGTTGGCATCATTAGTCGCATTATCCAGAATCTGCTGTGCCTGGTCTGTTGCTGCCATAACGATCTCGTTTGCCTGTGCGTATGCCTGCTGCATGATCTCATGCTCGCTTACCAGTTCACTTGTCTGTGCATGTGCTTCTTCAATCATGCTTTCTGCTTTCTGTTGTGCATCCGCAAGGATCGCATCCTTGTTCGCAATGATCTTCTGATAACGCTTGATCTCATCAGGTGTCTTCATACGAAGTTCACGGAGAAGTTCATCGATCTGGTCTTTATTCACGATAATCTTTGTAGTTGATAATGGCTGAAACTTACAGCTGTCAATGTACTCTTCAATTTCTTCAATAATCTGCTCAATACGGCTGCTCATAATTTTGCACTCTCCTTCTTGTCACAGACCTACTGTGACATCTTTTCTTTTATACTTTTGGCGACAGTCTCCGGCACGAACTGGGAAATATCCCCTCCGAAAGCTGCGACTTCTCTTACGATTGTAGAGCTAAGGTAAGAATACTTGAGATTGGTTGTAAGGAACATGGTTTCTACTTCCGGTTCAAGCTTATGATTCGTCTGTGACATCTGGATCTCATATTCAAAATCTGTGATCGCACGCAGTCCGCGAATCACAAGACGTGCCTTTTGCTGTCTTGCAAATTCTACAAGCAGCCCGTCGAAAGGCACTACTTTCACGTTGCCGAGATCTTTTGTCACTTCCTTTAACATTTTAACACGTTCTTCTACAGAAAACAACGGGGTTTTTGCTTTATTCATCAATACTCCGATTATAAGTTCGTCTACAATTTTACTGCTCCGGGTAATAATATCCAGATGTCCGAAAGTTACCGGGTCAAAGCTTCCCGGATAAATCGCTCTTATCATGAGTCTACTCCTCCACAGATATAAATACATGCATATTGGTCTTGTATTTCTTTTGTTTGATCATTAAAAAACCAAGTTCCTCCAAATAAGAAAAATCAGTCGCCAAAGATGCTTCCACGATGATCAGTGCATCCTTTTCCAGCAAGTCTGATTTTGCAAGATAAGTAAGCACCTCTTTTTCCAGCATATGGTTGTACGGTGGATCCATAAACACATAATCGAATTTTTCTCTTCCATCCAGCCTGCGAAGTGCCGAAAATACATCCTCCCGGATTACTTTCGCCTGGTCTGCAAGCTGTGTCTTTTTCAGATTCTCCATAATGCACTGGATCGCATTCGGATTGTTTTCCACAAAAACCGCCTTTTTTACACCTCGGCTGATCGCCTCAATCCCGATTGCCCCGCTTCCGGAAAAAAGATCCAGAAATGTACAGTCGCAGAGTCCGTGTGCGATCATATTGAATAAGGTTTCTTTGGTTCTGTCGGTTGTCGGACGTGTCTCCATTCCTTTTACCGTCACAAGTGGTATTCTTCTGGCTTTCCCTGCTATGACTCTCATCTTATCGTTCTCCTGATTTATGATGTCAGAAACTACTCCATCATTCCAAAACATAGGGTGTTTTGTCTTTTAACCCTGACAACATATTATACTTATTTGTGATTATTTTGTCAATTTCTCCGCTTGTATTTTACCAGATACATTTTTTATATCTGTCTTTTTTCAGATACAAAGCTCTACTTTTCCGACTCCATATGTGCCTGATGGACAGTGATCTGCTGATATGGAATAGCAATATGATTTTCATCCAGTGTCAACTTGATATTTTCCAGCATCCGCCATCTTGTCGGCCAATACTCTTCACTTTTTACCCAGGCACGGACACCAAGCACCACTGAACTGCTCCCAAGCTCATTTACAAAGACATTATGTTCCATACTCTGGATGACGGACGGATCATTTTTTACAAGTCCCTGCAACAGTTTCTTGGCAAGGCACAGATCCGCTTCATATGCAATATCCACCTTCAGATCCAGCTGACGGTAATCTTTGTCCGTCACATTGGTAAGGCTTGTGTTGGCAAGTGTTCCATTCGGCACAATGATCGTCTTGTTGTCAATGGTGGCAAGCTTAGTGTAGAAGATCTGGATCTCTTTGACCGTTCCTTCATTGCCATGGCTGTCTTCTATAATATAATCTCCGACAACAAAAGGCTTCAAAAATAAAATCAGCATCCCACCGGCAAGGTTGGAAAGACTTCCCTGCAGGGCAAGACCAACTGCCACGCCTGCCGATGCAACCGTTGCTGCAATCGATGCAGATTCTACACCGAGCGAATTGATAATTGCCAGAAACAGCAGAATATGAAGTCCGTATTTCAACAGAGAATCCACAAACTGTCTTGCACCGGTATCCGAATTGGCGCGTTCCATGGATGCCCGCGTAATCTTGCGGATCCAGTTGATCACCTTATGGCAGATGATGAATATGAGCAGCGCCATCAGAATCCGGATTCCAAACGCAATCAGGTCCGGACCTTTCTCCTGAATGAATTTGTTAAATCCGGTGATTGTATCCACCGTATCCTGCACGGTCGCCTCTACCTCACTTCCTGCGGCTGTCTGTGTCAAAAGCATGTTTTATCCCTCCTTCAGTGCAATAAATGCTGCAAGATTCCCCCTCTTTCCTTTGGATGCGCGATGGGAAAATAAAAGCTCCGGGTTGCAACAGGTACACACATTAGTAACCGCCATATGTTCCGGTCTGATCCCTGCATCTGTGAGAACCAGTTCATTTGCCTTCCAGAGATCCAGCTGGAACTTTCCATTCTCCTTGGCATAGAACAGACGGTCATATTCAGACTCTCTGAAATTTGCGCGGAACATATCGATCACATCTTCACTGACTTCATAGCATTCCTGACAGATGGACGGTCCCACACAGGCAAGGATATTCTTTGGATCACAACCGAATTCTTTCTGCATCTTTTCAACCGTCACCTGTCCCATCCGGTTCACAGTGCCTCTCCAGCCGGAATGGCTTGATGCTACCACCTTTTTCACCGGATCCAGAAACAGAAGCGGTACACAGTCCGCGTAAAATGTCACCAGACAGATCCCCGGTACATTTGTGATCAGTCCATCTACATCTGTGTAATCTTTTTCTCTTGTAACACCTTTGCCGGCATCTTCTCTTGTCACGATCCGTACGTTCGTCGTATGGGTCTGATGCGTGCAGACCATATGCTCCGGCTTCACGCCGATTGCAGCTGCTATTCTTCTGTAATTCTCGTCCACATGCGCGGGATCATCCCCTCTGGTATAGCTCAGGTTCATGCTTCCCAGGAAACCTTCACTCACTCCTCCAAGTCTGGTCGAAATTCCATGTTCTACAAGCCCTTCCTTTTCAAGGATCGGATATTTGAGAAATGGTACGCCAGCACTTATGCATTCGTCAAAGATATGCTCCTCGTTTTTATATTTTAATCCTATTTTCATCTGTACTCTCCCGTATTGTGATATCTGCAGGCAGCCATCTGCCTTTCCCCGGTATCATAACTCATACAATTCCAAAATCTCCGCAGTACTCAAATGCATTTTTCCGCAAAGAAATCTTATTCCCCGCGATTCCTATTACATCGAAGCGGCATGGTATCTCTGTGCAGCCGTTCTTCATCAGATAATAAACGGCCGCTCCGGACAGGCGCATCTGTTTGGGCACAGATACCGCCTCCAGAGCAGCCGAAAGCCCTCCTGTTTTGCGAAATTTCACCTCACAAAAGACCAGATATTCTCCGTCTTTTGCAACAATGTCAATCTCCGCATAACGGCAGCGGAAATTATACTCCAGTATCCGATATCCTTGCTTTTCCAGAAATTCACCTGCTATTTTTTCATATTTTGTACCGGTCCTTCGCCGGTTTTTTTCATTCTCCATTCGCCTTTTGGATCTGATCTTCTACCTGTTCTGACGGATTTTTATACGAAGTGTCCGATAAAACTTCTTCTGTGGATCGGTGTCGGTCCAAGCGTCTGAAGCGCTTTGATATGTTCTGCTGATCCATAACCTTTGTTGGACGCGAATCCATATCCCGGAAGTACCTTATCATACTCTTCCATCAGACGATCTCTTGTTACCTTTGCCACAATACTTGCTGCAGCGATGGATACGCTTTTCGCATCTCCCTTGATGATTGGAACCTGTGGAATCACAACCTCCGGAATGGTAACTGCATCATTTAAAAGCAGATCCGGCTCGACTTTCAAATTGCCAATCGCCTGACGCATGGCTTCGTAAGTTGCCTGCAGAATATTGATCTCGTCAATCCTTGCAGGGGAAGCCATCCCGAGACCTACCGCAACTGCTTTGTCCATGATCTCATCATAAAGCTCATCTCTTTTTGCTGCGGAAAGCTTCTTGGAATCATTTATATAAAGGATCTCGCACTCTTTGGGCAGGATCACGGCTCCTGCAACCACCGGACCCGCAAGTGGTCCCCTTCCCACCTCGTCAATTCCACAGATAAACGCATGGTCAGCATATTTTTCTTCGTACTGACGCATTTTCGCAAGGCGCTCTTTTTCGGCAAGCAGCTTTTCCTTCTGCTTTCTGTACTTTTCCAGAAGTTTTTGCACACCAGCTCTGTCATCCGGCGCATAGACCTTCATCAGCTGCTCCCTTTCGGCATCCTCTGCCATTTTTAAACGGCTGTCGATCTCTTTGATACTTTCTTTACTCATGCTTTATCACTCCGATTTTGTTGAACGGATAAATTCTTACCCAGGCACGCCCGATCAGCATATCACGGGTAAGTACACCCACACTTGCCACACGACTGTCCGAGCTGTGATTCCGGTTATCTCCTAGGACAAAATATTCATCATCTCCCAGTTTAATCGGCTCTGCTGCAATTCCCGGATCTTCCATCACCTCTGCACCATAATGTTCATCCAGCTTTTTGCCATTAATATACATATATCCATCGATTACCTGCACAGTCTCACCGGGCAGTCCGATGATACGTTTGATATAATAGGTATTCTCTGCATGTTGGTAAGGGAATACAATAATATCATATCTCTCCGGATCGCGGAAGCGGTAGCTGAGCTTATCCACGATCAGGTTATCTCCGTCTGAAAGTGTCGGCTCCATTGAATGACCGTCTACTTTTGTGCGCTGTCCGACAAAGGTGACGATCACCCATGTCAGCAGAACAATGACCAGAAGATACAGAAGAGTTCCTCCCAGTGATCTCCATATACTCTGCTCCTGCTCCGGAGCTTCTTCCTTGTTGTCTTCCTTACTCATTTGTATACTCCTTTACAAATTCAAGTGTGATCCTTCCAAGTCTTCCATTTCGGAAATCATCCAGCAGCATACCAGCTGCTTTTGCGGTATCTAATTCATTTCCACGCACCAGACAATGGCGGCTCTCAGCAATTGCTTCCAATACACTGTAGCTGTTCTGCTTTTCGTTGATCGTATATTTCTCAGCAAGAACACCCGGATAAGCATCCTGCATAAAGCTGATCAGCTCCGCCGCAAGCTCTTCCAGATTCATGATCTCATCCTTGATCGACCCGATAAATGCAAGGCGCAGTCCCACCTGCTGGTCCTCAAACTTCGGCCAGAGAATTCCCGGTGTATCGAGAAGCTCTACGTTCTTGTTTAGACGGATCCATTGCTTTCCTTTGGTCACACCCGGTTTGTTACCGGTCTTTGCACAGGCTTTTCCGGCAAGTGCATTGATAAAAGTAGACTTTCCGACATTCGGGATTCCGACTACCATCGCACGGACCGGACGGTTCAGAATCCCTCTCTTACGGTCACGCTCTGTCTTTTCTTTACATGCTTCCTGGATCACTCCCTGAATAGACTTAATCCCACCGCCTTTACGGGAATTAACCTTAACTGCCGAATATCCTTTTCCACGGAAATAGCCGATCCACTCTTCTGTCTGCTTCTCATCTGCAAGATCTGCCTTATTGAGCAGGATCAGTCTTGCTTTATTCTTTCCAAGTTCATCGATGTCCGGATTCCGGCTGCTCATCGGAACTCTTGCATCAACCAGTTCGATCACAAGATCGATCAGTTTGATATTCTCCTGCATCATCCTTTTGGCCTTTGTCATATGCCCCGGATACCATTGAAAATTCATCCAGTTTCCTCCTTCTATTTACCAAGCAGTCCGAAACGGTCTTTCGGGGAAAGGATAAACCATACTTTCCCTTCAATCTCGGAACGCTTTACATTTCCAATATCAGCCATCCGGCTGTCTTCACTGCTCTCCCGGTTGTCGCCAAGGACAAAATACTCATCTCCACCGAGAACGATCTTCTCACTGGCAATACCTGTATCTGCAATTGCAGTAGTCTCATACTTTTCATTCAGCTTTCTGTTGTTGATATAAATCTCTCCATCCCTGATCTCAACACTTTCGCCCGGAAGTCCGATAATCCTTTTAATATAGGAATGAAGGTTCTCATTCCCCTTTGGTTTGAACACGATAATGTCTCCGCGCTTCGGTGTACTGGCATCATATACGATCCGGTTTACCAAAACCACATCCCCATTCCGAATCACCGGGTTCATGGACTCTCCGATATTACTGATCTGATGCCCGAAATACCACACAAACACAAATGCGCACAGGCAGACGAGCACAATTTGGAATACCCATCCAAATACTTCGGGAATCCATTTCAAATTGATATGTTTTCTATGCTTTCTGTCAAATCTGAGTTCTTTTCTTTTTCTATGTCTCATCTGTTATCATATCCTATATTAGCAAAAGGGACAAGTACCTGTCGTATTTGTCCCTCTTTAAGCATTTACTATTTTACTAATTCTTTAACTTTTGCTCTCTTACCTACACGATCTCTTAAGTAGTTCAGTTTTGCACGTCTTACTTTACCTTTACGAACAACTTCTACTTTTTCAACGTTTGGTGAGTGAAGCGGCCATGTCTTCTCAACGCCGATTCCGTTAGAGCTCTTTCTTACTGTAAATGTTTCTCTTGCTCCGCCGCCCTGTCTCTTTAATACAGTACCTTCGAATACCTGAATTCTCTCACGGTTTCCTTCTTTGATCTTACCATAAACTTTTACAGTATCTCCTACGTGGAATTCCGGAGCATTTTCTTTTAACTGAGCTGCTTCAATGTTCTTAATAATTTCGTTCATGTGTGAACCTCCTTCATATTTTGACGTTCTTAATACGCTTTTCTATCGTATCAGAGGACCATCTCTGTTTTCATCACAACGTGCTATATATTAACACATTATTCTTCATTTTTCAAGTCTTTTTCTCGATTTTCTATAATCTCTTCTGCAAGTTCTCTTTCTTTCATGGTAAGCTCTGCGTCTTCCAGAAGGTCCGGACGCCATTTTGCAGTACGGATCACGGACTGCTCTCTGCGCCATTTCTCTACATTGGCATGATGACCGGATAAAAGGATTGGTGGAACCTGCCTGTCGTGCCAGATCTCCGGTCTGGAATACTGCGGATATTCCAGGAGATTGTCCTGAAAACTCTCAAATTCTGCAGATACATCATTATGCAGAACACCCGGAATCAGGCGGGATACCGCATCCACGATCATCATTGCCGGAAGTTCACCGCCTGTCAGTACATAATCGCCGGCTGACACATAATCCGTTACGATCTCCTCCAGCACACGTTCATCGATTCCTTCGTAATGTCCGCACAAAAGCACCAGTTCGTCTTCTTTCGCAAAATCTTCTGCCATCTTCTGGTTAAACGGCTTCCCCTGCGGGGAAAGATAAATCACACGTGGTCTCTTTCCTTCCGGGAGGGCTGCTTTTTCCTGAATGGCAAGATAGGTCTGGTAAACCGGCTCTGCCTGCATCAGCATCCCTGCGCCGCCGCCATACGGATAATCATCCACACTGCTGTGCTTGTTAAATGCGTAGTCCCGGATATTCCAGGCTTCAATCTCAAGAATTTTATTCTTCACGGCTCTTCCGATAATACTGGTTTCCAGACCGTTCATCACCATCTCCGGAAAAAGCGTCATGATATCAAATCTCATATTGTTCTCCTACTATTCTGTCGCTTAAATCAGTCCGTCCATCAGATGAACAGTCATTTTCCTATTCTCAGTATCTACATCCAGAATACAGTCATGGATTGCCGGAAGAAGCACCTCTGTGTGCGCCTCTGTCGATACCACATAGACATCATTCGCACCGGTTTCCATAATATCTTCCAGGACACCGAATTTTTCACCGTCCTCAGTGTAGACATCCATGCCGATGATATCTGCCATGTAATACTCATCCTCTTCCAGTTCCACGGCATTCTCACGAGATACAAGAAGCGGCATCTTTCTGTATTTTTCAATATCATTTATGTTATCGATCCCTTTGAACTTCAGAATCACATACTGTTTAAAGAATTTTACACCTTCAATTTCAAGGGGAATCTGTTCTTTTCCTGTATCAAGAACCACATCTTTCAGAGCACGGAAGCGGTTTGGATCATCCGTTGTCGGAAATACTTTGACTTCACCTTTGATTCCGTGGGTAGATGTGATCACGCCAACTTGCAGGTAATCATTTTGTTGCATACTTTGTCCTTTCTTAGCATAAGATAAACTTTACACCGAAAAAGTCTGTTTTCGTCTTTTGAAGTGACTTTTTCTCCATCCCCAGATACAGTGAATCTGTCATTGGCAGCTTCACTTGCATACTAAGGCATGATAAAAAACGCAGATAAAAATAAATTTACCTGCGTTTTATTTTTATGCTATTGCATAATTTCAACCACGACTTTTTTGTCTTCTTTGGCCGCGGCTGCCTTTACAACGGAACGGATTGCTTTCGCAATTCGGCCTTGCTTACCGATCACCTTTCCCATATCATTATCTGCGACATGTACTTCGATCACGGTAGTCTTGCCTTCCTGTTTTTCCGTAACCACGACGCCTTCAGGATTGTCCACAAGTGCTTTCGTAATTACTTCTACTAAATTTTTCATCACTCGCACCTCCGCGAAGCAACCTATTTTTCAATACCTGCTGCCTTAAAGATTTTTCCAACTACTTCTGTAGGCTGAGCACCGTTGTTTAACCATTTTTTAGCTGCTTCTTCATCTACTTTGAATACGCTAGGATCCTGAGTTGGATCGTATGTTCCGATTTCTTCGATGAATTTTCCGTCTCTTGGTGATCTAGAATCAGAAACAACGATTCTATAGAAAGGAGCTTTCTTCTGTCCCATTCTTCTTAATCTGATTTTTACTGCCATTTTACTTTCCTCCATAAAACAATTTGTATTTATAATAGTTTATCTATATATCACGCATGGTCTGCGGAATATATCTCCTTTAGAAAGGCATCTTGAACTTGCCTTTTTTACCTTTCCCGCCCATCATTCCCGGGAAAGACTTCATCATCTTGCGCATCTGCTCGAACTGCTTCATCATCTTGTTGACTTCCGAAATGTCAACTCCGGCTCCTGCTGCGATTCTTCGCTTTCTCTGCGGAGTGATGATGTCCGGATTCTGACGTTCCTTGATCGTCATGGAATAAATGATTGCTTCGACTCTTGCCATCTTCTGTTCCGCATCATCCGCATCGATATCGGGCATCTTGCCTTTGCCAAGGCCACCCATGCCGCCAAGTCCGGGAAGCATATTCATGATACTTCCAAGACCGCCCATCTTGCGCATCTGTTTCATACTTTCCAGATAGTCCTCAAAATCAAACTGCGACTTTTTGAGTTTTTCTGTCATCTTACGTGCCTGTTCTTCGTCGATCTCTTCGCCGGCTTTCTCGATCAGGCTGAGTACATCCCCCATACCAAGGATTCTGGAAGCCATACGATCCGGATAAAACTGCTCCAAATCTGATAATTTTTCACCCATACCCACATAAAGGATCGGGCATCCGGTGACTGCCTTGATCGAAAGTGCCGCACCACCTCTGGTATCGCCGTCAAGCTTTGTGACGATTACTCCATCTATACCAATCTTCTCATTAAAGTTCTCTGCAACATTCACGGCGTCCTGACCAGTCATTGCATCGACAACGAGAATACTCTGATGAACCTCGACCGTGTTCTTAATCTCCTGCAGTTCTTCCATCATCTCTTCATCAATATGAAGACGTCCTGCAGTATCCAGAATAATCACATTGTTGCCATTCTTTTCAGCATGCTCCAGTGCTGCTTTAGCGATATTCGCCGGCTTCTGATTATCTCCCATGGAGAACACTTCCACACCCTGCTTCTCTCCGTTGATCTGCAACTGTTTAATAGCTGCAGGTCTGTAGACATCACATGCTACCAGAAGAGGCTTCTTACCTTTCAGCTTGAACTTTCCTGCAAGCTTTGCTGTGGTCGTTGTTTTACCTGCTCCCTGAAGACCCATCATCATAATGACCGTCTTCTGGCTTCCCGGCTGGAATTTAATCTCCGTTGTCTCAGAGCCCATCAGATTCACCAGCTCGTCATTCACGATCTTGATCACCATCTGTCCCGGATTCAGTCCGCTCATCACATCCTGTCCGACTGCACGCTCCTGCACACTTTTTACAAAATTTTTGACAACTTTGAAGTTAACATCTGCCTCCAGAAGAGCCATCTTAACTTCACGCAGAGCCGCTTTTACATCATCTTCTGTAAGTCGTCCCTTACTTCTTAAATTCTTGAATACGTTCTGAAGTTTTTCTGTCAAACTGTCAAATGCCATGTTATAACTCCTCTATGATCTCTCCTGAAAGCTTTTTCACTTTCTTTATCAGTTCTTTTTCGTCCTGCTCTTCATAATTCTCAAGAAGCAGATCGATCTCATGGACTTTTTTTTTCACAGACATGAACTTCTCCACCAAATGCAGCTTCGCTTCATAATCCTCCAGACTCTTGTTACAGCGCCGGATCATATCATGAACACCCTGTCTGCTGATCCCCGCATCTCTTGCGATCTCGCTGAGCGAATAATCTTCAAGAACTGCCTGTTCATAAATCTCTTTCTGATGTTTTGTCAAAAGCTCACCATAAAAATCATATAATAATGTCTGCTTTAAAATCTCGTCCATCACTTATCACCTGTGCTATCATATAACAGATTTTCATTGGTGTCAAGTATTTTTTCTTGACATTCAAGAAATTTTTCTACATGCAGGTTCCCATGTCCCTGTCTCTGGTCATAATATCTGCCCTTTTCACAGGAATTCCACAGTCTGTATTTAAGTTCCAGATTACACATATCCGGGTATTTTTGCAAAACCAGAGCCGCTGCCCCGGACACTACCGGAGTTGCCATAGAAGTCCCGGTTTTCGGAATATAGGCATAAGGGCTCCGCACCGGATACAGGTAATTGCAGGAATAGATCCGGTTCCCCGGCACGGCAAGATCCGGTTTTTTAATACAATCTCCGGTCGGCCCACAGCCGGAATACTTCTTTCCCAGTTCTTCATCCGCCCCAACTGTGATCACCTTCCGGCTGTTTCCCGGTATCGTGACGCTCCCTTCCTTTGGCCCTTTGTTTCCTGCCGCCGTTACGACTACCAGACCGGCATCCCAGAGCCGTTCTACCCAGAACAGGAACAATTCATCTTCCGGATCCTTCTTATGAGGAAGAGTTCCAATCGAAATATTGACGATCCGGATCTTCATTTCCTTTTGTTTTAACAACACGTACCGGATCCCGTTTATCACATCCCGGATTTTTCCACCACCTCTCTGATTCAGCACCTTGACAGCAAAGATCTGCGCCTCCGGTGCCATTCCGCTGTACAGGCCTCTTCCGCTTTTTCCATTTCCGGCAAGAATTCCTGCCACATGGGTTCCGTGTCCATTGTCATCATATATGGTTTTCTTCCCCTGTACACAGTCCTTCCATCCCACGATGCGGCCGATAAGATCCGGGTGCTGTGTGATCCCTGTATCCAGAACGGCACAAACGACGCCCTTTCCAGTGATTTTGTTACGCATTGTATCCGAACACCAGTAGTGGATTTTCCGTTTCAAATCTTTCATATTTAAAATATCCTTTTTCTATTAGAATATTCTTTCTGAAATCAGATGCCAATTTCTTCGGAACTTTTTTGAAACACTGACATGCCTCCTTACATATGATGAAGTGTAAAGAAACCTTACTGGAGGCTATCAAATATGAGTGAATTAAGTGCAACAAACTGCGGATGTGGAAATTCTATGGATAACTGTGGATGTGGCTGCGGAATGTCTTCCTGCGTATGGATCATTCTTCTCCTCTGCTGCTGTGGCGGATGGGGACGCAATGGCGACGGATGTGGATGTGGAAATGACAGCTGCCTGTGGATCATCCTTCTTCTCTGCTGCTGTGGTGGATTCGGCAACGGATTCGGTAACGGATGCGGTAATGGATGCGGATGTGGAAACGGCTGTGGCAACGGCGGATGCGGCTGCTAGTTACGAAACTCAGATCTTATTCGTTCAGACAGACCAGAGGCGGGGCAAATTATATCCCCGCCTTCTTTATGTTTTGTTTTTGCGCTTCTCCTGTTGCTTTTCGTGTTCCTCTTCCTGCTCCTTTTCCTTTTTCTTTCGCAAACATTCTTCATCCACTTCATAGATCGCATTCCCATCAATAATAATCCGGCTGCTCATTTAATAAAATCCTTCCATTAGTTCTTCCTTTGCTTTATTATATGTGGATCTCATATTTTCCGTCTTCTTTACATATATATTTATAACGCTGAACCGTGGAGGACATATGGAAAAGAAACCGCCCCTTGTCATGACGCCATTTGACGAGTCTCTCACGAATGATTTTCTGCAACTTGTCAAAATCATTCTTCCCTATCTGCCCGATCACGTTCAGCGTATAGCTGGCATTTATGTGAAACTTACGGAACTTATGAATGCCTTTTACTGTTTCCAACCTCCTTATTATCATAATCGCAGAGGGCGGCTACGAAAGCAGGAGAAAGATCCGGGCAGCATGTTTGAAGCAGTTGTACCCTATCTTTCTCCTGAAAAAAGAGAAATGTTTGATTCCTTTTCCGGAATATGGCAAATGATGGAAATGATGAAAGAGATGGACTTTAGAGATCCTGCAAATATGGCAGATATGATGAATGGATTTCAGGCAGCACAGGATATGACGGATATGATGAGTGGATTTCAGACAGAAAGGATGGATGAAAATGAACGAATGGATGGAGCATCCGGATCTTGCGAATCTGGATCCGCTGAAACAGGAGCTGATCCGGACAGCAGCGTTGAAAGCCGGCGGCAAGAACGGGAAAGCACTGGTCCCGGTGATGATGTCACTGATCGCCGGTGCGAATAAACGGGGAATCCGGTTTACCCCTGATGAGATTTCGCTGATTCTTTCAGCGATCAAAGAAGGGAAAAGCAAACAGGAGCAGGCACAGATCGACCAGATGGTGCAGATGATCCGGACAATACAGGCAGGAAAACAGCCACCAAGATCCGGAAGGCAATAAAAATTGCCTTGCCCGACAATCAATGCTATAATGAACGGCAGAAATGCACTTCAGGAGGAGCTTATGACAACGATCAAACTTACCATAGAATACGACGGAAGCCGCTATCCGGGCTTTTCTACAAAGAAAAAAAGCACCAGTATCGAATCAAAGCTTACACTGGCGATCAGGGATGTAACCGGACAGTCCACACAGCTTTTTGCTGCCGTAAAGACAGAACCGGGTGTTCACGCAGCACACCAGATTGTAAGTTTTCAATTAGAAAAAGAATCTTTTTCAGACAATACAGAACTGTTAAAAATGAAATTAAACGCAGCTCTTCCGGCGGATATTGCAGTCACCTCGCTGGAAATCGCAGATGAACGTTTTGTGGCTTCTCTCGCGGTAAAAAGCTGTACCTATACCTGCCGGATTGCCACAGATCCTGCTGCAGCATTATTTTCCCGTCCGTACACCTGTGTTGTAACCGAGTCTCTTGACCTGGAATCCATGCAGCAGGCAGCGCAGCTTCTTACCGGTACGCATGACTTTGCCGCATTTTCAAACGGACGTACCAGAAAAAGTACAGTGCGCACTGTAGAAACGATCAAAATTAACCGCGAAGACCAACTGATACAGATTCAGCTGACTGCAAATAGTTTTCTCCGGCATATGCCGCAGCTTCTTGCCGGTACCATTCTCACAGCTGGAAAAGAAAAAAAGACAGACGGAACTACGCTGACTCTCGCTGGTGTAGAATCAGTAGCTCCTGCCTGTCCTTCGCATGCATTCACCCTGACGGATGTACAACTCCGTTAATCTATCCTTCGATGATCTTCACATAAAAGGTACGGTTTCTTGGTCCGTCAAACTCGCAGAAATACAGATCTTGCCAGATGCCAAAGACGATCTCTCCATCATGGATGATCAGCGTCTGTGACGGTCCGACCACCGTCGTCTTCATATGTGCATGCGAATTCCCTTCTGCATGCTGGTAGAAGAACTGTTCTGCCGGAAATACTTTTTCAAAGCCACACAACATATCATGCACCACATCCGGATCTGCATTCTCATTGATCGTAAATCCGGCTGTCGTATGTGGTGAGAAGATCACAGCAATCCCTTCTCTTACACCGCTTCTTTCGATGTCTTCCCTTACCATTTCTGTTACCTTTGTCATTTGCTGCGATGCGTTTGTCGCAATCTGATGTTCGTACAGATGCATATGCACACCTCCTTATTTTTCCAGATAAGCTTTAAGTCTCGGAAGCTCTCTTTTCATCATTTCATAGCCATGATCGTAGAAAGCCATCAGCTTATCATAATCTTTTTCCAGTCTGGATACCGGCTTCATTTCCGGGCGAAGGACGAAGATATTTCCTTCTTTTTCCAGCTTTTCTATGTATTCTTCTGTCCGGTTATACATCACCGGTCTTCGAATACAGGTGCGGACAAGTGCCGGATATTTGCTGTACATCTTCCGGTATAACTTACCGACCGCTTTGGAAGTTGGTTTTTTGCGGTAGCCTTCCGGTCTCGTCAAAATGAGAACTATTTTTTTCAGTCCCTTTTCCTGCACATGCTTTACCGGAATGGAATCGGCAAGTCCACCATCCAGATACGGAATCCCGTCTATATTTACGATCGGACATACAAGTGGCATACTGCTGCTGGCGCGGCAGATCTTCATCAGCCGGTCACTGTCGTTCTCTTCGGTCATATATTCGGCATTTCCCGTAAGACAATTGGTTGTCACGATCTCACAGGTCATTCCATTTGAAAAATAAGTATCAAAATCAAACGGAAAGAGTTCATTCGGATATTTATTGAATATCATATCCATATCCAGAAGACTTCTTTCTTTTACGAAATCTTTAAGTCCGTAATAATAGCTGTATTCCTTTCCTCTGTGGATCATACAGTCCCTTGTCCTGCCGATCTGCTTTGAGACATAATCGACTGCGTTACAGGAACCTGCCGATACACCGACCACGTATGAAAAATACAGATCTTTTTCCATCAAATAATCCAATGCGCCGGAAGTAAATACACCTCTTGTTGCACCGCCTTCCAACACCAGTCCTGCTTCTGTCAAAGCACTCGCTCCTTTCGTCCTACCATGCTGTATATTTCGTGTATGATTTATAAGTATACCACAAATTCTTCCTTATGTTAATGCTTATTCTCTTGCGAAAATTGTGCAGTCATGTTACCATAATGAACGTAATGCAAAAATTGAAACGATAATTCTATTTGAATAAGGAGAATTTTTATGATTAGTACAAGTAATATCACCCTCCGCGTAGGGAAGAAAGCCTTGTTTGAAGATGTAAATATCAAATTTACAGAAGGCAACTGCTACGGTCTGATCGGAGCGAACGGGGCCGGAAAATCTACATTTCTTAAGATCCTTTCCGGGCAGCTTGAGCCGACCAGCGGAGAAGTCATCCTCACACCAGGTGAGCGTCTTTCTTTCTTGCAGCAGGACCACTTCAAATACGACCAGTATCCGGTTCTTGATACTGTAATCATGGGAAATGCCCGTCTTTACGAGATCATGAAGGAAAAAGAAGTGATCTATGCCAAAGAAGATTTCACAGACGAGGACGGGATCAAGGCAAGTGAACTGGAAGCAGAATTTGCAACCCTGAACGGATGGGAAGCAGAATCTGATGCCGCATCTCTTCTGAACGGACTTGGAATCGAGACAGAGCTTCACTACAATATGATGAGCGAGCTGACCGGTGCACAGAAGGTCAAAGTCCTTCTTGCACAGGCACTTTTTGGTAATCCGGATATTCTTCTTCTGGATGAGCCTACCAACCACCTGGATCTGGATGCGATCGCATGGCTGGAAGAATTCCTGATCAACTTTGACAACACCGTTATTGTTGTTTCCCATGACCGTTATTTCCTGAATAAGGTCTGCACACAGATTGCCGATATCGATTACGGTAAGATCCAGCTCTACGCCGGTAATTACGACTTCTGGTACGAATCCAGCCAGCTGCTGATCCGTCAGATGAAAGAAGCCAACAAGAAAAAAGAAGAAAAGATCAAGGAGTTACAGGACTTTATTTCCCGGTTCAGCGCCAATGCGTCCAAGTCCCGTCAGGCAACTTCCCGTAAGCGCGCCCTGGAAAAGATCCAGCTTGATGAGATCCGCCCATCCAGCCGTAAATACCCTTACATCGATTTCAAACCGAACCGCGAGATCGGTAATGAAGTTCTGATGGTCGAAGGCTTATCCAAAACCATCAACGGGGAAAAAATCCTGGACAATCTTTCCTTCACACTGAACCGGGACGACAAAGTTGCATTTGTCGGTGGAAATGAATTTGCCAAAACTGTTCTCTTCCAGATCCTGATCGGAGAAATGGAGCCAGATGAAGGTACTTATAAATGGGGAATCACCACTACACAGGCATATTTTCCGAAAGACAGTGGAAAAGAATTTGACAATGACGATACCATCGTAGAATGGCTGACTCAGTATTCGGAAGAAAAGGATGTTACCTATGTACGAGGTTTCCTTGGAAGAATGCTTTTCGCCGGCGACGACGGTGTAAAAAAGGTTAAAGTTCTTTCCGGTGGGGAAAAAGTACGCTGTCTGTTATCCAAGATGATGATCTCCGGTGCCAACGTACTGATCCTCGACGAGCCTACTGACCACCTGGATATGGAATCCATCACTGCACTCAACAATGGAATGAAGAAGTTCCCTGGCGTACTTCTGTTCTCTTCAAGAGACCACCAGATTGTTGAAACGACAGCAAACCGTATTATGGAAATCCTTCCGGGTGGAAAGATGATCGACAAGATCACAACTTACGATGAATACCTTGCGTCTGAGGCTACGATTGAGATGCGTCGACGAGCGCTTGATTTGCCTGAAGATAACTTAGACAAATCCTAAGAAAACCCAGTAAAATCAAGGGGTTCCGGCATTTTCGAACAACGTTCGAAAAGAAGCCGAACAGGCGAACATACGTTCATCTTTGATGCTATTGCTACAGTTCACTTATGAAGACGAGGCTGATACATATACCTAAAACAATAGATGGAATGCCGTCACACAGCCTCAAATACACACAAGATTTCTCTAGGAAACCCAAAAAGGGTTTCCTTTTTTAGTGCCTGTTTTTCTTACGCCTACTTTTTCTATCAAGTTATCCTCTCTCCGGGAAACAGAAAAAGAAGTCCCTGTGCTACCATAAAAAAAGAAAGGGGCCTTGCGGCCCCGGTAAGTTGAAAAAGCCCAAAGTTTTGGCGAACGGACAGGCTCTTTCGGAAAGCGAGCTTCTTTGAAAACTCAATGAGGCTCAAAGGTGGCTCTTGTTGCTTCGAGTATACCACACTCGGTAAGACAGGCCTCCTTTTCCGAAAGTTCAAATGACCTAAGAGGAGGTTCTACATATGCCACACAAAATGATGAATTCGCAGATAGCGGACGTGCTTCACGATAACAGGTTGTCGATCGAGGCACGTATGCTATATGCATACCTCTGCTCATTCGATGATGGCGCACCACCCTCGACCTGTCAGATTATCAGGCAGCTCGGTATCGGCAAGACGCGATTCTATCGATATCGAAACGAGCTCGAAGCGTTCGGACTCATCGAGGTCGAGAACACGATCACGTCCGGCGGCGGGGTCGCAAAGTACTCTTTCCCCGACAAACCGGTACCGACCGCAGAAGCCGAGGAGATTTTGATCAACCGCCTGATCAACAATAACAACAAAGCGATGAATTTCAAAAAGGAAAGGAATGATGAAAATGCAGGGGAACACAACTGAAATCGACGAGCGCAACCTTTTGCGGCTTGATGCGCTACTCTCCCACGGATATGGACTCTCCCCGCAGCTCGTGATGAGATCAAAAGGCCTTTCCATCGAGGCGAAGGCACTCTACGGATACCTGAGCTCATTTGCCGGCGCGGGGGACACGGCTTTCCCGTCAACTTCCCACATTCTCGAAGAGCTTGATATCAGCAAGAACCGTTTCTACAAGATCCGCAAGGAACTGGTCTCATGGGGCTTCATCTCGATCGAGACCACGGCGACCTCTGCGGGGTTAAGGACTGTCTACACGCTGCCGCAGAACCCGATCGCCATCAAGACGGAAATCGACGAGATTGCAAACCGACGCAATGAAATCAAGAGCAGCTTGGTGGCGAATCTCCATAACGAGGACATGGTGAGTCATAAGGGGGATTCTGAGTCTGAGCGTCTTCAGCAATCAGCAGGTAACGAGCCTTGTCGTCAATCTGAAGCCAAGGCTCAAAACAGGGGCTCCAATCTGAAGCCATGTCTCCAATCTGAAGACGAGGGTTGTCTTCAATCTGGCGACAAGCTATATATAGATACTAATATCAATCCAAAAGTATCAATAGATAGATCCGCCGCCCATCCTTCCGATGATGAAGGTCCAAGCGACTGGAAAGTCACCGAGGGAATGACTGATCCGACTCAACGAGATGACGGCGAGTCGGATCGCGATGCGAATAGACGGGACGCGTTAGATGCGGTGCCTGACGGCACCTATGATCCGCTCCCTACGGTCGCTGATGGATATACCCTTTCAAATTCTGAATTCGAGGCTTTCAACCATCTCTGTTCCTTGTCCATCAAGACGGTAAGAGGAGCCGTTCGGAACGAGGCAGCAAAACAGTATGCCAAGAGACTCGGGGAAGGATACTCTCCCGCCACCATCGAGAAGGCCTATATCGACTATGCGGAAGCCTATCGGCAGAACAACCCTTCACCGAGGTTTGCGAAGCAACTGTCAGATTGGTTCGTCAAAAGCGATGGTTTCGCGTATTTCGCCAAGAAACCTGTAATTCGAACAACGACAGCCACCAAGGCTACAAGTGGTCAAGATTCGGATCTCAGGGCCGCAACGGAGGCAAAGAACGATCGGCTGACACTTGCCGCGACCGATCCGACCTTCAGGGACCTTGAGGCAGCCGTTTCGAAGGCACGGTCACTCTGGGGACATGCCTGCATGACGTCTGACGTGGAGAACGCAAGCCGCCTCAAGGAGGAATGGAGCAAGGCAACGGAACGGGCCAACGAGTATTACGAAACCCATTGCACATCAGCGGTCGCGACAGCTTAGACGATCTGAAAACACGGGGGAACGGAAAATTGCCACGTTCCCCCGACCGTGCAAGATGTGAAGTGGTAGAATCTTACAAAAGATTTCTCAAGACCCTACCAAAGAAAGGAGAAATCATATGAGCAGCAATTACCAGCAGAAAAAAATGATGAATGCCCTAGGCGCTATCGATACAAAGGGCAACATCGTCCTCGAGCAGTTCCAAGACGGCACGGCACTCCTCTTCCAGCCGGGCAACGCGCAGCCGTTTTGCGTGGCTACAGACTATGACCGCGCGACGGCCTCGTGGTCATACGGAAAGTACTTCAGCGATCTCGGATGCGCCTATGAGGCTGCTGACCCTGAGATTATCGAGGACGCCAGCGTCAGATGGGTCAAGGAGGATATCCGGGAAAAGCTCAAAGCATAGGATATCGCACCGACAGAATTCAACGTGCAGTCCGTCATCATGGGCGATTCAAGGCTTTGGGAACGCCCTCTCGACAGAGATTTTCGAGACAACATGATTGCGAGCGGAAACGACGATCTCGATGCACGCGTTGCCATTCTCAAGGAGAACGGGAACTTCAAGAATGTTGACACCGCAATGCCGGTGGAAAGTCTTGATGATCTGGAACAATACAGGTCTGATCGACTTACGGATAAGGTCACGTCACTTAAAGACAGTCTTGATGCACAATATAAGGCAGATGAGCGTGGTCGCGGTTTCGACCGTCCATGTCAAGTACTTGACGACGGTGATCTCGACGAACATTAAATAGAAAGGAGACAAAAATGACAAGCCGTGAAATGGTTCAAGATTCCGCCACACGCAATCAGAGAACTCTTGCTGATGCTGTCGTGGCTACAAATCGTTTCAGGGAGCTAGATGCTCGCTTTAAGTCGCACGATGGAATGGACCTCGATCCATCGACACCTGAAATCGAATCGGGATATGAATTCAATCGGCGCTCCATCGAGGATGACCGTGCTGCTGATGACCGAAATTCCATTTCGGATCAAGATATTGATTCACGGCTGTAATATGAATTTCCTGACGTATGGTTTGCAGATCGCATAATCATTGCGTGTTAGTACCGTAGGATGCAAAAGGCATCCAGAAGGGATGATTGATAATGGCAGATTTGGGAGAGGAAGCATTCTCCTCACAAATGAAAGTCGTCGCGACTTTCTTGCGGTTGCTTGAAGAGCTCATGCGTAATAAGCAGCAAGACCTCCGCTATGGCACCAAAACGCAAAGGCGAGGTATCCTTGGTCGAATGAAAGACTTCGTCGGAGGAATCTTCAAGAAAGTCTATGATGGCACATTCGGACGCCTGTCGCGTAATGGAAAAGATTATGGTCAACTTGACCTTAATGATCCGGCTGTTGCAACAACTGTAATTAACAATCTAAAACATGGATGGCAATTCATATTTGATTTTATTGATGCGCCTATCGATTTGTCATATGTACGGCAGGTACATCAACTCGTTAGCAACAATCTTGTTCCCGATTCTGGACAACTGCGATATTTTGATGTGTATATTGGCGGAACAAGCTGGCAACCGGAAATACCAGACTTCGACACTGCAAAAGCCGCTATCGAGAAAATTGCGAATATGGAACCTGGGAGAGAACGCGCGCTTAAGATGTTCGGTTATCTTTGTCGCTCCCAACTTTTTAGTGATGGAAATAAGCGAACAGCGCAACTCATAGCAAATAAAATGCTGATTGCTGACGGCTGTGGCATCTTGGCGATTCCGAAAGAGCAAATTAACAATTTTGAGACTCTGCTACTCGACTTTTATGAAACAAACAAACCGGATAAATTCTTTTCTTTTTTAACTAAAGAAGCTATCTATGGACTCGATCGTACCGTACCATCTTCACAGAACTTAAAAGTCAAGTGTAAAGCTGCCACACTTGGAAGCAACGCGTTGAAAACAAGAAGCAATACTGTGGGCATTAGCAAGACACAAAACGCTGACCGTACAGCGCACACCGAGCATATTGAATGAATGTTATGGACATGGTATAATAATATTACGGAGGTAAAAATACTATGTCTACAATCGCTGAGGCTGAAAAAGCTGTTGAATTCAATGTCTTCTATGCAAAAAGAAATGTTGTGGATAGCATCTGGAAAGAGGCAATCGTTGAAGGTGTCAATATCACATACCCGCAAGCAAAAGTAATCGTTGAGCACAACCAAACCGTTGAAGGATTGACTGTCACCGGAACAATTACCGTCTACAATCTTAAACTTGCTTGGAATTATCTCTTTGAGCATTTAAACTCACTTGTAGATTTTGAGTTTGTTGCCAAAATAAATTCCATTTTGGGTGCATCGCTTGTTCATAACGCTGGATGTATTCGTAACATACCAGTAGGTATCAGTGGGACCGCCTGGCAACCGGAAATGCCGGACTTCGATACTGCAAAAGCCACTATCGAGAAAATTGCGAATATGGAACCTGGGAGAGAACGGGCGCTTAAGATGTTCGGTTATCTTTGTCGTTCCCAACTTTTTAGTGATGGAAATAAGCGAACGGCACAGCTCGTGGCAAACAAGATGTTGATCGCTGACGGGCGCGGAATCTTGGCGATTCCACCAGAGTGTAAACATGACTTCGGTGAAAAGCTCAAGCGCTTCTATGAGACAGCGGATGATTCTGAATTACAGAAATTTTTGATTGAAACATCAATCTACAATTAAGAGAAGCAGGAAACTGATTTCAGTCGGCTTCCTGCTTTCTTTTACGGTTAGACGAGTTTTACTTAATCAAAGTATATGATATAATATACTTTGAAAGCAGGTGATAAGATGCGTACTATCGACGCTATGAAAAAACTTGCCCGCAATGATGGGCGATTTACTCATGTTTACACTAAAAAGGAGCTGTCAGAACTTTTTAATGAAACCGGCAGCAAATTGAATGGAACATTGAAGTCACTTATTAAAGAAAACATTTTGAAGCGTGCATACCATAATGTATACGTTTTTCGCTTTTCTCAATACGGAGGACTCGGTACTTTAGATTTGATTGGTAAGAAAATCCGACCAAATGACTCCTTCTATGAAAGCCTTGAGTCCTCTGCTTCAGCATGGAGCCTCATTTCACAGATCCCCACGGTCGTAACCTATATGACCACAGGAAAGTCAAAATGGTATAACACGGGTTACGGAAGCATCGATTTCGTTCATTACAGCAAAACAGATGAGAAACCAAGAACCATCGATAGGTCGTCGATGGGAAGGGTTCCGCTTGCAGACAAACTTCAAACATATCGGGACTTACAAAAAACAAAACGTTCCCTTGATCTTTTAAGAGAGCAATACGACAAAGACCATGGCTGTCGCGACGGAAATATCCAATATTATCCTTGCGAAGACGACGATACTTGGGATTTTCTTGATAAGCAGGAAGATGTACTCTAGTGTGCATCTTCCTATTATTTTTTTGGAGTCATTATGCTTTACGTTTCCTCTCTTCCCCAAGTCAGAGATTTTGCTCAACAAGAAGCTTTCAGAATTGATTCTTCATCTCTCATTCCTTTTATTGAAAAAGAACTCCTTCATATAGACTTGCTCAATTCCTTTGTTCCCCAGATGCAGAATACATCCCTTGTATTTCAAGGTGGAACCGCACTGCGTCTTTGTTATGGTGCTCCACGGTATAGCGAAGACCTTGATTTTTCTGTCGGTTCAGACTTTTACCAAGCAGAGAAATTAAACTCGCTTATCAATGAAAATCTCATTAAACAGTGCAATGGTGAGGTCAGTCTTAAGCAACCTAAAGACAGCATTTGGAATAGAAATGACGTTTCAAATCAGACGAAAGTTGCTAAATGGTTTGTCAAATATGATCTAAATCCAAATCAGCGAGATATCCCTTTGCAGAAAATTAAATTGGAAGCCGCTTCTATCGGAGCCCATACATCGCTCACGAAAAACGCCATCTGCCATTACCCGCAGTTCTTTAAGGAATTTCCTGATTTAAAGATTCACGTTGAATCCTGCGATGAAATCATGGCTGATAAACTGCTCTCCTTTTCTGCTTCCATTTATACAAGATGGCGAGATCTTTGGGATATGAACTGGATGATAGAAAAATCGGATATTACTCCAGCTACTTTCCCATTACTTGAATATAAAATTCTTGATTACAAAACAGATTCCCAAGAATACAAAAGTAACTTGGAGAACACCATCAAAAATATCCCAGAATTCATTAACAGCAATGAATTCCTGCAGGAAATGAAAAAGATGCTTCCTGTTGAGACTGTTGAAACAACCTTACTAGATCCCAACTATCGATTGAAAATGATCTCAAGCGGATGCAAGGACATCATTTCCGGTCTTAAAGATGAGCTGAAAGAGGCTGATTGCGTCGTGATCGCAACGGATGTCGACCCATCCGGCGAGGGCGAGTTGCTTGCCTGGGAGGCTCTGGAGAAATGCGGTTGGAGAGGTCCGACCAAGCGTATGTACTTTGCCGACGAGGCGCCGGCAAGCGTGCAGAAGGCTTTCAGGGAACGCAAGACCCTTCCATCTATGGACAAGGACGGCGACTATGTGAAGGCGGTCGTCCGCGAGCGCTGGGATCTCGCGAGCATGCAGTTCACCCGTGCGGCAACACTCGTAGCGCGAAAAAAGGGGTTCCGAACGGTCGTACGCCAGGGTCGGTTGAAATCGGTCATGGTCAAACTGACCGGCGACCAGTTGAAAGCCTATAACGAATATGTCCGCAAGCCGTTTTACGAGGCGCGTTTCAAAGATGAGAACGGCAACATCTTTGCCAGAAAGACCGACGACCCCGAAGATATCCGGTTCGATAGCCCCGATCAGGTAGACCTTTCGCAGTTGCACGACAGCGCTGTCGTAGAGGATTCCAGGGGGAAGAAACACACTGCCCCCGGAAAACTCCTCGACCTCGCCGGCCTGTCCGCTATCCTCGCGAAGCAGGGGTTCAAGCCGGCAAATGTCCTGAAGACATATCAGGAGATGTACGAAAACCAGATCGTAAGCTACCCGCGTACCGAGGATAAGGAGGTCACGCCGGAACAATTCGGCGAATTGCTTCCGCTTGTCGATAAGATTGCCAGCGTGGTCGGTGTGGATACGTCTCTGCTCTCCCATCGCGCCGCAAGGAAGACACATGTCAAGGAAGGCGGGGCGCACGGCGCGAACAGACCGGGAATCAATGTTCCCGAATCCCTTGCCGAGCTTGAAAATGGTTACGAAAAAATCGGTTCCGCGATCTATTCCGTACTTGCCAAGAACTATCTAGCGATGCTCGCTGAAGATTATGAATATGAGCTGATCAAAGGCCATGTAAGGGACTTTCCCGAATATGTCGGGCAGACCCAGATCCCAATCAAACCAGGGTTCAAGGCGATTTTCGATTCGGACTCCTCTTCTACCGAGAAATCGGAAGGGGAGGAGGCGGAGAACGCCTGCGAGTTCGGTAAGGTCGCCTCCCCGTATGTGCACGAAGGAGCCAACAAACGCCCGCAAAAACCGACAATGAAATGGCTTACGAAGAAGCTCGAGAAATATAACGTCGGTACCGGCGCCACTAGGACGAGCACGCTTGCGGAAATCACCGCCAATGAGGAACGCGCCCTCATGAAGGAAAACAAGGGCGCACTCACCATGACGAAGTGCGGCGAGGTGTCTTACGCCTTGCTGGCGAATTGCCAAATCGCCTCACCGGAAGTCACCGAGAAGCTGTTTGAATCCATGAACGAGGTGGGACGGTTTTCACGCAAACCGTCCGATGTCATCAATACCGTCACCGATATGGTCGTGCACGATATGAAGGCAATGCAGGATAACATCGGTGCATTGGACGGTATGAAACTAGGCGACGGAAACGCGATCGTCATCGGCAAGTGCCCGAAATGCGGCAAGGACCTCTATGCGACGAAAAATCAGTTCCGCTGCGCCGGAGTGCATTTCAAGAAGACAGGCGAGAAAGATGGGAAAGCCGTCTTCGCCCAGGACGGAACCTGCGACTTTTCCATCTACCGTTTTGTCGGACCAAAGGATAAGCCGAAGAAGCTCACCGACAAGAACGGCAGGGAGATCGCCGAAAAAGGAAAGACATCGCTCATCAAGGGAATCAAGAAGAAAAGCGGGGATGGAACCTATGACGCGTATCTCACGCTGAATCGCGAGACATGGTCGCTTGATATGCAATTCCCCGAGTTCAAGGGAAAGAAACACAAAGGCTAGTTCGGGACTCCCAACTTTAAACAATGCCGCTTCTGACAGGACCAATTTCGGTTATTCGGATAGCGTCAACGGAATCGTAACCGGTAACCCGTGGAACTTTGACTAATGCGACAGCCGATGGTTTCCGCGATCGGTTTGATACAATTGACCACAATGCAGTCAGTAAATGATGTCCAAGCTGAAGCCGGAGATCGATAGAAAGGAATTTCATTATGGAAGAAAAGACCGAAGCCGTTAAGGGCGAGGAAACTACGGTTGGTTTGACTATGAACTATAACCCGTTTTCGTTCATTTCCTGCCAGGAGGACGCCTTGGTGCTGGCGGGGTGCATCTCACATGGCTTGGATGCAGATGTCATCAAGAAAAGCGGGGACCTTTTCGCGACCGCCCGCGCCATGCTTCTCGATGCGTGTGTCTGCCTGCTCTATCGCCAGGGCGGCGATTCGATGAGCATGCAGGGTCTCGTAGATCTTCTGCAGAACGACATCAGCCATAACGAGGATCAGGATATGCCCTCGATCAAGGCTGCCTATGACAAGATCGAGGCCGACGGCGCGACTGTCGAGGAGGACCTGGGGCTGAAGCGGTACCGCATGTTCCAGGCCATCGCCTACGGTGAGACGGCAATCTCCGTCGAGCTGGACCTATACGCCAAGTTGTCCGCTATGGTCGATAGGCCGCTTGTCGGCTAGACCTGCAAGCCGAATCGATATGCCAGCGATTCGCATGGCGATGCGCTATTCATGCGGTGCCTGACGGCACCTATGATCCGCTCGCCAGGGCTCGCTGATTGATTTTTCTGGCACTCTTCTCTTTGGGGCATCCGGCTATGGGTGCCCCTTTTTTGATGAGAGATGGTAGAATCTTACAAAGAAAAATAAAGAAATGGGGGATTTAACCGTGATCGGTGACAACTTAAGCCAAGCAAACAAAGTAAAGGGCACTTCCTGCCTTTCGGGTGATGTGCGATGATGAATCGAAGCGGAATCGAAACGTATGAGCTGTTGCGCCTGGATGAGGTGGCGCTCGCCGGGTATTTCGATTTGGAAGATACCAGGTTTGAAGAATGGTATGAAAAGAACCGCGCAGTCGGCGACAGATTGTACAGCGCAATTCTTGATAGAAAAATTGACCTCGTAGCTTTCCGCGGAACGGAAGACGGTCGCTACTACTCCATCCTTACGCGTAGCCCGAAACAGGAAGGCTCCCTGCAGCTCACGGATATCGACAGCAAGGGACCGATCGGGCATCGCCGGCTTACGAACCAGAAGATGCTCGATCTTCCGGGATACGGTGCCGTCCTCGCCGCCGTTCCCGACATCTCGAAATGCAATGAACGGGACATCCTGCAGGCGATCGGATTCACACAGAAGGGCGATCGAAGCCTGAAGGAAAAGGCCGCCATCGGCAGGGAGGGCAGCAAACAGCTTGAAGCCGCGCGCAATCGCGAAGGGCTAGAAAACTTTGATGGGCGTGATTTCCGATGAGTGCTCGTCCGGTTATCCAAACTTACAGGCTGGCCTCCCTGCACGAAGCCGCGATCGCCCGACTTAAGAACCCCAAAAACGATAGGTATAAAGAACTCTATCTCCAAAACAGGGGAATCGGCGAGAAAGTCTATAACGCCGTCCTGTCAGGTCGCCTCGACCTCGCTTGTTTTTGCGGAGACTCCAGCAAATACTATTCGGTTCTGACACGGAGTACCAGGCAGGACGGCGCACTCCAAGTTACCGAGATCGACCGGAAAGGGCCGATCGGGCATCGACTCCTCACCGGTCCCAAGCAACTCGAACTTCCGGGATGCGGCGCGACGGTCGCCGCCGTTTCCGATGTCTCACGGTGCACGGAACAGGAAATCCTCGATGCCGTTGGATTCAAGATGCAACAAGGTCTGAATTCCAAAGCCGTCAAATGCAAGGCCGGTCATCAACGGCTCGACGCTGAACGCACAAAGACCGATCTTCCTAAAGAGAGAAAGTCCCCCGCACGTTAATCCGTGCAAGGGACTTTCCCGGTATGGCTCCATATGCCTTTCTCCGGTTAATGCTCCTGGGATGGAGTCTCCATAGCCTGTTTCCCGTCATTGAGCAATTCGGAGGCATTGCGGCTGACTTCCTGTTTATGTCCCAGGCTGCGGTCCGCCGTTTTGGACGAGCCCGCAGGATACTGCGCATCATAACGGTCGCCGATAAGGGAAACCAACTCGTCACGGTCATAATAATCTTCGTCCGGTCCGTCAGCGCAGTTATCGATATAGCCGTCCTCAAGAACGGTGACTTCGCCACCTTCGGTGTAAGCCCGTCCGTATTTCTCATAGTCAAAGGCACTTTCAATCTGGCTCGAACTGTCGAGGATATGCTTCAGTTCCTCATTCTGCTCAACCATCTCGTACCCGTAGTTTCTCTCCGGTGACATCGTGGTATAGATCATATTACCGAACTCATCCTTGTCGTAAGCACCATCGTATCCCCAGCTGTAAAATGGGATGTCGTCGGCCTGTTCGATGAGATTCATAAGCCCAACAAGACTTTCAGGAGTGTCATTCGCCTGAATCCATGCGCCCACCTTCTCCAGATCGGCCGGGTTTGCCGTGACGAGCTGCTTCGCAAGCAGGTTCAAGTCCTCGAGATGGCAAAACTCGTTAAAGAGCAGCCTCGTGCCGAAGGGAATGCCATCATAATCAGAGATATAGATTTCCTCATGCTGTGAATCCTGCAGTTGGTTGAGATGGAGAAAGTCCCGAATCTCAGCTTCCGTCTTCGGCAAGGTGATCCATGCATCGTGAAGGCTACCCTCGTTGTAGTAACCGTAGTTTCCGATGCATACGTTCAGGCCTTTTGTGAAGTCCTGTCCCATGGTTGCCCTTTCTACTCTATAAACCGTAGGGTTGCTTTTGTAAGATTCTACCACTTCACCCCATCTCTATTTCGGTAGGATTGATATCCACCCATACCGACAAAGAAGGGAACCGATGAGAAAGGAAAATAAGAAATGATTTCGCGACATCTGCTCATTGAATTATGAGACGAAGTCGGTATAATAGCCCAAGAGAAATACCAAAAGGAAAGTGCGTGTTTATGAATGAAACCATGAAGCCCTCTTGTGGGGAGGCATATGACGCGACGCCTGTCGCCGTCCTCGCTGCGAGCGAAACCCTCACTATCGCACTCGGCATGCTCACAAAGTCACCTGTCGCGGCAATCGCCGCAGGCGGCTTGACGGGCTGCGTGTGCAGCCTCGCCCTCCCAGCCATCAGCGGGCGCATCCTGGGCCGCAAGCGCGATGCGATCCTTTCCTGGTGGGATGAGAACCTTGAAGTCTACAAGAAGTTCAAGGTGGAGAATCCAGACCGCGAACCGAGCAAACGCGCCGAGAAACGCGAGGAACGGGACCTTGCGATTTGGTGGCTCGATGCCATGAGGCTCGTCCGCACCAAGGAACTCATGCGTGAGAAAGTCGAGGCGCTTATCGAGACGGGTAGCCGCATGCCAGATGGCGTGAATCTCGATGATTATGAGACCGTCGAGGAGTACCGTGCCCGCTACGTCGCACCGGTCTCCAAGATGACCTCCGCCATGCTTTCCCTTGCCGTCGGTCTCGGTACCGCCGCGACCTGCTATGTCGGGATGACCGGCAACCTCCACTCCCCGCTGCTGTTTCTTCTCGGCGGGATTACCTCGATTCTCGTCACGGCAGTCGGCGCGATGTGCGACCAGCGCTCACGCGTTCTGCCCTTCGGCCTGTCTATCGCCACATACCCTCTCGCCGTACTTACGGCGTTCGGGCACGGCGGTGTAAGCGGATTGATCGGCAACCTGCTGTGCGGTGTGGGTATCTATGCGATTTTCGCCATCACCAACCATCTCTTCCGCATCACCGGCGGCGCCGATGCAGTCGGTGCCGGCGATCGCAGGCTCGTCCCGGCGATCGCGACGGCATGCGGGTTCCACGGCACGGTATACGGCATGGGCGCGATGTGCATCGCCATGCTCGCCAACTACATCCCCCGCTACCGTGCGAAAGAGATCACCCTTAAAAGCCGCGTACCCATGGGGCCTTTCCTGCTCGTCTGGCTTTGCACCGGCGTGCCCCTTGGGTGTATCATGTAGCAGTCTATCCCGCTGTCCCCCGCAGAGAAGTTAGGAGTAGCCGATCTGCGAGGAACAACTGAGAATAGAGTCTTTGCAACCGTCCGAATGGACACAAAGGAAGGAGAAATCCCATGAATTCTATCCGCAATCGCGTCTATGCCGGTGAGATCGCCGGCGGCGCCGACACCGTCGAGTACGTCATCGTTGCCATTGTCGCCGTCATCATCGGCGCTGCTCTGATCGCCTTCGGCAACCAGATGCAGAAGCAGATGACCAAGACTGGCAACTCCATCTCCTCCTGGTTCGAGTCTGCCCGCAACGCTGCCAATACCTCGATCAACGGCGTTGGCAAGTAGTCAACCTCCTTTCTCTCTGATAGCATAATACCATACTACTAAGGTATTTGTTTCGAGAATCGAGAAATGTGCAACCAAGGAGGAACTGGACGTGAAAGGCATCTTCAAGAAACCGGAGTCCGAATCGGGCGCCGCAATCATCGAATTTGCGCTCGGTGTCCCGTTCCTCCTGATTTTTGCCATGGCTGCCATGGAATTCGGCCAGATTTCGGCGGCGACAACCGCTGTCGACAACGCCGCCCATGCAGCCGCCCGAGAGCTCGCCGTAAACCCCAGCGGCGATGCCTCATCAGCTAAGGAGGCGGCCGTAAATGCCGCCTCCTCTTTTTTCGCTGAAAACATGAAGATCGAGACAGATGTCTCGGATGCCGAGAGGGAAGCGTACACGCACCGGATTCCCGATTCAAACGGATCGTCCTATACGGACAGGGAGTCGAATGTCTCCACCCGGAAATGCACCGCGACCGTATCCGTGACCATCCAGCCACAGACCGTCCTCGGCGATGCGATCTATGCCGCCGGAGGGTTCGGAGGCGGCATGACGATCGAATCCAACGCCGTGGAGTTAAAGGATGCAACGGTGGAAGGAGGTGCGTCCTCGTGGTAAGGACCCATTCTGAAAGAGGCTCGGAAGTCCTCGAGGCCGCCATCGTCCTCCCCATGCTCATCGTCCTCGCATTCTGTCTTATCCAAGTTTGCCTGATAGCATATGAGGGCACCGCGATGAGCGCCGCAATCGAGTCGGCCGCGATGAAGTCCGATTTCTCCGCCGCAATCGCATCCGGAAATGTAAATCAGGCGGTAAAGGACGAACTCGCATCGAACACGCCGGGTATCGTCAAGGACAACATCACCGTGACGAACTCCAAGGTCTCCTATTCGGACAGGTCCGATGAGGCCACCGTCACCGATACCGGTTCCACGGGAATCACGACCATCTCGAAATCAAGCACCACGGCGCTTCTCGAATCGACCGTCGACTATAAAATCCCGACCCTGATTTCGGTCGGCAGCTTCGACGGTATCAAGATGTCGAAAACGATCAAAGTGGAGGTCCCGGTTTCCGAGAAAATGGAGGTGTCGCGATGACGCGCGTCCGCAGCGAATCCGGCGCAATCAACATCCTGAACGTCATCATCATGCTCGTACTCCTCATTGCACTCGGCTTCGCATTCGAGCTCTCCGCAGCCCTCGACCAGCAGAACGCCCAGACAAATGACTGCTCCGCAGCCAGGGACGCCACCATGGCGTCGCAGAACCTCCTTGTCGCGAAGAACTCCGATGACCCCGGTCTCGCAATCGCGACCGCGGCCGTCAAGTCCCTGCGTGCCAACGGGTTCAACGGCGAAGTCGAGGTCTGGTTCTATGAAGCCCCCTCCTCGGCCATCCCCCAGAGCAAACGCGCGTGGGCCTGGGGCATCCAGACGAAATCGTCCTTGAAAGGATACTTTGCGACCTATTCGCTCGGAGATTTCAATATCCCCATCGGATCGCACGTCACGGCACATGCCGTCCCCTACACTGCGGGAAAGGCATGGAGACCGGCGGATTCGGGTAACGGAAAGTATTCCTTCAAAGCCGGTTCGGACACTCCTGAATACGAGGAGTACACGTCTACGAAAGAGCTTCCGCAAGAAGTGATCGACGAGATGAAAACAGCCGTCAACCAGGCAACGAACAATAAATAGCCTTCCCAATGAGCTAAAATGAAAGGATATCAGGCGACATCATGTGCCAATGCCTGATATCCTTTTGCTATGCCGCGTGTCTGACGGCATCTCTACATAGGAAAGCGAGAAAGGAACACCATGCCAGACACCAACGATACCGATGCGATCCTCGCGAAAGTCCGTTCAGGCGAGCTTTCGGCAGGCGATGCAGCCGCCCTGATCGCGAATCTCCACGCCGCATCCTACAAGGCGATGCAGGACGCGCAGACTGCACAGGCTCCGCAGCCCGAGTCTCCAGCACCTCAAGCCGCCAGCCAGCCGGGCATGTCCCAGCAGGCGCCGGTCGCGGCTGTCGCACCTTGCTATCAGCCGCAGGTTACGGCTATGCCGGCATATGCCGCACCGACGCCCGATACGGTTGCCGAGAAGGCTCAAGAGACGGTTCCGCAGCGCCCTCAGGCACCTACAGTGCAGCACCCCGCCCCCTATGATCCGCCTGCATATGTCCCGGTTGCATCGGCATCCGAGCCGCATCCGGTCTACGACCAGCCCTCCCCTGCCGTGAATCCGTATCGCCAGCCGGCACCCGACACGACTGCCACGCTTCCGGCGCAGGATGCCACCGCATCCCAGCCAGAACCGGAAACCGCGTACCATCAGGCCTCGCCCCTTCCGTATAATCCCCCACAGGAGACCGACAAGTACATTCCCGTCAACGAGATGGAGTCCTCCAGCTTCTTTACCGATTCTGAACCTACTGAGGAACAGGAGCCGAAAAAGAAGCGCGAGAAGCCTGCAAAGCCATCGAAGCCGTCCCGTGCCGAACGCAAGGCCGAGAAGAAGGCCAAAGAAGAAGCCAAGGCAGCGAAAGCCCAAAAGAAGGCAGCCGGCCGCCGCGGCGCCACGTCCCCCAATGCTCCGAACCTCACGGGCATGGAGAAGATCGCCGTGAAGGTCTCCCGCCTGCAGAAGGTCACCGCCGGCCTCGCTGTCATCGCCGTCCTCGCGGGAGGTGTCGCCGTCGTATCGGAGATCGACGCCAACAATCGAATCGCAGAAGCGTTCTCCGGCACCACCGAAGTCGTCGCAGCCACGAAGACCATCCACGCCGGCGACGAGATCTCCGCAAGCGACCTTGCCTTCGTCTCCGTCCCGAACAGCACGGTGGCGGACGGCGCAATCACCAAGAAGGATATCGACGACTCCTCCAAGACTCCCGTCGGTCGCGTCGCAACCCAGTACATCGCCAAGGGCTCCCAGCTCACCAATGCATCGACTGCCGGTAAGGACAACCCTGAGTCCCTTGCCGCCGCGATCGGGGACGGCATGGAGGCCGTGACCATCTCCGTCGATGCCCAGTCCGGCATGGGCGGCATGCTCCGTGTAAACGACAGGGTCAAGGTCATCCAGCCCAACGACGGCTCCCTCGGCGGCGATGGGTTCACCGTCATCGCCGACTCCGTACGCATCGCAGCCCTCGACGGCAACTTCAGCTCCGGTAGCGGCTCCTCCGACGGATATAGCACCGTGACGCTCGAAGTCACGCCCGAGCAGGCAGGTAAGATCCGTACCGCCGGTGGCCTTACCCTTACCCTGCCCTCTTCTGCCGATACCACCGAGAGCGGTGAGTAGCCCATGGCAGACGAAACCATTTTCAGGATCAAGGAGCGCATCCGCCAGGAGATGCGCGACCTGCTCGGCGTGACCATGGCCGACGGCGGCGCGATCGACCGTCAGGCGCTTCCGGCCCAGATCGACAGTGTCGCCCATGAAGTGTGCGCCGATTTCGGTATCTCCGACGAAAACTGGATCGGCTACATCATCAAAAGCACCATTGACGATTTCATCGGTCTGGGTCCCCTTCAGCCTTTGCAGGACGATCCCAAGGTCGCCGAGATCTTCATCGATCCCGTCGGCGTCGAGCCGAATGGAACATTTATCACGCCGGTCGCCCGCGCCGAAGTGGACGGCCAGATCGTCGATTGCCCCGGTATCGACCTTGTCTCGCATGATGAGGTCGGTCGGCTTATCGGACGTATCGCCGAGGAGGCGAACCGCCGCTGCGACGATTCGTTTCCCGAGATGGACGCCACCCTTGCCGATGGCTCCCGTGTGCACGCAGCCCACCCGAAGGTCTCCCCCAACGGCTGGTCGCTCAATATCCGTAAATTCAGCAAGGACAAGCTAACCGCTGAGGACCTGCTGGAGCGCGGTGCCATGAGCGAGCCTATGTACATGTTCCTCAAATCGGCCGTCAAGGCCCGTGCGAACTTCATCATCTCCGGCGGCACCGGTTCCGGTAAGACCACGATGCTGAACGCACTCTCCGCCTTCATCGGCTATAACGAGCGCGTTGTGACCATCGAGGATACGCGAGAACTGCAGCTGAAACAGCGCATCGTGATCCCTCGCGTCGCCTGCCCACCGAACTCAGAGGGCAAGGGCGAGTTTACGATGCATGAGCTCCTGGTCGGCGCACTCCGTGAGCGTCCCGACCGTATTGTCGTCGGCGAGTGCCGTGACGATGAGACTTACGAGATGCTTCAGGCCATGCAGACAGGTCACGACGGATCGCTCACGACGATCCATGCGAACGACTGCGCCGGTGCATTCACGCGTATCGAGAACATGATCCTGAAGAGCCAGGGCAACATGACCATGGAGGCGATCCGCCGCCAGATCGGTGCCGCGATCGATGTCGTCGTGCAGGTGAAGCGCTGGAGGGGCGGCTACCGCCGTATCGAGTCCATCACGGCCGTCGAGGGCTTTTCCGACGGTAACGTGACCCGCAACGAACTGTTCCACTGGGAGGGCTCGCCGGAAAACGGCAGGCATGTCGCCACTGGATACCAGCCGGCGCGTCTAAAGGAAAAGATCCTCGACGCGGACGCGGAATACGACCCCCGTTGGTTCGAAGGCGGTGTCTGGTAATGGAACCTGCCGTCATCATCATGATGCTGAGCGTTTTCTTCCTATTGCTTTCCATCACCGTCGGCCTCTACTCCCTGTTCTGCGGGCTGTCGGCTGCCGGCGATGTACGCCGCATGAGGAATTCGACTGCCCTTAGAACCGGCGAGTCGGACGATAAGGACAAAAAAGTTCCCACGCCCCTTCCGCGTCTTGCGGAAGCCGGTATCGAAGTCAATGGCAAGACGTGGATTCTCCTCCTCGTCTTGCTCGCGGGAGCGGGTGCCCTTATCGGATTCATGGCCCTTGGACTTATCGGAATCGGTTTCGCCCTCATCGGGCCCCTGATTGCCGAGCTGTGGGTTCGTTCCCGCGGAAAGAGCCGAAAAGCACGATTCGATGAGCAATTGGCGCGGTCGCTTCCCATGGTCGCGGAAAACATGCGTGCCGGATCCTCGATTGAAAGAGCCCTGCGCTCTGTCGGGGAGAATTCAGACGACCCTCTGAAATCCGAGCTCCTGGCCTGTGCCGGCGCAATGCAGATCGATGGCGATATCGTCGCCGCGCTCGATGACATGGCGAAACGAACCGGCAGCAAGGACCTTGTCCTCCTGCAGGCCGCCGTGGCTTCGCACAAGGAGGTTGGCGGATCGCTGGCTGACTCGCTCGAGCGCATCGGAGACACCATCGACGCCCGGTTGTCGCTCCGTCGGCATATCGAGTCGGAGACGTCATCTGTAATCGCATCCATGAAGGCGCTTATCGTGATGCTGCTCATCCTGTTCGCAATCATCATGGTCGGCATTCCGCAGGCATATGATTTCTATACGCAGGACCCGCTCGGCATTCCCGTGCTGATCGTCGTGGTGCTATTTGCGGCAACGGGCTCCGTCATCATCTACAAAATGGCAGACATCGACGTGGAATAGGAGCCAATCGAAATGAATATCCAATATCTCCTCGTGCTCCTGTTCGCCTGTGCTGCCGGCGGTATGACTTATGTTCTCGCCGGCGAGCCCTTCCGCAAGCCGCTGGCGCGCGCCAGGATGTCCATCGCCGCCCGTAAGGGGATGCACGCCAAACCGACGCAGCGCATGAAGATCGCCGAGGCAATCGACCGCGCCGGAGAGGCGTTCGAAAAGGTCATCCCGCTCAAGCTGTCGGAATCCCGAGAGCTGCAGGACAAGCTCGACCTGGCAGGGTTAAAGATAACCCCATCGACCTGGCGTGCCATCTCCCTCGGGATCACGATCTTCACCGCCATCATGCTCGCCGGTGCCGCCCTCGTGGGCGGATACGGAATCGCGATGGCACTCCTAGTCGGAATCATCGGCGCCGTCGGCGGATGGGCGGTCTGCGGAGTCTGGCTGTCGCATGCGGGAAAGACGCGCGGCGAAGAGATCGATCGCTATCTGCCACCGGCACTTGAACTGCTCACCATTTCCGTCTCAGCCGGCGTGCTCGTGGAGCGTGGATTCAGGCAGCTTGCCGAGAACAAGGCCCTCGGTCCGCTGGCAGACGAGTTCGCGCGTACCGATATGGAGATCTCGCACCTCGGCGTGTCCCGCGTAGATGCCCTGGACCATATGCGCCGCCGATGCGATTCGCCGCTCATGGGATATTTCTGCGCGGCGTTGATCGAGGCGACCAGAAAGGGTACCTCGATCTCAGGCGTCCTCGAATCGCAGGCAAAGCTTGCACGCAAAGCGCGTTACGATGCGCTGACCGCGCAGATCAACAAGCTCTCGACGAAGATGGCTGTCCCGCTGGTCTTCTTCCTGATCGCCGTGCTCGTCCTCATCCTTCCCCCGCTCATCATTCCAACCGCAAGCATGCTCATGGAAATCATGTAACCGGGAGCATCAGCTTAATGAC